>JBLIRP010000028.1:0-38833 GCA_049472355.1 bacterium | reverse complement strand
TTATTACCTGTTTTCACTTTTTCTATTTTTTTAAATATCTTTCCATAATATCCGCATATACTCCTACCTTCTTCAAATACAAGCTCCAACATTTTTTGATTTTTAGTTACAATAACTCTATTTTTTTTATCTTTAATATTAAGATTACAGTATGTAAATATTTCATAATGCTTATCATCGTCTTTTATTTTAATTAATTTTCTAATTATATTTTCATTATCATTCTGTACTCCCGTATATATATAATAAATGTTCTCATAGGCATCTATACAATATAAATTATGACTAAATACCTCTAAAAATTTAGGTATAGTAAAAAATCTTTCTAATTTAAATTCCTTTGCGAAAACATTTGAATTAACAATTAGTAATAAGAGTGCTATCCCTGAGACTATAATTTTTATTTTTTGCATTTTTATTACTTATAGCAATTTAATTCTTATTTTTGGGGCTAACAATTAATAGGCGAAGTTCTTATAAAACGACCGAACCCCCGGTGGGGCACAAAAGAATCTATTGTTCTAATCCAAGAAGATACATCCCATACGCTACAGAGAGAGCAAGAAGGATGTGCTTAAACAGTATGAAAAACAAAGAACTTGGGAATATTCGTAGGAAATTTTCTTGCAATCTCGTGACCTTAAAAAACTAAATGAGATACACCTCTTTTTATAATATTAAAGAATTAATGTCAAGATTTGGCTGCAGGCATTGTGTGATATGATTTGTATCAATGTTTCAATGGGTTCTGGTTATGTTGAGGGTTCCGGTGGAATGGGCATTGGGGCATCATTGAAATTTTGATGGGTAATCTGATGATAGACGAAGTTTATCCTAACAGGTAATGAAATCGGCTAAGAGTGTGACTGAGCGAAATAAGGTCTTGCCGGAGTTCCAGAAATTCAATGACTGCAAAAAGCTGGTACTGAAAAGCATGGGTGTTTTATATAGAGGTCGTATAAAGCGGTACCTCTTGTCTCACGGAAATGAAGGTATTTCAACCTGATCTTTGGGACTGGGTTGAGGAGGGATTAGTAACGCCTGTATGGCCGGGATCGCCTCGCGTGCGGCCTCCATTCCTGCGATCATGCACTCCTTTTTCCGGGTGAAGTCCATCATGCCCACATCCCCCACGCTGGGGGCAATCAGTACGTCCGCATCCTTCTGCTTGTAACTATCGATCTTGTTGCTCATGATGCTGATTGCCTGGAGGATGATATCGATGACGTTGCTCGTGTCCTGATTTACTACATTCTTGCCGATGTCAACGGCGATAACAATGTCCGCCCCCCTTTGCCGGGCTATCTCGGGGGCAAGGTTTCCGAGCACGCCGCCGTCGACCAGGGTCGTTCCCTCGTACATGAGGGGGGTGAACACCCCGGGGATGGAGCTGCTCGCCCGCACCGCCTTGGCAACAGGGCCCTTGTCAAACACCACCGCCTCACCGGTATTCAGATTGGTGGCCACGGCATAGTATGGAATGGAAAACTCCTCGATGTTCCTGACCGATATGTGGTCATTGACGAACGCCTCGAGCTTGTCCCCTTTCACCGGACCTGTTTTCGAAGAAAAGAGGGAGAAATCGAATATGTCCTCCTTCTCCAGGGAAAAGGCGATCCACTCCAGTTCGAAGCTGTCTGCGTTGGAGGCGTAGATGGCGCCGATGAGGCTTCCTACACTTGTTCCCACGATCATGTCAATGGGGATCCGCTCCCGCTCCAGAACCCGAATAACCCCGATATGGGCAAAGCCGCGGGCAGCGCCACCCCCGAGGACGAGGGCCACCTTCGGCCTTCCCGCAGCGCTGAAGGGGATGCCGGTATATACGGCCGGACGTGGGGCAGCACACCCAAGAATGAACGACATGAGAATGAAAACAAGGATTCTGTACAGATTCCGCTTCATATGATACCCTCCGTATCCCTTTATTATTTAATCGGGAAATAGGCACTTGTTCCACAGAAGGCAAACATGGTCAGGTCATGATCCCCATTTTTATACCATGCCGATCCCTTCATCAAGCCCTATAAATCACCCCCTGGGGGGATACGCTGTGGGGGAAAACTTGTTTTTGCCGGATAATCCCTGGTATGATACATCATACACAACAAAGCGTTCTGATCAGGCCTGAGACCGATATGATCACCACGAAAAAGATCCTTGTTCTATCCATTGTCTGTGTTGTCATTCTCTTCCTTAGCCTTTATATTCATGTGATGTCCGCGCCGAAGATACGGAATGTAATACCAACGGGTGAGAATATCATCTGTTTCGGCGACAGCCTCACCTATGGAACCGGGGCTACCCCGGGCATGGACTATCCCTCGCAGCTTTCGCGGATGATCGAGATGCCCGTGATCAACGCGGGCGTCCCGGGGGATACCACGGCAAGCGCCCTGCGCAGGTTGCAGAGGGACGTGCTCTCCCGCTCCCCCCGCATTGTCCTGATCACCCTCGGAGGAAACGACCTGAAGAACGGGGTCCCTGCCGAGGTGGCATTTGATAATCTCAGGGACATTGCCAGGGCGATTCAGGACCAGGGGGCCCTCGTGGTTATCGGCGGTATCGATATCCCCTTCTGGGGGAAGGGGTATGGGGATGCATACGAGGAACTCGCCCAGGAACTGGGCCTGGTGCTCGTTCCCAATATCTTCAAGGGGATTATGGGCAGACCCGGGTTGATGAGCGACCAGATCCACCCCAATAGCGCAGGCTACACAAAGATGGCGGCGATGTTTTACAAGGGCCTGAAGCCGTACCTGTAATCCACCGAAGACAGATGCAGGTCCCCCATGAGACAGGCGCTGTGCACCATTCCCTGCAGCAGGAGCGCAGGGAAAACGGGCATTGTGTGCACAACAACTGCCGGATGATTCGGTAAACCCCACATTGCAGGGTGTATGGATGGAAGGGATTCCTCGACCGGGATATATAGAGCTCTACGAAAAGGGGGAGCTTCAAAAAAGACGGGATGCGGCCCGCGCACTCCTTTCCCCCTGCACCCTCTGCCCGCGAACGTGCAAGGTCGATCGGCTCCGGGGTGAACGGGGATTCTGCAGGACAGGCGCACTCCCGGTCGTGTCGAGCTACGGCCCCCATTTCGGTGAGGAGTCGCCCCTGGTCGGGGAGCATGGCTCCGGCACCATATTCATCACCCACTGCAACCTTGGGTGCATATTCTGCCAGAATTACGAGATAAGCCACCTGGGCGAGGGGCAGGAGATCTCCCCGGAGGACCTCAGCCGCATCATGCTCGACCTGCAGCGGAGGGGCTGCCACAACATCAATTTCGTGTCCCCCACGCATGTGGTCCCCTTCATCCTCGATGCGCTCCCCTTTGCCATAGACAGGGGATTGACGCTCCCCCTGGTGTACAACACCGGGGGGTACGATTCCCTCGCCAGCATCCGGCTCCTGGAGGGCGTGTTCGACATCTACATGCCCGATTTCAAATTCGCCGGTGCGGAGGAGGGAAAACAATACGCCCATGCCCCCGACTACTTCCAGGTGGCCTGCGCAGCCCTTGCGGAGATGCACCGCCAGGTCGGCGACCTGCAGCTCGATTCACGGGGGATCGCCTGGCGGGGGCTGTTGATCAGGCACCTGGTGATGCCGGAGGGTGTCGCAGGCACGGACAAGGTCATGGCATACATCAGCCAGAGGCTGTCAAAGGACACCTACATCAATATCATGGACCAGTACCGCCCCTGCGGCGAGGCACGCCTGCACCCGGAGATCGATCGAGCCATCACCGGCGAGGAGTTCGCCGGTGCGATCCGGATCGCCCATTCGTATGGCCTTCATCGCCTGGATGATCGCCGCAGGTTCCCCCTTCCCCGGTAGGATCCCCGAGGGGCCGTGTAGAAACGATTGCATGACGCAGTCCGGCATGGGTTGAAATGCTCTGTCTTTCAATGCATTACCGGCAAAGCTTGAACCTCATTGCGTAATCTATTATCCTCTTTAGGATCTAAAGGCAGGCACACGCACCGCATGGAAAGGGAATGAGCAGTGGCCACGACAACCGGAAATCACACACTCGACACGCTCATCAAGTGGATCACCCTGCAATGGCTCTTCTACCCGGTAGGCAGGACGGTGGTGGACTGGGTGCGGCACCTGGGCGCAGCCGCCATCTTTTTCAGCATATCCTTTGCGCGAATCTTCCGCCGCAAGCAGACATCCTCCATCATCCAGCAGATATACTTCATCGGATCGAAATCCGCGAACATCGTCATGCTGGTGGGGCTTTTCACCGGCATGGTGCTGGGACTGCAGCTCTACTACACCCTGATCAAGTTCGGCTCCGAGGGGGTGCTCGGGTCTGCGGTGGCCCTTTCCCTGGTCAGGGAACTGGGGCCGGTGCTCACGGCGATCATGATCATCGCCCGGGCAGGCTCCTCCATGACCGCGGAGATCGGCATCCAACGGATCTCCGAGCAAATCGACGCACTGCACACCATGCGCATCGATCCCCTCAGGTACCTGGTCAGCCCGAGGATCGCGGCATCGATCATCAGCTTTCCCCTGCTCACGGCGATGTTCGATATCATCGGCATCATCGGGGGGTATATCTCCGGGGTCCTGCTCCTGGGGGTCAATGCAGGGGCGTATTTCTACCGGGTACAATCGAGTGTGGAGATGCAGGACATCAGGGGGGGATTCATCAAGGCCCTGGTGTTTGCGGTGATCGTTTCCACGGTCTGCTGCTATCAGGGGTTCTTCACCCATATGCGTGAGGACGGCCACGGCGCCAAGGGGGTCAGCCAGTCAACCACGGCGGCGGTGGTGCTCTCATGCGTGCTGGTGCTCATCGCCGACTATGCGGTAACATCGTTGCTCCTGTAGGGAGGCCATGGACAGACCGATCATCGAATTCAAAAACGTATCCAAGCGGTTCGACAGCCGGCCGGTGCTCCAACGGGTCAATCTGAAGATCTACGAGGGACACGTCACCACCGTCATCGGCAAAAGCGGGGTGGGAAAAAGCGTCCTGCTCAAGCACATCATCGGGCTTCTGAAACCGGATGAGGGGGAGATCCTCTTTCGGGGAGTACCGATCGGCAGTCTCAAGCGAAGGGAGCGGGATGAATACCGGGGCCAGATCAGCTACATGTTCCAGAACAACGCCCTGTTCGACTCCCTGACGGTGTTCGAGAACATCGCCCTGCCCCTGCGGCAGACCACGAATCTCGGCAAGAAGGAGATCGAGCGGCGGGTGATGACCAGGATCGAGCAGACGGAGCTCACCGAGGTGGCCAATAAATACCCTGCGGAGATATCGGGGGGTATGCAGAAGCGGACCGCGCTCGCCCGGGCACTGGTGACCGACCCCAGGATCGTCCTGTTCGACGAGCCGACCACCGGCCAGGACCCGGTGAGGAAATTCGCGATCCTCAGCATGATCGCCGAGTACAAGAGGCGGTTCGAGTTCACCGCGGTCCTCATCAGCCACGAGATACCCGATGTGCTCTTCATCTCCAATCGCGTGCTGGTGCTCCACGAGGGCACGATCATCTTCCAGGGCTCCCCTGCGGCGCTCGAGAACTTCAACCACCCGATCACCGACGAATTCATGAAGAGCCTGGAGGGGCTGCAGGACGAGCTCACCGGGCTTTATTCAAAGCAAGTGTTCAGGGCCCGGTACAATTCGAATCTGAGGAAAACGGACGGCGATGAGATCTTTACGGTGGTCCTCTTCACCCTGGAGCTTGACCGGATGAACGAGAAACTGGGCCCCACCACCGCCCTCGAGATATTCAAGTCCTTCGGGGAGTTCATAAAGAGGCACTTCGGCTCCATCGGGTTCTCCACCCGGCTGAGCAGGGACCAGATGCTGACGGTGCTTCCCTATGCGAATCTCGATGAGGCCGAACAGATGGTGGATGCCTTCTCCAGGGAACTGAGGGTGCGGAAGATTCATCCGGCCCAGGTGGATTCCCCCGGCGGGGAGTGCTATACTTTCTCCGTCTTCGTTGGCCTTGCGGAGGGGACATCGAGCGACGAGATAGACCATATCATCGCCAAGGCGCAGGCGAAGCGGAAAACAATCGCACGATTCACGTGCACCAAGGAAGAGGGGCAAGTAAATGAAGAAATACCAGGCTGAGACCGTCGTCGGCATCTTCATGGTCATCGGATTGCTCTGCGTGGGATATCTTACGGTAAAGCTCGGCAATATCTCCCTGCTGGGTGATGACACCTATTCGATCCAGGCCCGCTTTCGTTCGGTTTCCGGCCTGAGGAAGGGCAGTCCCGTTGAAATGCTCGGCATCGAGATCGGGCATGTGGAGTCGCTCACCGTTGACCAGGACACCCAGGCGGCGATCGCCGAGCTGAGTATCAACAAGGGGATAATGATCTACCGCGACGCCATCGCATCGATCAAGACGTCGGGCCTGATCGGCGACAAGTATGTCACCATCGATGCCGGGGGCGCCGACGAGGTGATGCAGCCGGGTGAAACCATCATCGAAACGGAATCCGCAATCGATATCGAGGAGATCATCCGGAAGTATGCCTTCGGATCGGTCAAGGATTAGGCGTGAAAGGAAGCACGGGATGAAAAAGGCAATGATCGCGGCGGCCCTGGTGTGCCTGCTCGTAGTTCCCTGCCGTGTAGGCGCGGGCGTGCCGCTTGAAACCATCCGGACACACGTCAACAGTGTGCTGGAGGTACTGCGCGATCCGGCGCTGCAGGAGGAAACCGCCCGGGATACCAAGAAGAAACGAGTCGAATCCATTGCCGATGGCATGTTCGATTTCATCGAGCTTGCAAAAAGGACCCTGGGAAGGGAGTGGAACAGCCTGAACAGGGACCAGCGGGAGGAATTCGTGACCCTCTACCGGTCGATCCTCGAAAAGGCCTATATGGACCGGATACTCGCCTATAGCGACGAGAAGGTGGTCTTCGATCGGGAGATCATGCTCGCCGACGACAAGGCCGAGGTCCAGAGCCACATCCTCACCGCATCCGCCGATATCCCCATCTTCTACCGGGTCATCCGGATCGAGGAAACATGGAGGGTATACGACGTGATCATCGAGGGGGTGAGCCTCATCAAGAACTATCGCACCCAGTTCAGGGAGATCCTCCTGACGAAGTCCCCCGACGGGCTCCTCGCCATCCTCCGCGAAAAGGTCAACGGATCGTAATCGCTCTATAGCTTGTTGGCAGAGCGGGAAGGGGGGGCCAACCAAACTTGTAAGGCGGAGCGAAGCGGAGCTACCATAATACTCTTTTACCTGAAAATCCCCTTTGGGGCATTTTCATGCTTCCTTGTGAGCCGAAGGCTCATGAATGTTTCTTCTGAAAGGCTTGAAGGCTTGCTTGACTTTTAAACCCGAATGGCGAGTTACCGAATCATAAGAATAATGCTTGGAACACGGGATATCCCATGATATGGAAATCCGGGAAGGCGATCGTTTCCGCCGCCACCCTCTTGCTGCTCCTTTGCGCAGGCATGGCGGCATCATCCGCCCATTCATTATCGAAAGCGGTTGCCCAATCCCGGCCGGGATACGAGGCGGATATGGCAGAAAACCGATCCGCTGGCAACAGGCCGAACCTGGATGACCGGTACGATGATGTCTCGGATGAGGATTTCGAGGAGTGGGAGGAGGAGCCGAAGGTCTCCGACCCCATTGAGCCCTTCAACCGGGCCATGTTCACCTTCAACGACCGGCTCTACTTCTGGCTGATTAGGCCTGCATCCCGGGTATACCGGGTCGCATTCCCCGAATCGTTCCGGATCAGCGTGCGAAACTTCTTCTCGAACCTTCTCTTCCCCAATCGCCTCGTGAACTGCGTGCTCCAGGGGAAAATCAAGGGCGCGGGCATCGAATGCACCCGTTTCACCATCAACAGCACCGTGGGGCTCGGGGGGCTGTTCGACCCGGCAGGCACCTGCCTGCACCTTGCCGAGCAGGACGAGGACTTCGGACAGACCTTCGGGGAGTACGGGGCACGGGAGGGAATCTTCATCACCTGGCCCATCCTCGGCCCCTCCACCCTCCGGGATTCAGTTGGTCTGGTCGGGGATTTCGCGCTCGATCCAGTCACCTATGTCCACCCCCTGGAGGCATATGTCGGGGTGAGCTCCGTCGAGATCGTGAACAACGCCTCTCTGAAGATAGGGGATTACGAGGCAATCAAGGATGCGGCCATCGATCCCTATTTCTCCGTCCGGGATGCTTACATCCAGTTTCGCAGGGCAAGGATTTCAGGGAATTCCAAGGGCAAACAGCCTCTATAAGGGAAAAGCGTCTCTATAAGGTGATAAATGCCTTTATTCCTTGCATTGTCGTCGGCGCATCCCGAAGGACAATCAAATTTATCCCCTGTTCACCAAAACCAATATTCTAAAGGAATATCCAGAGAATAATTCTGTGTTTCCCAATGAGAAAACGGAGAATCATCACATGATGAATGCTCTTACTTTTTCTTCCGATATATATATTATATTAAAAAAACTCGACATATCTTAAGCACTTTAGGGTAACACCATGTATGGACAGTGTCCGGGTACCTACCCCGGTCAGAAACATCAGACCGATGATCTGCACGATGGTATGTTCGTACCGTTTGCTGTGGGGGATTACCCGGGTCTTGAATTCGGCATTACGATCCCTCGGGATTTTTCCCTGTACTTCTCCCACCCCTTTGAGGGTAAATGAACGATCATAGGAACCTTATTGAGGAGATCTATTATAAAAAATGACTAAAAAGAACACTGCAGATAATGCAACCAATAAAATATTTTTCTTTGTTCTGGTCTGCTTTTTCCTCTCCGGCCTCACCGGCTTGATCTATGAAATCCTGTGGACAAGGATGATCATAAAGATCATTGGCGGCGCACCATTTGCCGTCAGCATCGTTTTAACGATTTTCATGGGCGGCATGGGACTCGGCAGCTATCTTGCCGGCCGCTTCATAGACCGTATCAAGGAACCACTCTCTTTGGTCAAGCTTTTCGGGGCGCTGGAGCTGGCAATCGGGGCTTATGCCCTTCTGATTCCGTTGCTGCTCATCGCCTTCGAACCGCTTCAAGCGGTTCTCTACAATGGGTTTTTCAGCCACTTCATCATCTATCACCTGCTCACCTTTATGGTCTGCACCGTCATTCTGTGTATTCCCGTTATCTGCATGGGCGCCACGCTGCCGATCCTATGCCGGTTTTATGTTGACAGGCTCTCTCACCTGGGCACGCATGCAGGAAGATTATACGGATTGAATACCATCGGCGCTGCCTTCGGTTCGCTGCTGTGCGGTTTTTGGCTGATCAACCTATGGGGTGTTGTTGGTACGTTGGTTTTTGCCGTGCTGGTCAATGTTATGATCGGCATATCATGTCTGATGGTGGGTTATAAGGCGAAGGTACAGTATGCAGGCGCAGCGCAGAAAACTTCGGATAGAATGAAAACACCACCCAAAAATGAAACGGAAAACAAGCCGTCTTCACATACCATAGAAGGAAAGAGCGCCCTGGTGATCTTCGCTGTGTCAGGCTTCTGCGCCATGGCCTGTGAGGTCATATGGACCAGGCTGCTGGGTTTGATCGTCGGTCCGACCACCTATTCATTTACCATTGTGCTGGTGACCTTTATCACCGGGCTTGCACTGGGCAGTATGATCTTCGGTTATTATGCGGACAAGGTAAAAAATTGCATGCACCTCTTGCTCTTCACACAGATCGCTGCGGCGATACTTATCCTGGCCGTCAGCCAGCTCCTTGGCGGCAGCCAGATGTTTTTTTCCAAGCTCATTTTTACCTTTAAAGACCAGTTTGCATTGTTGAGCCTGTCTAAAGCGGTTATTCTCTTTATATTTATGATATTGCCGACACTTTGCTTTGGCGCGACCTTTCCCTTGGTGGGAAAAATTTACACCCAGTCCGTTTCAGAGGTTGGCTACGCCATCGGCTTTGCGTACATGCTCAATACCGTCGGGTCACTATTAGGTCCGTTTTGCGCCGGTTTCCTCCTCATACCACTTGCCGGCAAGGAATTGAGCCTGGGGATGATTGCCTTTCTGCAGCTTGGCACGTCACTGGTCATTGCAGGCGTACTGCTTAAAAACAAGAGGGAAGGCATCCGGCAATTCGCTTTGATTGCAGTGCCGGCGCTGGCAGGGCTTATCCTGTGTTTTTATTATCCCTCATGGAACCATCAGCAGTTTTCGAAAGGCAGATATCATCGCTTTGACCAAATCATGGAAGACATTGCAAGTACCGGCTGGGTGAAAACCTTTTTTCAAGGGTCAAGGGTCCCTTCGAGTACGGAACAAGGCGAACTCGTCTATTACGGGGACGGGATCGGCGGCTTTACGACAGTAGCACGATACACGGATGCATTCGGCAACCCTCAATATACCATGGCGAACAGCGGAAAACCGGATGCCTCAACACACGGAGACATGCATACGCAAACACTTTCGGCCCATTTCCCGATGCTCTTTCACAAGGATCCCAAGGCGGTGATGGTGGTTGGGCTGGCAAGCGGCATAACGGCCGGAGAGGTGCTCTATTATCCTGTTGAGAAGCTTGATATCCTTGAAATTAGCGATCAGGTGGTTGCAGCAAGTCATTTTTTTACACCGTGGAATAATGGGGTCCTTTCAAACCCAAAAACAGACCTTATCATACAGGATGGGCGGGCGCATCTGCAGCTCACCAGACAAAACTACGATGTGATTATTTCCGAGCCGTCCAATCCTTGGATGGCCGGGCTTGCCGCCCTTTTCACCGGCGATTTTTTTTCCTTGGCCAAGGATAGGCTGAATGATGACGGCATATTTGTTCAATGGATGCATTCCTACCAGATGGATTGGGAAACCTTTGCACTTGTGGGTCGCACCTTTGCCGGGGCCTTTCCAAACAGCCTCTTAGTCCATACTGATCCGTTTTTGGACGAGGGAGATTTTCTGCTGATCGGGTTTAAAGGTAAAAACAGGCTGAATCTGGAGTATGCGGATCAAAAGTTTGTGCACGTCCAAAAATCACCCAATGTGGACCTTGCAGATCCCAGGCTGCTATACAGGCTGATTGTTTCCGAAGACCTGCAACAGCTCTTTGGCCGGGGCGTTATGAATACGGATAATCGGCCCTGGCTTGAATTTGCCGCACCCAAGCTCATGTATGGCTATGACCCGCAACTATCTGAAAAGATGAAATCACAAAGATGGCAAGGCTTCACTCCTGAAACAAGAAATATAATTCAACAGGTTGAGGCGGATGTGGATTCCCGGATAGATTTTGCAGCCCTTGCGCTTTCCCTTTTAACCCCTTACTCCGATATGGTTGACCTTTCAAACATAACGCCGCCACAAAAAGAGCGATTTTTTAAACTCATGGAGAGATATTGCGCCAACAATGAGGTGGATTATTCCGTTTTCAACGACGATGAACTCAAACAGCGGTGTCTATCCGTTCAAATAGATGCCATACGAGAAAAAATTGATCGCTTGCCTGACCGGTCAGCTTCCCTCTCGTATCTCGCCGATCTTTACAATATAAAAGGCAGTACATCTGACGCGATTGATTGTTATAAAGAGGTGTTGCGGATGGATCCTTATTCTGCGGCTATGCACAACAATCTTGGGATTGCCCTGACAAAGGAGGGCAGGTTTGACGAGGCGATCAGCCGTTTTTCAGAGGGGTTGCGGATAGACCCCCTGTATATGAAGTCGCATTACAATCTGGGTCTTGTTCTATCATATGAAGGCAGGCTCGATGAGGCGATCACCCATTTTTCAAAGGCGTTGCGGTTAAATCCCGGATATGCAGGGGCACACCACGACATGGGAGTTGCCCTTGCAAGGAAGGGCAGGGTCGGCGAGGCGATCAACCACTTTTACGCGGCGTTGCGGATAAATCCCGAATACGCGGAGGCGCACAACAACATTGGTATTGCCCTGGCTCAGGAAGGGGAACTTGCAAAAGCTATTGTCCATTTTCGAGAGGCGCTACAAATAAATCCTGACCTTGTGGATGCGCAAAGCAACCTCCAAAGGGCCTTGGCCCTCCAGATGAATTAGTGCAGTGATAGACATGGAGGCTGGAACACCTCCGCCGAATTCTCCATCACCCCCCTTTCCACCTGAAAGTGCCCACCCAGCAAGGCCGAATATCCCTCACGAGTGGTTTTGAGCATCCCCGGCCACGGGGTATGCGTGCGGGAGCGGCCCATATTCCCTTTTTTGACCACATCCTCCTAAAATATCCCTACCGGACCTCCTTGTGATACTCCTGGATGGATTTCACGGAGAACTTCGGCTTCCTGATGATGTTCTCGATGCCGTTCACCGAGGCCTCGGCCCCGGCAATGGTAGTGATGAGGGGCACGCTGTAGAGGATGGCGTGGGACCTGATCCTGGTCTCGTCCTCCTTGGTCGCCTTGCCCGAGGGGGTGTTGATGATGAGGTCCACCTTGTCGTCCTTGATATAGTCGATGATGTTCGGCCTGCCCTCGTAGAGCCTGGGGATGGTCTCCACCTCCAGGTCGTTTCGGGTGAGTATGTCCGCGGTGCCTGAGGTTGCCAGGATCTTGAAGCCCAGGTCGGCGAGCTTCTTGGCGATGAACACAATGGAGCGCTTGTCCTGGTTCTTCACGCTGATGAAAACGGTCCCCTTGGTGGGCAGGCGCTGGCCGGCGGCAATCTGGCTCTTCGCATAGGCGGTGCCGAAGGTGGTGTCGATCCCCATGACCTCGCCGGTGGAGCGCATCTCCGGTCCCAGGATCGCATCGACCCCCGGGAACTTGATGAAGGGAAACACCGACTCCTTCACCGCAAAAAAGGGTATCTCCTTCTCCTCGGTGAATCCCAGTTCCTTGAGGGTCTTCCCCAGCATGATCTTTGTGGCGAGCTTGGCCAGGGGTATGCCGATGGCCTTGCTCACGAAGGGGACCGTCCTGCTCGCCCGGGGATTGACCTCCAGCACGTACACCACGTTGTTCTTGACCGCGTACTGGATGTTCAAAAGCCCCTTTATGTTCAGCTCCCTTGCCATGGCGTAGGTGTTCTCCTTGATCACTTTGACCAGATCCTTGCTCAGGCTATAGGGCGGAAGCACCATGGCGCTGTCCCCGGAGTGGATACCCGCCTCCTCGATGTGCTCCATGATCCCCCCGATCACGCACTGCTCCCCGTCGGAGATGGCATCCACATCCACCTCCAGGGCATCCTCCAGGAACTTGTCGATGAGGATGGAGTGTTCGGGTGAGGCCTCCACCGCCTTCTCCATGAACCCTGCAAGGTCCTCGTCCGTGTACACGATCTCCATGGCCCTGCCCCCGAGCACGTACGAGGGGCGGACCACCACCGGATACCCGATCTTGTTCGCCGCCCGCTTTGCCCCTTCAAAGGAGGTGGCGGTGGCATTATCCGGCTGAACCAGGCTCAGCTTCTTGATCATCTGCTGAAAGCGCTTCCGGTCCTCAGCCCGGTCGATGGAATCAGGGCTCGTTCCCAGGATGGTCACCCCGGCCCGCTCCAGGGGCACGCAGATGTTGAGGGGGGTCTGGCCGCCGAACTGCACGATCACCCCCATGGGCCGCTCCAGATCCACGATGCTGAGCACATCCTCCACGGTCAGGGGCTCGAAATAGAGCTTGTTCGAGGTATCGTAGTCGGTGGACACCGTCTCCGGATTGCAGTTCACCATGATGCTCTCCAGGCCCTCCTCCTTGAGGGCATAGGATGCGTGGCAGCAGCAGTAGTCGAACTCGATCCCCTGGCCGATCCGGTTGGGGCCTCCCCCGAGGATGCAGACCTTGGTGCCCTGCGACACTATGCTCTCGTTCATGGTCTCGTAGGTGGAGTAGAAGTAGGGCTGCCGGGCGGTGAATTCCCCGGCGCAGGTGTCCACCAGCTTGTAGACCGCGGTGATCCCGTGCCTTCTGCGCAGGGAGCGCACCTTCTTCTCCGTAGTGTTGAGGAGGAAGGCGAGCTGCACATCCGAAAAGCCCCATCGCTTTGCCTTTTCCAAAAGGTCCTGCGGCACGCTCAGGGGGGCCCTGGCGTCCTTTCCCCTGAACCGCCCGATCTCCTCCTCAAGCTCCACGATCTGCTTCATATTGTCGATGAACCACCGGTCGATCCGCGAAAGATCGTAGATCTCATCCACGCCGAGCCCCAGTTTCAGCCCGTACCGGATGTAGAAGAGCCGCTCGTCCGTAGGGATGCGTATCTTCTGTTTTATCTGTTCCACCAGGTCTGCGGAGGGTGAGCGCAGCATCTCGTCGGTGATCTTGTCCTTTCCGTCCGCACCCAGTCCGAACCGCCCGGTCTCCGTGGACCGGATCCCCTTCTGCAGGGCCTCCTTGAAGTTCCTGCCGATGGACATGGCTTCCCCGACCGCCTTCATCGAGGTGTTCAGGACCCTCTGCGCCTTGGGAAACTTCTCGAAGGTGAACCTGCAGATCTTGAACACGCAGTAATCCACGGTGGGCTCGAAGAACGACGTGGTCTTCCCGGTGATCTCGTTCTGCACCTCGGGCAGGGTGAGGCCGACCGCGAGCTTCGTGGCCACCCGTGCGATGGGGAACCCGGTGGCCTTGGACGCGAGTGCGGAGCTTCTGGAGAGCCTCGGATTGACCTCGATGATGACGATGTGTCCGTTCTCGGGATTCTGCCCGAACTGGATATTGGCGCCGCCTCCCGTGATCCCGATCTTTCGTATGATCCGTTTGGAGAGGTTCACGAACTGTCCATACTCCTCCCGGGTGAGGCTTTGGGATGGGGCCACCACGATGCTGTCCCCGGTGTGGACCCCCATGGGATCCACATTTTCCATGGAGGTGATCATGATCACGTTGTCCGCGCAGTCCCTCATCACCTCGAACTCGATCTCTTTCCACCCGAGCACGGATTGCTCCACCAGCACCTGCTTCACCGGGCTTATCTCCAGCCCCTTTGCCAGCGACTCCTCGAGCTCCTCCCGGTTGTAAGCGGTGGACCCGCCGCTTCCCCCCAGGCAGTAAGCGGGCCTCAGGATGAGGGGGAAGCCGATGTCCAGGCCGATCCGCATCCCCTCCTCGATACTTGTGGCAATCCCGCTTTTCGGGGTATCCACCCCGATCTCCTGCATGGCCTTCTTGAACAGGTCCCTGTCCTCCGCCCGGGCAATGGCATCCACATTCGCACCGATCGATTCCACGCCGTACCGGTCAAGTATCCCCTCCTTCATGAGGAAAAAGGCGAGGTTCAGGCCGGTCTGACCGCCCAGTGTGGGCAGTATGGCATCCGGCCGCTCCTTTGCGATGATCTCCGTCACCGCCTCCACGGTGAGGGGCTCGATGTAGGTGGCATCGGCCATGCCCGGGTCGGTCATGATGGTGGCGGGGTTGCTGTTCACGAGGATGGTGTGGTACCCCTCCTCCCGCAGGGCCTTGCATGCCTGTGACCCTGAATAATCGAATTCACACGCCTGCCCGATCACGATGGGACCCGAACCGATCATAAGTATGCGTTTGATGTCATTCCGTTTTGGCATTCCCTGTTCCTTTCACCTGAAAATCCCCTTTGGGTATTTTCATGCCTCTTTGTGAGCCGAAGGCTCGTCTGCGTTTCACCTCTACATTCTACATTCTAAATTCGATATTCTACATTCGATATTCACAGTTTCATCAGGCTCATGTGCCTTTCACCTGAAAATCCCCTTTGGGTATTTTCATGCCTCTTTGTGAGCCGAAGACGCATCAATGCTTCATGTGCATTCTCATCAGCTCATTCGATCCGTTTCCGACAGGATGCGCTCGATCGCCTGCACCGTTGTCTGCTCAAGGAGGGTTTTGGCGAGCCCCTCCGCCTCGGAAAGATGTATGCCGGCAATCCGCCGTTTGATCCGGGCCAAGTATACGGGGTCCACGCTGAGTATACGTATGCCGATGCCCAGCAGAAAGGGGATGTACCGTTCCTGGTGCGCCATATCCCCGCACACGGAGACTTCGATGCCGCATTGTGTCGCCGCATCGGCCACCCTCTTCAGCGATCGCAGCACCGAGGGATGGTGGGGAAGGTACAACGAGGCGACCTTCTCGTTGGTGCGGTCCACGGCGAGCAGGTATTGGATGAAATCGTTGGTGCCGATGGAGAAAAAATCCGCCTCCCGGGCAAGGTCATCGATGATGTCCACCACCGAGGGGATCTCCACCATCATGCCGACCTTGGGGGCGGCATTGTGTTCCATTCCCTCCTGTTCCAGCTCATCGATGCACCCGGCAAGGATTTCCCGTGCCTGCCTGAACTCGTCCACGGAGGAGATCATGGGAAACATGATCCGTATGGAGGCACCTGCACCGGCGCGCAGCATGGCCCGGATCTGCTGGGTGAAGATCTCCTTGTTGTGGAGGGAAAACCTGATGGAGCGCATGCCCAGAAAGGGATTCTGCTCCCTTTCCACATGGAAATAGGAGAGGACCTTGTCCCCGCCTATATCGAGCGTCCTGATGGTGATCTCCTTGTCGGGCATGCCCTCGACGAGTCTCCGGTAGACGATGAATTGTTCCTCTTCCGTGGGAAACGTGCTTCGTATAAGAAAGGGAAACTCCGTGCGGTACAGGCCGATCCCGTCGGCGCCCACGTCCCGGGCCAGGGTGAGATCGGTGAGCAGGTTGATGTTCGCCATCAGTCGCACCCTGGTCCCGTCGGCGGTAGCGGCGGGAATGCCGGCCCCACCCTGCTCCTGCACCAGCTTCTCCCTGGCCTCGTTCCGCTCCCTGAACCGGGCCACCACGTCATCCGGGGGATCGACGTAGATGTTCCCCAGTTCCGCGTCAAGGAGAAGCCTTGTATTCTCGGGGAGGTCCAGGAGTTCCGGCACATCGGCAATAATCAGGGGCACCCGGAGCGACCGGGCGAGGATGGAAAGATGGGAGGTCACCCCGCCGCTCACCAGCACGATACCCTCCACCTGCTCGGAGGAGAGCTTGAGCAGGTCGGAGGGAAACAGCTCCTTCGCCACCACGATGCCCCCTGTGCGATCCCCCTTTTTCTCGTCCTCGTACAGGAGGTTGCGCATGATCCGAATCACCAGGTCCTGGACATCCTGCGCCTTCTCCCTGATGTACGGGCTGGGGCTCTGGGAAAGGAGGCCGATATATTCGTGGGCAACGGAGCGGATGGCGTCGGCCGGATGCATCCCCTGCTCGATGAGGGTCCTCATCCTTCCTACAAATCCCTTGTCCTTGAGCACCATGAGGTGAGCGGCAAAGATCAGGGAGGCCACGTCGGAAAGCCTTTCCTCCACCTGCTCCTGCAGGTCCTCGAGCTGTTTTTCGCTCAGCGCAAGGGCCCGGTCGAAATCCGACAGGGTATGCGCCCCTTCGGACATGGCCTTATTGAACAGTCGTTCCAGGGAGCGCTCATTGTCCAGGACCGCCGCCTCGGCATGGGCAAACCCCTCGGATGCGGCCTTTCCCTTTATGAATTTCGGCACGCTCGGCGCCGCCGGGGTGGCATGTTCCTCACGGCGCTGTTCGAGTTGCATGAGAAGCCGCGCATTTTCAATGATGGTGCACAATTGGGAGGCCACCGTCCTGAGCACCAGGACATCCTGCCTCTTGAAGCAGTTCGGCTGCTCGCGCTGCACCACCAGCACCCCGATCCGTGCAATACCCCGCATCATGGGAACCGCCAGGAATGCCTCGTAGCGCTCCTCGAATATCCCGGGGAAAAATTTGAACCGCGGATGGCTGCTCCCCTTCCTCTCGCATACCGGCTTTCCCTCCTGGAGGGCGAAGCCCGCAATACCCTCACCGAGCTTGAGCCGGACCCGGTCCACGGAATCGGGATGCAATCCCTTGGTCGCCTTGAGGACCAGCTCCTCTGTTGCCTCGTCGAAGATGTAGATGGAACACACATCAGCCCGCACATGCTCGGCAACGAGCACCACGATCCTCTGAAGAACGGTCTCGATGCTGGCGCTTCCGGTAAAAATACCGCTCAATTCGCCGATATCATGGATAAGCTGCATGTGGTCCATGGTGTATGCTCATTTCCTGAGATCAGGTGCCTTTTTGTCAATCATCTCCATGAACCGAATGAATACCTCGTGCACCTCGTCGAACCCGGGGCTCACCGGGTAGTACTGGGTCCCGATGATCGCACGCCCCCTGCACTCCATCTCCTCGATGGTAGTGTCGTTGACATTGTACCGGGTAATGACGATGTCATCCTTTGTGTTCAACGATTTTTCCTCAAGCACCCATGAATGGTTCTGCACCGTTATCTCGCCCTTGTAGGAGTCCGGAGTCCTGACCGGATAATTCACGCCGTGGTGTCCCACCTTCAACCGCTTCCTGGTCCCCCCCAGGGCAAGGCCGATTATTTCATGGCCAAGGGAGATGCCCAGGAGCGGCATCTTTCCCACCAGTTGTTTCACCGTCTCGGCAATGTCGGGAATTGCCCGGTCGTCCTCCGGGCCATTCGATAGAATCAAACCGTCAAGATCAAGGGAGATAATCTCGTAGGCATCGGCATTATACGGTATAAGGGTGATCGACGCACCGAGCCTCTTCAACTGCTCCATGAAATCGTTCAGGATTCCCATGTCCAGTATGCCGATCTTCAATCCCGAGGGGTTCCGGTGCTGTTCAGTGATCCGCGGAACGGAGATCTCCCGGATGTACCGGTTCTCCCTCTTTTTCTTCAGTTCCTTGAGCCTTCCCAGCAACTCCTTGGGGATTGCGTTGCCGCTCGACACGATCCCCAGCATCTCACCGCTGTCCCTGACGGCCACGGCAATGGTCCGGGTATCCACCTCGCTGAGGCAGACCATGGATTCCCGGGCGAGAAAATCGGACAGGGGGGCCTCCGCCTGCCAGTTGGAGGTGATCCTGCTCTCCTCCCGGATCACCACCCCCTCGATCCACGACCGGCGGGAATCGGAAAATTTTTTCGCGATGCCGTAGTTGCCGATCAGGGGATAGGTCAGCACGAGAAGTTTCCCGGCATTCGCCGGGTCGGTCATGATCTCCTGGTAGCCCACCACAGCGGTGTTCAGCACCACCTCCCCCACCCGCTCCCCCTCGGCGCCGATGGATATCCCCTCGAAATGACTGCCATCCTCCAACACGAGCATTCCTCTCATACCCTCTCCCCCTGCCACCGAATTAACGATATCAATATGCTATGGATAGTCCATTTTTTATACATAATCCATTTGCCATGCATAATCCATTTCTTATAGATAACCAATTTGCCATACAAAATCTCTCACCCTCCACGAACCACGGATCGTAAAGCCCACGTACCACAAATCTCTAAGCCTACGCGCACCCTTCATCTCAAAGCCCATGCATCTCAGATCTCCAAGCCTCCACACACCGCAGATCATATGGCTCATCCACTGCTGATCGTGTAGTCCGCTCACAGATCGCACAGCCATCCACCACAGAGAATCTCCCTCGGAAACGACCTCACCCAGGATACCATCCGCACTTCATCCGTGCGTAAGGGGCTGCACCCCTCAGGAAAATACAGTGATGCCCGCTGCACTTCCGAATCATCTCCCTTTCCTGCGGGTGATTCATGCGGCGTGCCGCTGTGGAAAAAAAGCCGGGCGCACGCAATGATCCCTGCCGAATCAAAACGGGAGCTTTACGCCGCCTGCCTTTTGTTTCACTGCATCGTCAAGCGTCGTCTGCAGCATGTCTATCCGTTTTTGAATCTCGCCGTCAACCCCGTTCAGATCACCCATGGCTGCGGTGAGCTCGCGCATGGGCTGGTCGACCCTGGCCTTGATGGCCGATTCCAGCTCCTGCCTGACCCTCTCCGACTGTTCCGCCACCAGTGTCTTCACCGCGTTGTTCAGCAGCCTGTCCAGATCGGACCGCATGGTCAGGCGGGGATCATCGAGGGTCCCTTCCATGTCCGCGATAAGGCTGAACCGGGATATCCCCGACAGTGCCGTTGCGATCGCCCGGGCCACCCGTCCCGAATCCTCCGTTATCACGGTAGCAAAGGCGGCGGACTGCACATCGGTGCGCACCTGCGCATCGATTGCACTGCCGCTCAGACGGGCATCGACCACGAGGTCCGCAATGCCCTCCCGCAAGGTTACCGGCATTGCAGGACTATCGGATATGGTGAGACCACCGATCCTGGCCCTGTTGATCCGTGCGGACACCCGGTCCTCGATCCCGGCCCCGGATGCATGGTATGCGCTCCCCTCGATATCCACGGAACCGAAATCCTTCAGGTTTCTGCCGGAGAAGGCAAAGGTAAGGGGAATGCCCAGCACCGCCTGATCCGTGGTGATATGCTCGATGGTCCCCGACATTTCTCCGGCCTGAGTGGCGAAGGAGGCCATGGCCCTGCGGATCAGGAAATCGGGGGCCGGCTGTTTCTCCCTGAACTGCACGTCGATGCCCGTTCCCCGCCCCGGTTTCGGCGTCTCCCCCTTTTTCCCGCCTTTTTCTCCAGCAGCCGTTGCCTTCCCCACCACCGGTTTGAGCCGATCGTACCATGAAAACGCCCTTTCGATCCAGCCACCCATCCTCTCCTGAAAGAGGAGCCCGGCAATATTGCCGATGTTTTCGGGCGAGGGCGCGTATTTCTCCCTCAGGCGGAGAAGGTCCTCCCTGGGTGCGCTTTGGATCTCGGCCTGGCGTTCCCTGAACGCGCGGGCAGCCTTCTGATATTCCGCGCGTGCATCCTTTACCCGATCGATGTCCCGCCGTATCTCCCTCCGGATCTCCTCGACCTCCTTGACGCCTCCCAGGATATCCCCCACCCCCTTTTTTCCCTTACCGAGCTGTTCGATCCTTGCCCTGTAGGCCTCGATGGCTGCCCTATTCGGAAGTTCCGCCAATCGCTTCCTCCACTGCTGCTCCTGGTCCTCGATCTCACGGGTGAGGGATTCGATCAACCGAAGGGAGTTCAACTCCTCCCTGGCCAGGATATCCTTGACGTCGGGTACATCAAGGGAGGGGAGCCCCGTCGATTTCCAGTCAAGGCGCCGTGCGCGCTCACCGGTGGTCCTTTCCTCCCGCTCCGGGAGGGCCCCCGACTCCGTCCGCTCGGTGTTCAGACGCACCCCGGCAAGGGTCATTTCCTCGATGATCACCTTTCTCATAAGCAGCGGCCCGGTTTCCACGCTCATGCCGATCTCCTCCACCTCCACCGCATTCCTCATGGGTTCCTCGGGATTCGTCACCTGGAGGCCCCGGAGGGAAAGACCAATCGGGAAAAGGGAAAGGCCTGCGTCCGCAAGCTCCACCTTCGCACCCACCATCCGCGAGCCGGTCCTTTCGATCACCCGCTCAACGATACCATCAATGAGAAAAAACCATATCACGCCGATAACACCCAGGATGATTACAAATGCAAGGAGCCCCTTCCACCGTATCCACCGGCTCATGAGCGTCCCCCCTTCCCGGAGAAGGAATTGATGAGCGAATAGTATTTGCTGGCCTTGTAGATCTTCATAATCCTGGTCTTCTCCACCCATGCGAGCACACGCTCCCGGTAGCGGATGATCAGTATGTCTGCCGCAAGGGTAACGGGGACAAAGAGGATGACGGCAACAAGGAGGCTTCCCATGAGGATCGTATTGTTGAACCGTTCGAGCCTGAACAGGGTGGTATTGTAAAGGATGGTCCAGAAATTCTCCAGCGCAGGGATCGTCAATACCTCAAGCCCTATCCGGTGGAACAGGGGGTCGAGGAGAAAGGCGATCCCGGAGAACGCCACGGTCCCCAGGATGAATGTGGAGATATTCACCTTGAGAACGAGCACCAACAGGAGCACCAGGAGGTTGTGGAGGCTCATGAGGGGTGTCAGTCCCGCAACCATCGATAAGGACAGGGCGAGACTGATCTGCGCGGGATCGGTTTCAGAGTTGACGATCTTGATTACCTTGGCGACTGTTTTGATCATTCATCCCCCTTTCTCCGTCTCTTTGCCATCCAGAAGGTTGAAGGTGATACTACGATGAGTTCCGACCGATGACGTAATCCCGCTGAAACTCCCTGTCCTCAACCCTCGCCGCCTCCCTGTCTCTTCTGCAGCCTGAATAGACCCCCACGAAGACTGTCAAAACCCTCCTGATGTATTAGATGACATGAAGTGCCGGATCAATAAGATTGGTTTTCTATTATAAACGTTCTTTGCTTGACTTTGAAGCTCCCCGCTGTACTCGCCTCCATGCCGAAGGGCTGCCCATTCTGCCCGAATGCACAATACTTTGATATGTTTCTATCATTGCAGGGGGTTATATCCATGATCCTTTTGCAGGTGAGCGTGGTAGCCGCAGGCATGCGTCATGGATTACAGGCTTTTTTTCTATAATGAAAACACTCGGCAATTTCATAAAAAGGCAAGGGGGGATAGAAAACTAATAAAAAAACATCTGTACAGATTGGATGCTTTTCGTACTTCCTTCTATAATCCCGTCAATGCAATAATCATGGGGAGGGGCTTCAGTTCTCTCCGCAACGGATCAAGTGCCAAGCCAAGGGCCTCCAGGGTGAATGTTCCCAAAAGGACACTGTCTCCTTTTTCGCCGAATAGGACATCAGCGCCACCGATTCTATCTTCATATTTGAAGAGTGCAACACCCTTCTTACGGACAATCTTTGATCCGTCTGCCAAACGGAACTCCTGTTCCTTTAGAGGCTTGATCCCAAGTTTTTCTAAAATCGAGGCAGGCACTACAGAGTAAACAGCTCCGGAATCGATCAGGAATTCCAGTTGTTCCATGACCTCGGGATTGGCAGGATTCCCTACTTCTATTTGCAAAACGGTCAGCCCCATCGGAATCTCCTCCTGTTTCTGGTAGATCCTTTATATATTTACAATAGACATATTTATTGTACCTCTATATTCCGGTTTTGAAAAGGAGAACATGCCTGTCAAACAAATTTATCAAAGGATTATACCTGACATAACAAGGCCGGAGAAACACGGAACGTACATCTGCCGGTACGCGGAGACCTATTGAATACAGTGATGAAATACCAGGTTTCCGTGCTGCAATCATTGTTAGCCGCGCGACATAGTTCCAGAGGCGTGGAAGGGGGGGCAATGGTGCGCCTGGGGAAGAGCACTACAGCCTGTCGGCGAGGCTTCGGATTAGCACGGGGCTAAAGACGGGAGGCAGGAAATGCCATGACTTCCTCGATGCCCCGTGCACCCACAAGGGCCATGGCCAGCCGGTCGAGGCCGAGGGCGATGCCGCAGCAGGGGGGCAGAAGTCCCTGTTCGAGGAGAAGAAGGAATTTCCGGTCGATCGGATAGACCTCCTTTCCCATGTCTCTCCTTCTCTCCTGGGCCGCTTGGAAACGCTCTCGCTGCTCACGTGGATCGGTCAGCTCCGAAAAGGCATTGGCAATCTCCAGGCCGTTCATGTACAGCTCAAACCTCTCGCACAGGTGGGGTGCATCGGGCTTGCACCGTGCAAGGCTGGCAAGGGGCGCAGGAAAGTCATGGATGATGACCGCAGGCTCCGCGCTGAGCCGGGGCTCCACCTTCTCCACAAGATCCAGAAAGAAGCGATCCTCGTCCCATTGCACGGAGGGTGTCCATCCCGCATACTGCTCGAAGAGCCAGTCAACGGCAAGGCAGGGAAAGGGGGGAGGCTTGAGGCAGATGCCCCTGATACCCTGTGCATCGAGGTCCTCAACCAGATGCCTCACCAGGTCCTCAACCTCGGTCATCAAATAGTGATAATCCTCTCCCGCATGGTACCATTCCAGGATGCTGAATTCAGGATTATGCAGCCCGCCCTGCTCTCCCCTTCTGAAGGCCCTGGTGATCTGGAAGATCCTTGGCATTCCCATGCCCACCAGCCTTTTCATGTGGAGTTCCGGGGAGGTGGCAAGGTACAGGTCCCCCTCCGCCGGGATGGCATCGATGTGCGGGTCTATGCCGGGACAGGGGACCAGGAGGGGCGTTTCGACCTCCACATAGCCGCGGCTATGGAAAAAATGCCGGATTCCCCGATAGATCCGGTCTCTCGAAAGGAGGGTTGTGAGCAGGGTGGCGTGGTCGTGTTGAGGAATAGGTGTGCATGGGGCGCTGTTTTCCAGGGTCACTTTTTGACCCGTTCGACATAGGCGCCAGTCCGGGTATCCACCAGGAGCCAGTCCCCTTCATTGATGAAGAAAGGAACCTGGATCTTTGCGCCGGTATTCATGATGGCGGGTTTGCTGCCTCCGGAGGCGGTGTCGCCCTTTACCCCCGGCTCCGTCTCCGCAACCTGCATCTCGACGAAATTGGGGAGATTCATGCCGATTGCCTGTGCCTTGAAAAAGAGGACCTCCACCTCGAGGTTTTCAACCAGATAATCCTTTGCATCGCCCACCTGGGCCTCGTCGAGCTCGATCTGTTCATAGGTTTCCGTATTCATGAAGTGGTAGCGATTGTCCATGCTGTAGAGAAACTGGACGGAATGAGACTCGAGTGCGGCAGGCTCGATCTTTTCCCCCGATCGGAAGGTCTTGTCAAGGACATTGCCGGTAATCATGTTCTTGAGCCTGGTGCGGGTAAAGGCAACGCCCTTTCCCGGCTTGACGAATTGAAAATCGATCACGATATAGGGGTCCCCGTCCAGTTGTATCTTCAAATTCTTCCTTATGTCCGACGTTTCATACATACGTGCTCTCCATTTTCACGATGATTCGAACAGGTGTCATCACGCCTTCGTCCTTTCGGGCGGCAGCGAACCATGAAGAAGACAAGAATTTATTTTAATTTTTCCAGTTGCTCCTTGGCCATGCCGGCCTGCTCCGATTGGGGGTAGTGCCGAATCAGGTCCTTGAGAAGGATGGTCGCCTCCTCCTTCCTGTCCAATTTCAGGAAGGAGAGGGCCTGTTTCAGCAGGGCTGCAGGAACCTTATCCCCTGAAGGGAAATCCTTTTTAACCTTTTCATACTCCAGGATCGCCTCCTCGAACCGGTTCCTCCGATAAAGGCTTTCTCCGATCCAGAAACGGGCATTATCGGAAAATTTCCCCCGGGGATACCTTGCAAGGAAGCCGTTTAAGAGAGCCTGCGCCGCCTCAAACTCCCCCCGCATAAATGTCTCGTACGCCCGGTTATAAAAGGACTCCTCATCCAGGCCCTCTATGTCGGCGCCAAGTTGAGGGATCGTACCGGCCTGCGATTCCTGAATTGCCTTCACCTCCTTGGATAGTTTCTCCACCGTCCCTGAAAGCCGGTCGAGTTTTATCGCTGCCTCCTCGACCTTGCGCTCGGTGTCCTGTGAGGATCGATCCGAAAGCTGCTTGTACTCCTCGATCCGTGCATCCACCATCAACACCTGCTCGTGCTCATGACGCACCTGATTGCTGAGATCGGCAAGCCGTTTTCGGATCTCCTGGAGCGCCTCATCATGCTGTGCATCCTTCTCCCGAAGCTCCTTCACCCCCTTCTCCACATTCTCCAGCCTGTCTCGATGGGTGAAGATCCTTTCATTGGCAAGCATTATGTCCTGCGTCGTTGCGCACCCGCATACAAAAAGGACCATGGCCGCACACATCAACGCCAGGACCCTTACGGGATAAAATGTTGATATAATCATACCGGTATCGTCCCTCGTGTTATCCGCCCTGCATTATAAGGAATCACGATGCCGCCGCAATGCCGACACCGCTCACCGATGTTTCCTGCCATGCCGTTACCGGGAAAGAATGACGAAATGCGCCCTCCTGTTTTTTGCCCAGGCCTCCTCGTTGCTGCGCGGGTCCACGGGTATTTCTTCGCCGTAGCTGATCGTGGAGATATTTTTATCCGGGATACCCAGGGAAAGGAGGTAGTTCTTGACACTCTGCGCCCTTCTCTCTCCCAGGGCGAGGTTGTATTCCTTTGTACCCCGTTCGTCGCAATGCCCTTCCACCTGGTACCTGGCATTCGGCATGCCTTTCATGATAAGCGCGTTCTCCGCAACGACCCTTCGCGCCTCCGGGGTGAGATCGTAACGATCGAATTCAAAATGGCAGTCCTTGAACATCGGCGTTTCATAGACTTCACCCTCGATACCGGGATAGGTCTTCTTGGTTATCGTCGAATCGAGCTTTTTCACATCGATCTTTGAGGGAGGGGCCGCCTTTTCCTCCGGCCGTTTCACCGTCTCCCCTTCGAGTGACTCGACAGGGGGCAATGGGCGTGCAGCCCTCTGTTGAACAGGGCGGGCGCATCCCCCCAGCAACAGGAGACCAATGCCGACTACGACGATACCCCATGGTACATTTCTTCTGCAACACAACATCGCAAACCCTCCTCTCTCTCCTCTCGGGTCGAACCCGATTCACGGTTGAACGATGCATGGAGCGGTATCCGGCCCTTTTCCCATGCTCACAAGAAATAGGGAGACCATGCAGGTTCCGTTTCCTCATATCCTGATTGTGTGAGCTGCCGTATATTCGCCCCATTGGCATTCATGCAATATATGTGGACGGTCCCTGTCCGGTCGGAACTGAAGGCGATGAAACGCCCATCCGGGGACCATACGGGGTCTTCATTATTGCCTGCGTCCCGCGTCAGTCGTTTGACATCCTTGCCGTCTGGTTTACAGGTGTAAATGTCGAACCGACCATTCATCATACCGCAAAAGGCAATCCGGTCACCCAGAGGGGACCATGCGGGCGACGCATTATAGGCCCCTTGAAAGGTGATTCGGGTGAGATCCCTTCCATTCGCGTGAATCGTATAGATCTGGGGAGATCCCGAACGATCCGAAACAAAGGCGAGCATTTGCCCGTCCGGCGACCAGGTGGGGGATGACTCGTTTCCTCCCCTGGTGGTCAGGAATATGGGATTATCACCTCTTGTCGTATCGATTACGGCAATGCCGGTCCTGTCATCCCTTCGCATCATGAGGGCGATCTTTGCCCCGTCCGGCGACCATGCGGGTGCACCGTTCACCCCTGCCCTGGACGAAAGGATTCTGAAGCCCTTTGTTGCCCGGTGATGGATATACAAATCCGGATTTCTTCGCCGAAAACAGGTATATGCAATCTGTTTGCCGTCAGTGGACCACGCAGGGGAAAGGCATATGGATTCATGCCTGGTCAGCATGGTCAATCCCTTGCCATCAAAATCGATAGTGTAGATTTCCTTGATTTTGTTACGGTTGGTCACAAAGGCAATCTTGGTATGGGCGACCCCGACCTGGCCGGTGAGATGGAAGGTAATCTCATCGGCGATGCGGTGGGCAATGTCCCTCATCTCTTCCTGGGGGGCGGCATATTTGAGCCCCGTTACAAAGGATTGCTCGACCAGATCGAAAAGCCGGAAAAATGCCTCCAGTTTATCACCGGTCACGGTCACCCCTCCGGTAACGAGTGCCTCGCTCGTGTGCATATGCCACGGCGAGAGGTCAATCTGGTCCGGGTTCTTCAAGGATTCCATCGCCCCCGGCGGGAATGAATCAGGTCCGCTCACCTCAAAAAAACCGGAGATCTCCAGATCATTGACCATGATCGAACGAATCTGGTCTGCAAGGAACTGGGATGCCCCATCCGTATACGTAAAGGGGGCCACGGCAATGGGAAACGGGACCAGTTCGGGGCCGTAGATATCGATCCTGATGCGCGCCTGCGCATACGAAGACAGGCATACCACGAGCATGATGACGGATATGTAGAAAATTTTTCCAGTATAAAAGATTCTTTTCAGCATCTCACACTAGCAAATCGGACAAACCGCCGACAGTGATACCTTCCTGAAAGCGCGCTTTCATCCCATTTGGTCGGAATAAAACCTGATCTCGAATTCAAGCTCTTGCTCCTTCACCCCCACCGGTGGAGGCGGAAAAGGGGCAGCCTTCTTGATCGCCCGCAGTGTCGATTCATCGAACGGATGAAACCCCGAGCGTTTTTCAAGCCGCACATCGGATAATTCGCCATTCGGTTTCAATCGGATCACCACGATCGCATCAAGATCGCCCATGTCATTGGAAAACGTCTTCGGGATCGACCAGTTCTCCTTTATCCTGCGATCGATATCGGCTGCGTACAACTGAAGCTGCCGCTCGATAAACCTCGGAGACACCTCGGCAACCTTCGGCTCCTGTCTGGCGGCCAGCGCCTTCTTTATCTCCTCGATCGCATCGCTTACCTTTTTTTCGTTCTCCTTTTGATCGGGCCTTTCCTCCTCGACCGGCTTCTTTTGAGGGGCAGGCTTTTTCTCTTCCTTTTTCTCCGCCTTCTTTAAAGGTATCCCCTTTTTCGGCTCCGGGGGTTTCTTGGGCTCCGGCTTCTTGACAACCGGCTCGGGCGGCTTCGGAGGCAGGGGCTTCGGTTTCTCTTTTTGCACGGGCGGAGACACCACGGGTCTCGGGGAGGATTCGGCCATCTCCACCAGGCGTATGGGATAAAAGACCTTTTTTTCCTTGAGCCTGGTTCTTTTTAAGACAATACCACCCCCCGCAAGACCGACCAGATGGAGACCCAACGATAGTAGCAAGGCTTTCTTTATAGGCGTCATAATGGCCGGGATGAGGCTCGTTCACCGCACACCCATGCAAGATGTGCGTACAATATCAATTCATTGATCGTACAACAATAGCACCACTGCAATTGGTATACCAGCAACGGCCGGCGAATGTACCAGCGTAAAGACTATCATTATAAACCACCCCATCGCCACAGACAAGCCATGCACACCCCGCGGAACTACCGGCACCCGTTGAAAGGGGTTGCCGTGACTCATGCATCGACCTGATGATGCTACTCATCAAGGGTGGTCAAATCCCCGGGATCGATGCCGAGGGCCCGCGCCTTCAATACGCGCCGCATGATCTTCCCGCTCCGTGTCTTGGGAAGCGAATCAACGAATTCAATCGTTTCGGGACGGGCGATGGGGCCCATTTCATGGGCAACGTGTTCCTTCAATGTTTCAACCAATTCCTTACTGCCGGATACCCCTGCCCTGAGGATGACATAGGCATGAATCGCATTCCCCTTCAGCTCGTGAGGCAGGGCGATCGCCGCCGCCTCCGAAACATCCGCATGGCTGACCAGGGCGCTTTCCACCTCGGCGGTGCCCAGGCGGTAGCCGCTCACCTTGATCACCTCGTCGACACGGGCAATGACCCACACGTATCCGTCTTTATCGATCCGCGCGGAATCCCCTGTCTTGTACCAGCCGTATTTCTCGAAGTTCTTCCAGTACAACTCGACAAACCGGTCGGGGTCCCGGTATATGGTGCGCGCCATGCCGGGCCACGGGGACTTTATCACCAGGTATCCCTCCTCCCCGGCTCCCACCTCCTCTCCTTTTTCATCGACCACCCCCACCTCGTTTCCGAAAAAGGGCTTGAATACCGAACCGGGCTTCAGCGGTGAAACGGGCAACGGCGTGATGACGAATCCCCCTGTTTCCGTCTGCCACCAGGTATCCATAATGGGACAGGATTTATTCCCGATGACCGTGTAGTACCAACGCCATGCCTCAGGATTGATGGGCTCTCCGACCGAGCCGAGCAGGCGCAGGCTGGATAGATCATGCCGCTTGGCCCACTGGTCTCCGAACCGCATCAGCCCCCGAATTGCAGTCGGAGATGTGTAGAGGATCGTTACGCCGTGCCGCTCGATCATGTTCCACCAACGATTCGGGTAGGGGTGGTTGGGGGCGCCCTCGTACATGATAACGGTTGCTCCATTGATCAGCGGGGCATACACGATATAGCTATGCCCGGTTATCCAGCCGGGATCGGCTGCGCACCACCACCGATCGTCATCCTTGATGTCGAAGACGTAGCGGTGGGTGGTTGCGGTGTACACGGAATAGCCGCCGTGGGTGTGCACCACCCCCTTGGGCCGCCCTGTTGTACCCGACGTATACAAGACGAACAGCATATCCTCGGAATCCGTGATCTCGGTCTCGCACGACGGACTGGCAATGGGCAATCCCATGAGGTCGTGGTACCAGAAATCGCGGTCGTTCTCCATATACACCTCATGGCCGGTGCGCTTGACCGTGATGCACACCTCGATGGTGGGGGAGCGGGTGATCGCTTCATTCACCACCCCCTTCAGATCCTTGATCTTTCCCCGTCGCCATCCGCCGTCCGCGGTCACCAGTACACGACTGTGGGCGTCTTCGATACGTTCCGCAAGGGCTTCCACGCTGAAGCCGCCGTATACCACGCTGTGGACCGCACCAATCTTTGCGCAGGCCAGCATGGCGATGACCAACTCCGGGATCTGCGGCATGTAGATGGTGACGATATCCCCTTTTTTTACCCCCATGCTCTTCAGGACGTTCGCGAATTTCGAGACCTGCCGGTTGAGCTCGTAGTAGGAATAGGCGCGGATTTCCCCGGGCTCTCCCTCCCAGATCAGTGCAAGCTTGTTTTTCCGCCACGTTTTCAGATGCCGGTCGATGGCGTTGTCAATGATGTTTATCTTCCCTCCGGAAAACCACTTGTAGAAGGGCTTGTTGCTGTCATCAAGCACTGTTTCCCATCTCTTGAACCAGGAGAGCTGCCCTGCCTCCCTGTCCCAAAATCCCGCTCGGTCCTCTATCGACTCCCTGTAGAGGGAATCATACTCCTTGAGATGCGCCTCATCGATAACCCTTTGTGAAGGGTAGTAGATTTCCGCATCCTTTCCTTGAACCTTTTCCTCCGACTTCCTGATCATGAAACCCTCCAACCAAACTTGTTAGGGCGGAGCGAAGCGAAGCCACTATGTTGCCCCCCAGTCAACCAAAAAGGCCCCAATTTCGCCATTTAAAACTTGTTAGGGCGGAGCGAAGCGAAGCCACTATGTTGCCCCCCAGTCAACCAAAAAGGCCCCAATTTCGCCATTTAAAACTTGTTAGGGCGGAGCGAAGCGAAGCCACTATGTTGCCCCCCAGTCAACCAAAAAGGCCCCGATTTCGCCTCAACACTTTTCCGCAAGTCAGCGAAGCGAAGCCACCTTGCTCCCCATCCGCCCACCAAAAAGGCCCCCCGACTTCACAGGTAAAACCTCCATCATGCGGAGCGCAACGCAGCCATCAAGGTCATGATAAAAAAGTATTTGAATCGTAAACATAGTGAAGATTATCGCATAACGCATAAAAGAGTGTACCTTAGATGGCAAATGGATTCAAGGATCGTTGCTGCGGGGGTCATTGCTGCGGGGGTCATTGCTGTAACGTTCATTACTGCAAGGATCACTGCTTCAGGGGTGCTGAATCCTGCGGGATGCATGAACGTCCCGTAGCGTCAGCCACGCAATTGACAAATGGTTTGCTTCTATGATAGTTTTTGTTTTGCATGACAGGGCAAAAGCAGTTCAGCGGCTGAGAGATGCAATGCCAACGACATTCAAAGCTAAGGGAGGAATCAATGCTATCCATAAAAAAGATACTCCTGCCAACCGACGGGTCGAGCCACTCATACGAAGCGCTCCGGTATGCGAGTTCCTTTGCCAGGGAATTCAATATCACCGTATACCTGTTAACGGTCATCGAGATCCACCACAGCATCTACGACGTGTATGCGGATGAAATCACCATAGATATGCAGGAATCCCGCATTGCGGCATTGGTCAATCAACGGCTGGATGAAACGGAAAAGAAGGCCCGGGAGATGGGTATTAAAAACATTGAAAAGATCACACGGTTCGGCAGTCCCTATCAGGAGATCGTTAAATTTGCCGAGGAGACCGGAATTGATCTGATCGTCATTGCAACGCACGGCCGCTCCGGCATATCCCATTTTCTCATAGGAAGCGTTACCGAAAAGATCATTCGAACCGCGCCATGTCCGGTGCTGGTGGTTCGTCCCAGTGTCCAGGGGCTGATCACCGAAAATAAGGATTCATAGAGGATCGCGATAAAATCCCCTCCGGTTTGTTTTCTCTCCTTCATACACGGAATCAGACCGTGGTTCCATGCATGTGGCCCCTGCCGTCGCACTCCCCCTGCCCTCTCCCTATCAGGTTAAAAACACGATAATTGCCGAAAAAAAAGTAGCGGCAATTTATGTCTTGAATGACTCAGTCTTTGCCTGATCATTGAGAGGCCCTCATTTCGCTTATATACTATGGGAAAGGAGTCGTCCATGGATGATAAGATTTACTATGAACTGGATAGCGCCCTAACCAATCTAAAGAAGATGCAGGAACAACTCAATGTCCTGCATCGCCAAAGGACGGAAAAGATACAGCAGGCCAATGCCGACGAGAGCTTGAATGAGACGGAGCGGCAGAGAAAGCTACACGAATTCAATTCACTATACGATCAAGCTGTTCGCACCGTCATAGAAGAATTCCCGAAAAAATCCGCTGCCATCGAGGACAAAATCGCCGCTCAATTCAACTCGGCATACTTCAATGAGGTTGACATCGATGAGAGGATTATCGCCCTTGAATCAAAGAATTCACCCTATACCATCCACGATCAGACTGCGGCCATTCTCGGGCTTTCCAGGGAGATTCGCAAAAACAATCTGGCCAAGGAGATCGCGGAAGGCGACTATACGGATCTCCTCAATCTCTACAGAATTGCGTTAAGGACCAATAACAGGACGGATCTCGCCTATATCGAGAGCAGGATTGAAAAATTGACCCGGAAGGACGGCAAGAACAGCAAGGACAATTCATCAAGAATGACATTGCTCGAGTTGGTCAAAAACTCGGTGATGAAGCGGGTTGATCCGAAGGTCTGCGAACTGAAAGACCGCTTCGATGCGATCACAAATGAACACGATAAGATCATTAGCGAGATCGATGAGGCGGAAAAAACCCCGGAGGACGCCCCTGCCCAGAAGGTCGTACAAGAGAGGAAGCCGGAAGAAAAAACGCTCACACCGGCGGACAACTGATCCTGGGGCAATTGAAGACCAGTGCGAAATCACCGTGTGAGCACCTTGATGACGAGATAGCACGGTGGAAGCCCTTCATCCCTGATCCTGAGCCGTACCCCGTCCTTGATCCCTCCGGGCACCTTAATCCTGTATCGACGTGTTCCTTCGGGGGTTTTCAGACTCACTGACTTCGTCGTGCCCTGCCTTGCCTCCAGGGGCGTTATCTCTACATATACCGTCTGAAATCGCTTGTCCTCAATGGCCGGGCCCCCTCCTATCGAATCCCAGCATCCCTTTACATAGCGCACCGTCTTTGACACACCGGCCTTCAACCGTTCCATGATCAGGGCAAACATGTGGGAGAGGGCCATGGGTGCATTCCCCATGTGAATCATTCCGTCCGGTGTCTGAGGGGTACAGGATGAGATACCCCAAAACCCGATGAATATACCGCCAAACAGGAAGCCTCCCGAAAATATCTGCTTCATGAAACGTTCGTTCATGCGTATGCTCCCACCCTTGGCCATCTGCTCAAATACCTCCCTGGCCTCCTGATTTCTGAACATGTCCCTCAGGAGGTCCTCGTACCGGTAGCCTGAAAAACCCGTCCCTGCCCTTTTTACCTCATCTGATCGAGCGAGAAACTGATCGTACTCCACCCTTCTTGCCGCGTCGATAAGAACACCATACGCCTCGGTGATCCCTTTGAACCGTTCGAGGGCATTCCTGTCCCCAGGATTTCTGTCAGGGTGATACCGGAGGGCCAATTTACGGTAGGCGGATTTGATCTGCCGGATGTCCGCTTTCCTCTCTATACCGAGGATATCGTAATAGGTCTCCGCAGCATCGTAATGAACGGTATTCATGAGCAGAACCTTTGCAGAATCGTAATTGCATAACATCATGGGGAAGGGAAAAACCCCTCTCCATAACCCGTTGAGTGGAGGCATACAACCACTGTACGGAAAAGTGACTACCCTATTTATTGTAGCATTGTGTGAGGGTGAGGGCAATTGATCTGTCACATTCCTCTGTGATACAATGCCTTTGTTCATACCTTGTGGCGTTGAAATGTGTGCCCCACAAGCACTCGGCCATTACATGCCCGTTTCCTGAGGCATTTACCTTAATTGGAGGAACTCACCATGAATGTGAGAAAGCCGGCTGTATCCGGCCAATTCTACCCTGGTAACCCGAACAGGCTTTCAGAGGAAATCGACCGACTGACTGAGAGTAATGCCCCGAAACAGAAGGCCTTGGGTGTCATCTCACCCCATGCCGGATATATGTATTCCGGCCATGTTGCCGGGACGGTTTTCTCATCCGTGGAGGTCCCCGAAACGGTTGTTATTCTCGGGCCGAATCATACCGGATGTGGTCCCCAGGCCTCCATCATGAACGAGGGCACGTGGCAGATGCCTATGGGTGACGTAGAAATCGACCAGGATTTGGCAAATGCAATACTCGGGCATTCGGATAGTATTCAGGCCGATATGTCGGCACAAATGCTCGAACACTCGATTGAGGTGCAAATTCCCTTTCTTCAGCATTTTCGTCCCCAGGTAAAAATCGTGCCCATTGTGCTTGCAGGGTACAACTTCTCTCTATGCAATGAGGTTGCCGATGCCCTTGTCCAAGCAATACAAGGCGGCCGCAAGGATACGCTGATTGTGGCAAGCACGGATCTCACCCATTACCGGCCGCAAGACGAGGCGTACCATAGCGATCAGAAGGTCATCGACCGGGTGCTCCAACTCGATGCCAAGGGACTCCTCGAGATGGTTATCCAGGAAGGAATCAGCATGTGCGGGGTCATACCGGTAACCACAATGATTCTTGCGGTCAAGGAGATGGGTGCGACACACGCGAACCTTATAAAGTATATGACCTCAGGGGATGTCTCTGGCGACCTGAGCCATGTGGTGGGATATGCAGGGATGATTATCCTGTAGCCGATGACGGAATCCTTTTCCATAACTCACCAGGGTCCCGAAATAACCCTCTTGGGGCAGGGACCATTGTCCGCGATCATTGCGCTCCTTATTCTATGTCTCTGCTCGTGCTCCCAGTCAAGGCAGCCCCCAACCTCCGTTCTTCTGTCCACACATAAGGATCCCCTTGAACGGCGCGTTGAAGATGTCGTCGCCGGGATGAGCGTAGAGGAAAAGATCGGGCAACTCTTCATGGTGTACTTCAAGGGCCCCTCCCTCTCCGCGGACCTCTTTGAGATGATCGATACCTACCATGTGGGCGGAATAATCCTCTTCAACAGCGCCGGCAATATCGAGGACCCCGCTCAGGTGGCGGACCTCATCAATGCCGCTCAACGTGAGGCATTGACCCATGGGGCGAGGCTCCCGCTCCTGGTCGCCGTCGACCAGGAAGGGGGCCGTGTCGTACGATTGACCAAGGGAGTAACGGTCTTCCCAGGCAACATGGCAATCGGGGCATCCGGCTCCCTTAACCATGCGCGCCTCATGGCAGCGACCATTGCCAAGGAACTCAAGGCAATCGGCATCAACATGAATCTTGCCCCGGTCCTTGACGTGAACAGCAATCCGGATAATCCCGTCATTGGCATCCGTTCCTTCGGTTCTTCGCCATTGCAGGTGGCGGATTTCGGCGCCGCAATGATCGATGCCTACAGGATTTACGGGATCATAGCCACTGCAAAGCATTTTCCCGGGCATGGCGACACCGCAGTGGATTCCCATGTCGGACTTCCCGTGGTATCCCACGGAAAGGATCATCTGGAATCCGTTGAGCTCCTCCCCTTCAGGAGGGCCATCAAGGCCGGTGTTCCTGCCATAATGAGCGCCCATGTCGTTGTGCCCTCACTTGAACAGGAAGGGAATCTGCCCGCCACCCTTTCCAAAACAATTCTTACCGATCTCTTGCGCGAGCGTATGGGCTTTGATGGCCTCATTATTACCGATTCCCTCGGTATGGGCGCGATCCGCACCGGATACGGTATGTGCGAGGCGGCACGGATGGCCTTCCAGGCAGGCGCCGATATCCTGCTCTTCGGGGCGGATGGCCATTGCGAGCCCCAGGATCAGATCGCGTCATTCAAACATTTATGTTTCTGCGTAAATACGGGGAGCATCCCCATGGAGCGTCTTGATGATTCGGTGCGCCGTATACTCAGGGTCAAGATGGAATATGGGCTCTTTCGGGCCCTGCCGGTGAACACCAGAGATATCCCCACCAAGGTGGGTACGGAAAAACACCGGATGTTTGCCGAAATGATCGCGCGTGACAGCATCACCCTGGTCAGGGATGAAAGGGGCTTCCTTCCCCTCAATAGAAGACACCCGGTGATGATCGTCTGGACATACCCCACTGAAGACCAGGGCACTCCCGCTTGCTGCCATGCCTCGTTGCCTGTCACGCACCCCATGCCCCTCGATCCCTCTGACGAGGAGATCGACGCGATGGTTCGCGCCGCCGATTCCTATCCGTGCGTGGTGGTGGGGACCTATGACGCCCGTTATCACCCGAAACAGCAGGACCTGGTCAGTGCCCTTTCAGCAGCAGGTACGGATCTGATCCTGGTAGGCATCCAGGGTCCCTATGATCTTGTATGTTGCCCGGACGTACCCTGTTACATGGCAATCTACGGGGCGCAGCAGGTGTCATTGGGGGCATTGGCCAGGGTCATCTTCGGTGAGGAGAGGCCCCGGGGTAAGCTCCCCGTAGATCTCCCCGGGCTCTATCCCCGGGGTCACGGACTCCCGGATTTCTCCGCCTCGCATCAATATCCACATTGACGGACCACTCTTCGATACGGTATAGTTTCAATGGGAAGGGCATATACCGAATCACATTCACCTTGCCGGCATACGTAGTTGTGTGTGCACTCGTCTTACAATTCCTTGGCGAAATCCGCTTATACAATACAGGAGATCATCCATGCTGATGCTGTTCAACTCCCTGGGAAAAGAAAGGCCACAGGCATCATACGGGCATTGAGGGAGATCGACACGCTGTTCCAGGTGATATTCCCTTCATGACAAGGGGCTCCCGGATGGGACTTGTTATTGAGGCAAACAATATACTGAAGCGATTCGGCCGGCTTGCAGCGGTCGATGGCATATCATTCCAGGTAAGACAGGGCGAATGCTTCGGAATACTCGGGCCGAACGGTGCGGGAAAGACATCCACCATTCGCATGATATATGGTTTTTCACCGTTGACCAACGGGGAACTACGGGTGTTCGGCCGTGACATCACCACGGATGCCCGCGCCGTCAAATCCCGCATCGGTGTGTGCCAGCAGGAAAACAGCCTCGATCCGGACCTCACGGTCAAGGAGAACCTGGTAATCTTTGCCGGCTTTTTCAACATGCCCCGCAAGGCGGCCCGAAAGCGGGCGGAACACCTTTTGTCGTTCAATGCCCTTGAGCACCGTTCCCATGCCAAGGTCTCCGAGCTCTCCGGCGGGTTGATGCGACGCCTCGTCCTTGCCCGGGCACTGATCAACGAACCCGATCTGTTGATCCTCGATGAGCCTACCACCGGTCTGGACCCTCAAACCAGGCACCAGGTCTGGGAGCGGCTGGAAAAACTCAAGGCCCAGGGACTCACCATCCTCCTCACCACGCATTACATGGATGAGGCTTCCCGGTTGTGCGACCGGCTGATCATCATGGACAAGGGCCGCATCCTTGTGGAGGGCAAGCCGATGCACCTGATTCGGAGATATGTGGGCAGCAATGTCATCGAGATCGCCGAGCCAGGCAGTGATGTGATGGAATTCGTGGGTACATCCGGGCTACAGTTCGAGAACACGGGACATCGGATACTCATCTACGGCCAGGAAAACGACAGCCTCTTTCGCACCATCAGCGAGACCTTCTGCACCGAGGGATGCATCCTGCGAACGGCAACCCTGGAGGACGTATTCCTGAAACTGACAGGGAGGGACCTCAGGGAATGAGCCGCAGGATATCCTTGAGATTTATCAGGGTGTGGCAGCGTGACCTGAAGGTCTACCGGAAGACGTGGCGAATCAATTTTCTTCCACCCCTCTTGGAGCCGCTTTTCTACGTGGTCGCCTTCGGCCTCGGGCTGGGTGCCATGGTGGGGTCGGTGACCTATCAAACCATCGAAATCTCCTACGTATCCTTCATTGCCCCGGCCCTGATCGCAATAACCATCATGAATAACGCCTTCTTTGAAAATACGTATGCCTCGTTCGTCCGAATGTACTACCAGAAGACCTTCGATTCCATGATGGCGACCCCCCTCTCCCTGGAGGAGATCATCGCCGGGGAGATCTTCTGGGGTGCGACGAAATCGGTCATCGCCGCGATCATCATGGCGGGTATTCTGAGTATATTCAATCTTATCAGGTATCCGTGGGGATTGCTCCTCATCCCCCTTGCCTTTGTGGGAGGCATCGGCTTCGGATCCGTCGGGATGCTTTTTACGGGGATCATCCCCAACATAGAGACCTTCAATATACCCGTATTTCTTTTTATCACGCCCATGTTCCTGTTCAGCGAAACCTTCTTCCCCCTCACCACCCTTCCGGGATGGGCGCAGCAGTTCTCCCGTATCCTTCCCCTTACCCATCTTGTGCAGGCCGGCCGCGCCCTGTGTTTCGGCAGGATTACCATCGATCTTATCTTCAATATCGCCTACCTCACCTTTTTTGCCTTTCTTTTCTTTCCCCTTGCCCTCTCGAGGATGCGACGCCGCTTGATCAAATAAAGGCATTGTTGATTGCCACTGCGCGAATATCTATAGAAGCGGTTGCGCCCTGCCGGGCGTACCAAAAAAAGAGGGCAGCGGATATCCGCTGCCCTCTGGGTGTTTCCCGGTTAAGGGTATTAGTAGCTCCACCACGGCTTCACGTCGAGGAAGAACTCCATGATCGCATAGCCGCCCCTGATGTCGTAGAAGATGATCTCTACCATATAGGAGCCGGGGAAGTTGCTCTGGAACTTCCAGATAAAGGAGCCGTCCGGAGCGCGGCCGCAGCTTCCTATGTTGCAGGAGGCGTAGATTTCATCGCCATCAGGATCTTCCACCGCGAAGTTGGGGCTGTGGAGGATGAACTCCTCGCCCGCCTTCATTACCTAGGGCTGGGTC
>JBLIRP010000027.1:0-27883 GCA_049472355.1 bacterium | reverse complement strand
TTGAGGCACTCCATGAAGGTTCGGGTGAATATGGGCGGCGGTTCCAGGTTCGGATTCCCCAAACTGAAGTCGAACACGTTTTCCGCACCGAACTGGGCCTTGAGTGCTGCACCCGCCTCGAACATCCTTCTGATCCAGCTCGATTTTTCCATAAATTGCACCATCTTACGGGCTGCCGGCATGGTTTCCTCCGCAGGGCTTGAAGGTATTGTCGTGGAGCGATGATTGCGTGCAGGTAATCGCAGGGATCTATCAGCAGGATGTATCCCCGTCCAGGCAACCATCGTGCGCCGAATGTGGTAACTATACCAGGAAGCATGAAGGGTGCGCAAGCAGGCCTGTAAGGAGGGTCACCGAGCAAGCTTGGTTGAAAGCGGGGTCGCTGCCTCTTTGGTGAGTCTATCGGGCAGCGTAGTGTTCCGCTTCGCTCCACCTATCAAGCTTGGAAGACGCTATTGGATGGGCTTATGTCCCTCGCTTGGACTCGATGAGGCTGCGCAGCCCCTCCCAATCCGGCTCCCTCCGGTACAGGGGGTCCCGGTTTTCCTCATACACGCCGGTGTGCTCCTCAAAGGTCTTCTTGGCCTTATTCAGGTAAAATATCCCCAGGGGGAGTCGTTCGGTTTCCGTGGCCCTCCTGAATGCCTCCACCCTGTCCGAGGGATCGTAGGCATCCTCCAGGTAATAGGTGTGCTCCTTGAACCACTGGTAGGTGTTCACCTTGTTGAAGGAGACGCAGGGCTGGAAGATGTCCACCAGGGCGAATCCCTTATGCTGAACCGCCTTTGTGAGTATCTCCCTTGTCTGTCCCTTGTCCCCGCAGAAGGCACGGGCCACAAAGGAGCAGTCCAGGGCAATAGCCACGGCAAGCGGATTGAAGGGCTCCATGGACACGCCGCTTACCTGCACCGGGGTCCTGAATCCGGGCTGGCTGGTGGGTGACGCCTGTCCCTTGGTGAGCCCGTACACCATGTTGTCGTGGACGAGGGTGGTGATGTCGGGATTCCTGCGCACGGCGTGAATGAAATGGTTTCCCCCCTCCCCGTACATGTCCCCGTCCCCGCTTTCGGCAATCACGGTCAGCTCCGGATTTGATGCCTTGATGGCGGTGGCCGGCGGGATCGCCCTTCCGTGCAGGCCGTTGAATACGTGGGCCCTGAGGTAGTGGGGCGTCTTTGCCGCCTGTCCGATCCCCGACACCAGCACCAGCCTTTCGGGAGGGATCTCCATCTCCGCCAGGGCCTCCTTCAGGATGGTGAGGATGGGAAAATTGCCGCATCCTGGGCACCATGCGATATCGATATCGTCTCGATCGAAGGCCTTTGTATCCATCGGTCTACTCTCCCAGGGCCTTAAGCCGTTCGACCACCTGTTCCACGGAAAAGGGGAGGCCGTTGTATTTGAGGATGGCGTGGTCCATTTCCACACCGGTATGCAGCGTGAGCAGCCTCCCGAATTGGGAGGTGGCATTGTTTTCCACGATCACCCTCCTGGACGCCCTCGCACAATAGTCGGTGGCTGCGGGGTGGATCGGATATACCTGCCTGAAATGAAGAATGGCAACACCCTTGTTACCCCGTTGCTCAACCGCCTCCCTCACCACGTGAAGGGTGGTGCCCCAGCAGATGACCAGGGTGGTATACTCCTCCGCGCCGAGCAAATCGGGGGGGATGGCCTCCTGCCGCAGGGATTCCATCTTCCTGAGCCTTTTCTCCACCATCCGGGTGCGAATCTCCATGTCCTCGGTGATGTGCCCCTCCTCGTCGTGTTCGTCGCTGTCCACAACCACGAGCCCCGATCCGAACCCCGGGACGCCCCTCGGGGAGATGCCGGTTTCGGTGAAGGCAAAACGGCGGTACCCGGCGGTGGTCTCCACGATATGGTGTTCCACCTGCAGATCCGACACATCGAACGGCGGTACGTTGGCAAGGGAATCGATCAGGTATTGATCGGTCAGCACGAACACGGGGACCTGGCAGTGTGCAGCCAGATCGAATGCATGCCGGGTGAGATGGAAGGCATCCCCGATGCTTCCCGGGGCAAGGATGGCCCTGGGGAATTCCCCATGCCCGGCGTAGAGGGCAAGCTCCAGGTCTCCCTGCTCCGTCCTGGTGGGAAGGCCTGTGGCAGGCCCCGGCCTCTGGGCCAGGTGAATCACCACCGGTGACTCGATCATGCCGGCGAGGCTGAGTCCTTCCTCCATGAGGGCGAAGCCTCCCCCGGAGGTGGATGCCAGGCCGCGGGCGCCCGCATACCACGCCCCAACGACCATGTTTATTGCACTGATCTCGTCTTCGGCCTGTTCCGCAACAATCCCGAACTCCTGTGCGTGCTGGGCGAGAAAGGTAAGCACCCCGGTGGAGGGGGACATGGGGTAGGCGGCGATGAAGGTGCACCCGCCCGCGATGGCGCCCAGGGATACCGCCTCGGCGCCGGTGAGGAGCATCTCCTTTCCCACCTTCTTGTCGCTGTGCATATCGATGGTGATTTTCCCCTTATCGAGAAGGTCCGCAGCGATCTTGAATCCCTTCCGTACCGCCTGCCTGTTTTTTTCGACAATCGCCTCGCCCTTTTTTGCAAAGTAGGCGGCGATATAGCGGTCGAGCAGGGGCTTTTCGCATCGAAACAGCCCGGCGATCACCCCTATGGCGACCATGTTTGCATAGATCTGGCCGCCGATTTCAGCCGCAATGGATGAAAAGGGGATGTCCGTGATCTCGAGCTTGGTGGTAAGTTTCGTCCGTTCCCCGAGGATGACGGTCGATGATGAGATCCTGGACTCCAGGTGAGGGATGGCGCTGTTGTCAAGCGGCACGAGGAGATCGATCCGGTCGAGGGAGGCGGCGACCCTTTTAGAAGACACACGGATTTCCGTGGAATTGCTTCCCCCCCGGATGCGGGACATGTATTCCTTGGTGGCGAATACATTGTATCCCGACAGCTTCAACACCTGGGTCAGGATATGTTCGATGGTTTGAATACCCTGCCCTGCAGCGCCGCACAGGACAATCGAGATATCGTCCGGATGTGACGGAGCCGAAGAATCCATACAATTACCTCCGAGATCCTTTTGGGTGGGCATGACGAGGTTGCACTCGCCCGCTTTATGGCCTTTAAGGAATCGTTACGTGAGCAGAAACCATTGTGGAGGAAACATTACCTGATGTCTACAATAACTATACCAGGTCCGGAAGGGTAAATCCAGTATGCGCAATGCACCCCCCTTCCCGTGTATCGGACTAAATTTGTCTGCCCCTATTCATTTCCCGGAGGTTCAAATCAGCATTGCTGCATGCCTGCCTGAAATGATCCCCGGCAAGGGCATTGCAAACAGGCACGGTGCGTCCTATGATGGAATGGCATCGACAGTGCGAAAGGGGGTGAGCATATGAAGCTGATCATGAGTACCTGCCCCGAAGCAGAGGCGGACAAACTGGCGGAACGATTATTGGAGAAAAGGCTGGTTGCCTGCGTCAACATCATTCCGGGCGTGATGAGCAAATACTGGTGGAAGGGGAAAATAGAAGCCGATAAGGAATCAATACTCCTTATGAAAACGACACCTTCACTGGTTAACGAGGTGATCGAGAACGTGAGAACGCTCCATTCCTACGAGGTCCCCGAGGTGATCGTGGTGGACATCGAAACGGGGAATCCGGAGTATCTTGCATGGATCGGGGAGGTCACCGGGTGAAGAAGGGCCGGGTTTTCTTTGTCATCCTGAATATCGTTATCCTTGCCTCCTGGATGGTGGCAATGACCCTCCTGGTAAAAAGGGAGGGCATGCTGAAACCCAGGGGAGTGCGCGGGAATTTCAGGGAGCTCATCCCCCGGGATATCGAGATGGACGCGTGGAAGAGCATCTACATCTCGAACCAGTGGGCAGGATACGTTCACATGATCATGGGTCCATACACCGAAGGGGACCGGAAGGGATATCTCATCAATGGGACCTCCTTTTTGCGCTTCAGCATGTTTGACCAGTTGAAGGAGATCGAGATCACCTCGGTCCAGGTCCTTGATGCCGATTTCCGTGTACTGAAATTTGAGGCGCGCCTTTCGGGGATGACCCATATCATGCTGACGGGCAAGAGGCTGGGGGACAATATGCTCCTGGAGATCCGGTACGGCAAGGCACGGTATAAAAAGGTGTTCCCTGCAAGCGACGATCTCTTTCTCGAAAACAGCATCCTCTCCATATATCGGGGAAAGGGGCTCAAGGTGGGGGATACGTACACGCTGAGCCTCTTCAACCCCGTTACTTTTACGGTGGATTCCACGGATGTGCGGGTGGTCGGCAGAAAGAACGATCTGCTGCTTCTGGAGACGAAGTTTTCCGGTTTGTCCTCAAACTCGTGGATCGACAAGGATGGCCACGTGGTCAGGGAAGAGACGCCAAACGGATGGGTCATGAAGTTGGAGACCCGGGAGGAGGTGGAGCGGCACATGAGTGAACATGCCCACCAGGGGGTGGACATACTCAGCGAGGCCGCCGTCATTACCATGCGAAGGATCCCATCCCCCCGCCAGGTGGGGTTCATGCGGATTAAGGTCTCCGGCATTGACCTGGTGGATTTCCCCTTTGACGGGGAACGGCAGGATCTCGTTGACCGGAAGGAGGGGATCGTTGAAATACGGGCGATCGCTCCCAGCGGGCAGGAGTCGATATCCCTGCCCTATCGGGATAGCGGATTGAGGGAGTATCTGCGCCCCTCCCTGTGGATCCAGAGCTCGGACCCGGCGATCGTTAAGAGGGCGGAAAGGATTATCAAAGGGGAACGGGACGGATGGCGTGCCGCAAAGATGATCGGCACGTGGGTCCATAAAAACATAAACAAGTCCTTCAGCGTCGGTATCCCGGTTGCCACCTCGGTGCTGGCGAACAGGGAGGGGGACTGCAATGAACACACGGTGCTCTTTGTGGCCCTCGCCAGGGCATGCGGCATTCCCGCGGAGATGTGCGCGGGGTTTGTATACATGGAGGACGGATTTTACTATCACGCATGGCCGAAGATATTTGTAGGGAAGTGGGTGCATTGTGATCCCACCTTTGGGCAGCCTGTGGCGGATGCAACCCATTTCGAACTGGTCTCGGGCGATTTTTCCGCCCAGGCGAAACTCGCCGTGACCTTGGGAAGGATCGACATCGAGATACTGGACGCTCAGGCATGGAGGGAGCCCCTTGATTGAGATCGAGGGTCTGACAAAGCGTTTTGGAAATACCCTCGCGGTGAATGATCTGAACCTCAGCATACCCGCAGGGGAGTTCTTTGCCTTTCTTGGCCCCAATGGAGCGGGTAAGACCACCACCCTGAAGATCATCGCCGGGCTCCTGCGCCCGACATCGGGCATGGTGCGGGTCGCGGGATACGACATGACCAGAAAGGCCCTGTCCGCGAAGAAGCTCATCAGCTATGTGCCCGATGTCCCCTACGTATATGAAAAATTGACCGGCAGGGAATTCCTCTATTTCACCGCCGAGCTGTATGACCTGAAAAAGGACCACTATGAACCGGAGGTGGAGCGTCTCCTGGGTCTCTTCCAGATGCAGGACAACGGGGACATGCTCATGGAGGGCTATTCCCACGGCATGAGGCAGAAGGTGGTCATATCCTCGGCCCTTCTCCATGAACCACGGGTGATCATCATCGACGAGCCGATGGTGGGGCTGGACCCGAGAAGCGTCCGCCTGGTCAAGGACATCCTCAAGGAGAGGACCCGCCAGGGGACCACGGTGTTCATGGCCACCCATACCCTCAGCCTGGCGGAGGAGATCGCCGACCGCATCGGGATCATAAACAAGGGACGGCTGATCAGCCTGGGCACGGTACAGGAGATAAAGAAGGACACCACCAAGGCCGGCGGGCTGGAGGACGTGTTTTTACGGCTCACCGCAGAAGGATAGGGAGATGGAAGGACTCACCGGGATTATCAAGGCCCAGATATGGATGCTCAGGAATTATTGCGCCCGGGTCCGGGAGGAGCCCCGGCTGAAGGTAGTCTTCATTCTTTGTTTTGTACTGGCCTTTTGGTTCGGCACCCTGGGCATTTCATACCAGGGGTTCAGGTTCCTGAACCGGTTCCCCCTGGTGGGGGGTATCCTGGTGAATGAAACGATCTACCTCTTCTTTGCCGCCCTGTTCATCCTGCTTGTCCTGAGCAGCATCATCATCTGCTACATGACCTTCTATACCGCATCGGAAACGGATTTCCTCTTTTCAAAGCCCATAAGTGAAACGATCGTCTTCTTTTACCGGTTCATGCAATCCGTGTTTTTCAGTTCCTGGGCCTTCCTCTTTCTGGGGGTCCCCTTCCTCATCGCCTACGCCCTCATCAAGCAGGTGCCCATCTGGTTCTACGGGGTGATCCCGCTCTATTTCATCCCCTATCTCATCATGCCCACCGCTGTTGCCTCTCTCATCATCCTGGTCATTATGAGATTCATGAACTTCGAGAAGGTAAAGTATATCCTCGCCATAGCCGTGGGCGCCCTCATCGGGGTGTTCTACTGGGCCTATAAGATCAATATCAGGCCCGCCTTCTCGGCGAAAACGGAGATGGAATTCATCATGAACGACCTTCTGCACCACGTGCGTTTCTTCAGATATCCCCTGTTCCCGGGATACTGGATATCCAGATCCATCATCAGCTCGAGTGTCAACAACATTCCCGACGCCCTTTTCTATTTCCTCACCTTCACGATCACCACGATCTTCCTCATCCAGATCAACTGGTTTGTGGCGCACAAGACCTTTTTCAGGGGATGGGTCACCTCACGGGGAGGGCGGAGGGAGCGGGCCTATCCGGTGCACAAGGGGATCATCAATCGCATGGCCTTTTTTTTGTTCTTTCTGCCCCGCTCCACCGTGACCATGATCATCAAGGACACCAAGATCTTCCTGAGGGACCCTGCCCAGTGGTCGCAGTTTCTCCTCTACTTCAGCATCCTCGGGATATACATCTTCAACCTGCGGAACATCCCCACGGAGGCGATAAGCCCCTTCTGGAGGGTCAACATCACCTTCCTCAATCTCACGGCCACCGTTCTGGTGCTTGCCTCGCTTACCGTGAGGTTCCTCTTCCCGCTCATGAGCCTAGAGGGAAACAAGATCTGGGTGCTGGGGCTTGCCCCCATCACCTTCCGGCGGCTGATCTTCCAGAAGTTCTTCACCTACCTCGCCGGCATCCTGGTTATCAGCGAATCCCTCATGCTGGCCACCAATATCATCCTCAAGACCAGCCGCCCGCTCATCTACGTGTCCTGCGGTGTGGCAGGCCTTGCCAGCTTCGGCCTGGTGGGTCTGTCCATCGGGTTGGGCTCGCTGTATCCGAACTTCAGGGAGGACAATACCGCAAAGATCGTTTCGGGATTCGGCGGGACACTCAATTTCGTGGTGGCGCTCTTTTACGTGGTCATCGTGATCGGGGCCTTTCTGGGTCCCTTTTACAATTTCGAGGTGAACGGGTTCATTTCAGAACAGATCTTCCACGGCATGCTTGCCGTGTCGTGGCTGGTCACGGTCGTGATGACGGCCGTGGTGGGCATCGCCCCCATGGTCATGGGTTACAGGCAACTGGAGCACATGGAGTACTGATGCCTCGTATGCAACGGATATGCGTCATCGTGCGTCTCCGATTTATTTTCTTGGATTATCTTGTATCGCCCCGGTTCGCGCCTTTTGGATGTACTTCCTGAGTATTTCCACATAGGCCGCATCCTTGCACAATGACCGCGCCTCACGCTCCACCTCGTCGTCATGCCTGATGATCCCGAGGAAATGGTAGTAGTGGATGCTCAATGCCTCGTGCGCCCAGGTCACCTCCTCGGTGCTCCCTTCGATGTCCTGGTCGAAAAGGATTTCCCTCCGTTCGAAACGAACAAATCCCACAATGCGTCGTTGCCGGTACGGCCGGTATGCCTCGGCGGAAAAGTCATCGTACCGGATCGTGAAGGTCTCGAGTATACGATCGAGTAATTGCTTCCATTCGGAAGGGCTCATAGTTTTTGGCCGGTCTTGAGAAATACGACTGACTGCCTTGAATGTGGAATTTTGACTCGATGCCGAAACGTCCTGCAGGGTGCCTTGTCGGATACGTGTAAGGTGTTGCGCTTATAATTCAAGACCTGACCCCACTCAAATACCGGAGGCATTTGCCGAAATCCCCGTCAAATGCACAGATCAAGGCATAAATCTCCTCGGATTTTGGGTCACGTGAAAGAAACAGGGACCTTTGGATGGCATCCTTGGCCGGTTCTATTTCCCCTTGCGTGAGGAGGCAAAGCGATTGATTCCGCAATTCCGTGGCCTGCCTGAGGATGGCCAGCAATGGGCGTAGGTCGCACCGGCACCGGTAGCATTGTGTCCCTTCCGTGTATGGCGCCTTGCAGGTGGGGCAGCGAAAATCCATCTCAAGCCCCCAGGTAAAAGAGGATTTCCGAAAGGTCCTCCACACGGGCGGCCAGGCTGTCATACGCTTCGTTGCGGATGGCGTCGTTGACCCCCTCGATGAGGTTGATGACCTCTTCCTTGTCCTCTTCGGGGATACCCGGGAACATCTTTTCCGCCTTTTCAACCAGGGCCTTGCCCTGCACGATCCTTTCCCTGGCCTCCTTGGTCAGCAGGGGTTGATTCGCCCGACCCGTCTCCCCAGTCCCTCCGGTTTCAAAAAGACGTCCTACCCTCTCCCTGGCCCGCTCTTTCTCCTCCACCCCGAATTGAGACAGGGCGTTCTCGATGACGATATTCCTTTTCAGGCCCGTCCTTTTCTCAACAGCGGACACCCGGAGGATGCCGTCCATGTCCAGATCAAATCGGCATATGATCTCATTGCCCGCAGGCATGGGGCCGAGCCCCTCGACCCTGAACTCCCCGATCAGGGCATTCTCTTCCGCGTCCCTGCTTTCACCTTGATAGACCTTTACATCCACCGCCTTCTGCCGGTCGCGGAGGGTAAAAAAGACCTCGCTCTTGGACACCGGGATGGGGGTGTTCTTTTTGATCAGCGGGGCGAATACATGGGGATAAAGGGGATCTCCATCCAATTCACCCAGGTAGCTTGTTCCGAAGGTATAGGGGGTAATATCCACCAGCACCGCAGAGACCTCCTCGCCCGCGATCATACCCGCCTGGACCGCCGCGCCCATGGCCACGCAGAGGTCCGGCTCCAGCTCCTGCCTGGGGGTGATGCCCAGCCTTTCTTCGATGATCCTGGTGATAAGGGGCGTGCGGGTCGCCCCGCCCACCAGCAGGACCTTGTCCATCTGAGACGGTGTCAGGCCGGCCCCCTTCAGGGCGATATGAATGGCCTCCAGGGTCTCTTCAATGTAGGGATGGATCATCTCCTCATACGCCGCCCTGGAGATCTCCAATGACAGGTGGAAGGGTTTGCCTCCCTGCTTCGCCATATATTCCTCTTCAACCAGGGCAAAGGGCCGGTCGCTCAGCTCCCGTTTGGCCTTCTCCGCCGAGCGGATCAGACGGGCGTGAAAACGCCTCTCCCTGCTCAGTCCTTCCGCCTCTTGCTTCCCCAGTGTATCTTTGAGGTGTTGGAGTATAAAGGCGTAGATCCTTTCGTCAAAATCATCCCCGCCCAGATGGTTGTTCCCGTGGCTGGAGAGGACCTCCACCAGGCCGGCATGGATGCTCACCACCGAGACATCGAAGGTCCCCCCGCCCAGATCGTAGACCAGGATCTTCTGCTCCTTATGGTGCCCTGTTTCATAGGCCAGGGATGCGGCGGTCGGCTCGTTGATGATGCGCGCCACCTCCAGCCCTGCGATCTCCCCTGCGTCGCGGGTCGCCTGTCGCTGGGCGTCGGAAAAATAGGCGGGCACGGTGATCACCGCCTTTTTCACCTCATGCCCCAGAAATCCCTCCGCCCTTTGCTTTAATGCCCTCAAAATGATGGCCGATATCTCCTGAGGCGTATACAGCGCATCACCGAGGGACACCCGCTCGTCCGTCCCCATTTTGCGCTTTATGGATCTGACCGTACGCTCGGGATAAAGCGCGTACTGGTTTCTGGCAGGCACGCCCACCAGGATCTCCCCGTCATCGGACAGGCTCACAAACGAGGGCATGATCTTCTCACCGTTGTCATCCCCGATCACCACCGCCCTGCCATCCTTTATGACGGCCACCTCCGAATTGGTGGTCCCTAAGTCGATACCTATGATGGTTTCCATGTCTTTTACCTCACGCAATCATGATCACTTCATAAAAAGCCATTTATTGATCTTTGGTCTCTTGTGTCTCAATTTTATTCACCTTGACCTCCGCCGGCCGCAGGACCTCTTCGTAAAACAAAAAGCCCTTGCGGATTTCCTCTATCACCAAACCATTGGGGAGGCCGCCCCGGCTCTCGACCTCAACCGCCCTCATGCGGAAAGGGTCGAAGCCCTTCCCTTCCGCCTCGATCCGTGTGACCCCGTAAGATGCCAGCACGCGGTCAAGACGCCTCAAGGTCATCTTGTGCCCCTCTATGAGCCCTTCAATAAGCCCTCCCGTCTCTTTCCCGCGGCCCAACACCCTTGTCAGCAGGGAAGGGTGATTGTGTCTGGCCGCATCGATCCCCTGTTCCATCCGGTCGCGGATGTCCAGGATGTCATTCAACAGGGGGCGCAAAAAGGCGTTCTTAACCTCGGCCGCTTCCCGGCGCCTTTGGGCCTGCTCCGCCTGCAAGGCATCCAAGGCCTTCTGCAGGCCCCGGGTTGTCCCTTCCCATTGGTCCGCCCCGGTCTTCCATTGCCTGGAAGCGATCTTGACCTCCTGCTTCAAGGCGGTCAGTTCGGAAAAAAGGGTAAACAGGTCCATTGCTTCAGGGGGGGCGAAGGTGCCTTCGGCATTTTCAAACACCCGCCCGGCCACCTGCGCGATGTCCTGGCTGTCGAGCCAGAGGCGAAACCTGGATACCATCTCCTCTTTGAACCCTTCCGCCCATTCCCCGTGCGCTCTCTCATGTTCATGGGCATCCGCAACCTGCTGTTCTTCATCGTTCGACGAACCCACGCCAAAAGCGGAGGGCTGGTCGCATCCGGAGGCATCCGTCCCCCGTTGAACCGTCCCCGGCAGATTCTCACCATCAGCGGCGGCATTCTCTATGCAGGGTGTTTTTGATTCGTCGTTGTTCATCCCTTGGTCTATCCCCTTCCGTTATCCGTGTTGCTTTGGTGTCTGAAAGCCCTGCAGTGCCGTCTCAACCAGGCATTGAGGTGAGAGGCGTTTTCTCTCGCCTTTCGAAAGAAGGCGCTCCAGAAGCCTGTTCAGATCCGGCGGATCCGTCGAAAAGAGCCGGTAATCGATCCTATGTTTGAGGGTGGCGATCTTTTCATAGGCATCCCTGATCTCTTTGAACGTCTCGGGAAACCTGTCGGGCGGGTAACGCTTTACCTTTTCGATGTAGACCGCTTTAATCTCCTCGTCTGTTGCGGAGGGCTCGACCTCCAGAATCTCGTACGGTGTGCTCATCCATCTCCCTCCTTAACTAGGTGGAGCATCGAAATTTTCTTGGATGTTCATATCCATATGGGTGTGCTCATTCATCTCTATATGGTATGCTCATTCATCCATCTCCCTGAATAGGGACAACTGCCTGGATCCCTTTTGGGGCCCGGATTGAGAACCAGCGGACGGGTGAGGTCCCGGCGATATAACCCCTTTGTCATCGGCCTGTTGAGATGCCGGCAGTATGCCCCCCTTGTCAGACGTCAGCTCCCCGGACATGCTCAAACGGCCTATTTCTTCAAGCGTCAAGGAATACAGGGGATGCCGGCCCTGCATAAATTGATCGATTTCGAAAACCATTCTCCTCTCCTTCGGCTTCGCGCTTCTTATGTCCAATTCCTCGATCAGGTCACACCCCTCATCATCCTCCGGGCAGGGCATTCCCCTGTGCCTGCCGATGAGGCTGTAAAAGCGAAACCTCCGATTTTCCGGGTACCGCCTTTTCCCTTCTCCGGCATACCGGACCAAAAGGGGATGCAGGTGGACAATGGCCAGAAAATGACATATATCCTGGAGGTCTTCTTCCGAAAACATGCATCGGCGTAAGGCCCTGTCCAAGTAAGGCCCGATGATCCCCATTTTCCGCCGGGTATGGATGGGAATCTCCATATAGGTCAGGAAACAGGAAAAGGCGATGTCCAGCAGTTGCCCGACCTGCTCGATGGTCGGTTGCCCCTGCAGCATCGTCCGGAGGCATTCATGATAGGGTGCGATTTTGTCTTCCGGGACCTCCCAGATACTCCCCTCGATGGGGATACGGAAATAACGGCACGGATTATCCCCTTGCAGTGTCAACCCGCGTTCAATGAGATCCCGCCCCCTTTTCTCATCACCCATGGCCATTTCTCCTATGCCACGGATGATCTCGAATCGCCCGTTTTTGCTCTGCGACGTGATGATCGAACCGGCCCTTTCAAAATCCCTGCGCGCCAGGTTGTATTTCTTCTGCCTGAAACGCTGATGCGCGGACACAATGTGAATGGCGATCTTCAGCCTGCGCGCCTTTTCATTCAGCGGATCATGGTGTAAGGCCCTTTCCAGAAAACGGAGGGATTTCTGGAAGGACTTTCTCATAAAGGCCAGGCTTGCCGCCTCCAGCACCGCCTCCATATCCCCCGGGCATACCTGGATCAATCGCTCCAGCCATTTGGCGACATTCTTCTTGTCCCCGCATTCCTTGTAATAATCTACGATCTTTCTGTAGGTCTGAACATCCCCGGGATCGAATTTCAAACTCTCCAAGAGATACGAGATAAAATCTTCTTCATCTTCCTCATCCTCGGCATCACCGCCGAAGATATGGTCAAAAAGGGCATCTTCGGAATGCAGGTCCTTTTTCATGTTGTCCGCCATATGCCTCAGAATCTGGGCAATGGCCAGGTTCTCCTGCCGCCGGTCGGGAAAATACCGCCGGGTCCGGTCCTTTTTCAGCAGATCGATGCAGTCATCCCAGTAGCCGTTGGCCTCGATCCAATCACACTCCCTCTCCTGCATGAGGGCCTGGAGCCTTGATCCTTCAAAGGGATCCGGTGCGCTGCCCCAGAGGGACCGATATTTCCGAAGAAAATCTTCTTTGCCTGAGCGCATGAGAAAATGGACGCAGTAGCGCCTTAACAGCTCCTGGTCCGAGTCCGCAGGAAGATCATCGGCCATTCTTTTTAAGATCCCGACCGCATCCCTGGCATTCCGGCCGTCCTCCGCCGTCGCCAGGTGCCATTGCAGGGACAGGAACCCGGCCCTGTCTCCCAGGACCTCCTTCAATAAGGAGATCTCCTCCTGGCGGGGAAAAGGCCCGGTCCCCTTCGGCATGGCGGCGTTTGATGGTTCCAGAACGAAGCGCAAGGGATTGACGATCCGGGTTAAGGGCGAATCATCGGGGATTCGCCGGAAGATATCCAGTGCCTCCTCATCCCGGTGAGCATAGAAGGCGACAAGCCCCTTGATGAGGAGCTTCCAGTCCTTGTATGGAGAATTCATTCCAACCGGACGGATCATCTCGGATGCCCGGTCCTCATCACCCTTATACAGCGCCTCCAGCGCCTTTTGGACCAGCGACCTCTGCCGCAGAATCAGGGATTCGTCGGGGATCAAATCACCGATGTCCGGGACACCGGCCAGGACAAACAGGGCCAGGACGGATTCCTGCCTTTGAAACCATTTGGAATCATTGATTTTTTCCTGATTCTGATACAAGGTCCGAACGGCCTTCGGGTAATCACCTGCCTGGATGAGACGCTCAATATAAAAGGGAAGGTCCTGCACGTAATGGTACACCTTCGCGATGTGCTCCCAGAGTTCGGCTGCCTCGCGATGCATCCCCTTGCCGGCCAGCTCCCTGAGGCGACCGGCGTAGGCCATGTGCAGTTTGTCCAGAACATCTTCATGATTCCCGTGGCTGGAGAGGATGGCCTTATAGTTTTCAATGGCCTTCTTGTATTGACCCCTCTCCAGATATAACGCCGCATTTTTCCGGAGCCCCTCCGGGGGGATATCGGCAAGGTGGATCTTTTTGGCCTTTTTGCGGGCCTTGTCACGTTTCTTCTTGCCCATTGGACTTCAATGCGATTTATATAATTGATCAGCGAAACACCCGGCGGGCCGGGCCGATTCCTCCAAATCACGTAACAATGATTTGGAAGGATGAAGGATGATTCCAAGGAAGATTTTCTTTGGAGCGTAAATCATTACCGCCGCATTCGTCAAAAGGGATCTCCTGAGATAGGCAATCATCATCCTGCAGGCAGCATCACTCTTGAATACTATCATGTCATTACGACATTACTATAAAGGGATTAAAAGAGGTTGTCAAAATTGAATCGCGTTTCGTTTAAACACCCGTGACCTACGCATCCCAATGAAGAATGAAATTCATTACATGAGGACCCTTCAAAAAGGTTTCTTTGTTTTGAAGGGAATAAACCTTTCCGGGCTATATTATTTCTTTCTCTTTGAGACATATTTTCAGTTTCCCTTAACATTACACACCGTTGGTAACCAAGGGATCGTGATTACCCGGAATAAGGTACACCGGACTGTGAAACCGGCTAATGATGTTTACGGTTTTCTGTATCAAAGTCCGGTCAACGGCATTGTCTCGCAAAGGTCCCCGGCAATCAGGATGAATTCTGCCCCTTCACTGTTTGCAGCATCGACCAGTCGCCTGCCTGCCGCCAAGCGCTCATCCCGGACCCTTTTGCCCGGCCTGGCCGACAAAATCGGCCATCATTCCGATCCGCCGGTCTGCGGAGTGAATGAATTTCATCCGGAGATTCTCCAAAAAACAATATATTCTCGCATCAGATAATAGCCATTTATGATCCTGTTAATGGCGTTTTGATCCCATTTTTCCCATGGCTTACTCCAATACAATATGTATCTTGCCTGGCTCTTTGCTTCAGCTTCTCGCGCAGTGAAAAAGGCCATGGCGTCTATTCCGTATCCTGCCGGACTACCTTCCAATACCCCCCCTTATCCGGTCCGACACGACAGAGTAGGCCCTTATCCTGCATCTTCTTCAAATGATATTTAACCCCGCTGTCCGTAATCCCAAGTTCTGCTGCCAGTTCCTGACGTGTTATTTCCGGGTTTCTCTGAATCATGGCAATTATTTTCTGGGTAGTTTTCTGGGTAGTTTTCTGGGCAGTTTTAGCTTTGCCCTGTTTTCCATCGGCCACGATGCCGTGCTTTGCTTCCTTCATGGCAAGCTCAGGGGAACGGTGGAATATTGCACTGAAGAAACCATCGGGCTCAAAAATAGGCTCACGGAGTCCGGCGGCTATCATAACCTATTTCATTTTCAGAATACCCATGCCGATCCGCTCGACCTTGTGGAGACGGAAGAATAGGTCCGCAATCAGTTCGTTGCGCCTGATGGAAACCCTGCCGAGATCTTGAATGGACAGACCTTTGGGTAAACCTCCCGGATTAATGATTTCCACCCGGTCGTCAAAGACCTCTACGCTGACCTGGGTGCCGGTGATGCTATAATCTCGGTGCATAAGCGCATTAACCATCGCCTCTCTGAGGACTTCGATTGGGATTTCGTAGATGTCCTCGCGGTTCAGGCCTCGAATTTCACTGCGGAGATTCAGATGCTTTTTTAGGAAGGCGACAGCCTCGTTGAACTGGGTAAGCAGATCGTCCCGTACATCATGGCGGTCGTATATGTGGAGTCTGTCCGTTCCTTTGAAGGCCAAAAGCGTCATTTGTGCCTGGTGCAAATGTTGATATACCTCTTTGGCGAAAAAGAGGATGCCCGCATTTTTGACCTGGCTTTCGTCTGCAACCTTCAGGCTGCGAAGGAAGTCAGGCATAGCGATGGAACCAATGCGGATTCCTGCTTCCTTGGCAAATGCGCTGATCTTGCCCCTCGAAATATCGTCGAAGGTAAAACCTTTGACCGTTTTTTCCTCAAATGGCAGGGGTTCGTTCTCGGCGAACATGATGCGCAGCTCGTCGTGGCTCACCTTCTGAGTAGTTCCATCGAGGCGCCGATAGTAGCCGGAGCTGCATGAATAGGGTTTCTCCGTGCCCTCCGGAACGACAACGGCCACGACCTTGTCGATCTGAGAAAGATGCAAGGGAATAGAGGGTTTACAGTTTCTGGCCAGGCTGTTGATTTTGGCTTTCATGTCGTTGGTGAGATTCTCGCCATTGATTCTCCCGTCATCCTGCACACCCAGAAGGAGTGTTCCACCCTTTGCATTGGCAAAGGCCACAATGTCTTCATCAATGCGGGGCGTGTATCGCTCCTTGAACTCAACGGTAAGCCCTTCGCCTTAGCGAATGAGGAGCTTCACCTGTTCGGCTGTCATGACGTAATTGTTCTGTTTCATTCGTGTTTTGACAGGTCGTCGCCCTTTGGTATCATGATGGCATATTCGTGTGTTTTCATGGCTTACTCCAATACAATCCGGACCTTGCCAGGCTCTTTGCCCCTGATAATCCAAGCCAGATATTCCTCGAACCGCTTTTTCATCTCAGCCGGAGTGGCTGGTGATCCACCGGAGAGGAGCGCTGTACGCAGGTCAGCGATCTTTACTGAGAACTTGGTGAGACCGGAAAGGACCTCCTTCATGGCGTGGATGAAATCCTGATCGGAATCGTCCGGCAGTGATCGCCTTTTCATGAAGTCATCCACCAATGCCCGAGGTTTGGGTTTGAGCAGGTTCAGATCGCCTGTGATCGCCGTGTTTTTAGTTTCGGTGAAAAGGATCATGGTCCCGTTTTTTAACCAATGATCCCGTTCGGTGGCGATTGTTTGAACTCTATAATACTATCCGCGTGTCAACGTTTCAATCCACGCCCCCGCGCGGGGGGCGACGCGAATTGATACAGGCTTTTTCCGCATACGTTGTAGTGTTTCAATCCACGCCCCCGCGCGGGGGTGTAAGTGGTCGTGATAAACTGAGCCAAAAATGGTCGTGAGGAATTGAGCCACTTTGGGAGGTGGAGTTACTGAGAAAAAGAATTATACTATGATTTTTTATCTCAGTCTAAACAAGGTGGATAGGATGAAAAAAAGGAGACCGTTTTGGACATAGTGGTGATGCAGAGAAAGGGATTGACCCAGCGGCAGATCGCAAAGAAGATGGGTATAAGCCGCAATACGGTAAAGAAGTACCTTGAGCATGGGGGATATCCAGAGCATGATCGGACTAAAATAGACAGGAAGAGCTTGCTGGATCCGTACCAGGGCAACATTGCAGCGTGGCTTCAGGAAGATATGCAGTATAAGGCCACCTGGATATACGATCGTCTTCAGCCGATGGGTTTTTCCGGCAGCTACGAGATTGTAAAGAGGGCGGTTCATGCTATCAAAGATGAGCGGCAGCGGGTTGCGTACATGCGTTTTGAGACGGAACCGGGATTTCAGTCGCAGGTGGATTTTGGGGAATTCCAGGTTGAGAACGCCGATGGCAGCATACTGAAACTGTATCTTTTTTCGATGATTCTGGGCTATTCCCGGCGGATCTACGCGGAGTTTGTTCATCGGTGTGATATGCCGACTTTTCTTGATTGCCATATCCGTGCCTTCGACTATTTCGGCGGCGTGACCGAGGAGATCCTCTATGACCGGATGAAAAACGTCTATATCAGAAGGATAGCCGTCAAGGACACGTTCAACGATACACTGAAGGGATTTGCATTGCATTATGGTTTTAAGCCACAGGTTGCCCCTGCCTATGCCGCCTGGGTGAAGGGGAAGATTGAGCGGCCCTATCACTTTATCCGGGAAGGGTTTTGGCGGGGATACGGATTTGTCTGCCGTGAGACGGCTAATCGAGATCTGCTTCAATGGCTTCAGCTCAAAGACAACCGGATTCACGGGACAACCCACGAAGTGGTGCTGCACCGATACGAGCGAGAGCGATCGCGGTTACAGGCGCTGCCTTCCCTGGCATTTGACACGTCCTAGCGAGTTTATCGCACGGTGTGCAAGGACTGCACCGTTCGTTTTGAAGGCAACAGCTATGTGGTCTCCCATACCCTCGTGGGGAAGGATCTTCTTCTGCGGGTTAAGGAAAAGGTCATGAGGATCTTCAATGATGATCGTTTGGTGGTGACCTATGAGATTCCTGAAGGCAAAGGGCACCTGGTTCAGGATACACGATTCTATGAATCGCTCAGAAAGGATCGCGAGATGAACCGGCTCAAATACGGCCAGGGCAGACGCTGCAAGGGTCGCGCAAAATGCACGATCAGCCCGGTGAAACCGCTCTATGATATGGATGTCGAGATCAGGCCTTCGTATATCTATGATCATGCAGTGGGGGAGGTGCGGATATGAGTGATGCCCTGGTTCTCGATCGTATTCAGACCAGCCTGGCACGGCTGAGGCTCCCCCGGATGGGTGAAATCCTTGAAGGCGTGATGCAGGCGGCACAGGAGAAGGGGAAAAGCTATCTGGGCTTTCTTGATGAGCTCCTGGAAGAAGAGATAGCCTGCCGGGAACAGCGGCGCGTTGAAACATCATTAAAGATATCGGGGCTCCCCTTTATCAAGGGTATTGAGGAGTTTGACTTTACCTTTCAACCCAAGCTGGATCGCCAAAAGGTGATGTCCCTGTTTGATCTTACCTTTATCAGGCCAAAAGGCAATGTGATTTTTCTGGGCCCGCCCGGGGTAGGGAAGACTCACCTGGCAGTATCACTTGCCCTGAAGGCGTGCCAAGCCGGTATGAGTATCTATTTTACCACCATGGAGGACCTTATCGGAAAGTTGAAAAAGGATCATGGAACTGAGCGAAAAGGCAGGGGCAGAGGCTACAATAAATCGGCGCTGGTGATTGTGGACGAGGTTGGCTACACGCCAATAGGCCGGGAGGAGTGCAATCTCTTTTTCAGGTTCATTGCCAATCGCTATGAGAAAGCAAGCACCGTTATCACATCCAACAAGGCATTCTCCGATTGGACCGAATTGTTTCATGACCCGGTCATCGTAACGGCTTTCCTGGACCGTTTGCTGCACCACAGCATTATCATCAACATCCGGGGCAACAGCTACAGGCTTTGTGAAAAAGTCGGAAAGGAAGGGACGGAAATGAGCCAAAATGAAGTACCAGGTGGCTCACTTTTCACGACCGAAAATGGCTCACTTAAAAAGACCGTTGACATCATGCCACAGACCCGCCAATCGGCCCCATTGCGCGCATCCGAATTCGGCGGCAAATGCAGCGGCGAGTTCAGCGGTGCCAATGAGGTGCTCCTCAAGCCGTTGCCAGTCTTCAGCCGGCCTTCCCTCTATGCTGTGGGCATAAAATTCCACGGGTTATCGGTTCTCCATTAAGATAGACTTAGGCACAAAGCTATTTACAATCCGCGCTTAATAAATCCGTCACTCCCCCCTATTCCCCTGAGCGAACTCTGGCAACTATTTTGTGATAATGTCTTAGTAATCAAATTTATCTTTTGGTGTATATCAAACTATAGGTCTGAACATATTATGCGGTCTACCGCGATGGACGAGCACTCGAACAATTATTTCAAATGTTCTTATATCAGTCTTAGTCATGTTATAAGTATACTATAATCTATCATTTATATTCGATCAACCCTTACCTAATGAAATATAAAATGACATTTTAGGGTTCATCCAGGAATCATATTTATGAGATATCGTTGCAGTTGACCCAGAGATTGAAGGGACTATAAGAAATTACCTGACTAAAGATACTTGCTGCGCAAGGGAAACACCTTAATAAATCCGATGTCGTTGGCAGTTTTGGTTTATTTATCAGGGGGCGAAATGGCTATTCACGGGTGATTTTTAAGATGAATCAAGGCGTGATTTTTGCCCGATTCCCTGTCTGGGGCATGGAAGCCGGACGGCGCCAATTGCCGATATAAGTGATAAGAGTACTCGTTTTCATCGGCATACGTATGCATCATCCGGAGGTAATGTCCGTGCTTGTACATACAGGGATCGCCCGGAAGACCTCTATGGCCCGCCGCAGGTCCGGCCGGACCGGCATGGCCCGGCGTGCCATTCCGTATGTGCAAATGCATCACCTGAATCCGGAAGGCAATGGTCTTTCGGGGGATAGCGGTGCCGTTTCCCGGGGGAGCAAGGGTATTGGTGATGGCCGGGGCTGCGAAGGGGGCATGGCCCTCCTATGAAGCCATCGATCCGGTGCAGTCAAGGTGCGTGCCGCACTTCATTGAGTGAAGGAGGCGTGGTCATTCCATGAAGACCTTGATCGGGCAGGCGGTGTTTACCGCGGGGGGGAAGACCTATTGCTGGGAGGATGTGGTTTTTGCGGCAATGGCCTGGGGGGAGTGGGGCCCGTTGAGGGAAGAGGCGCGCCAGGGACTGGCGTGTGCAAAGCGGATGAGGGAAACAGGGGAATCCCCCACGGATGAGGAGATGGAGAACGCACTGAAGGAATATCGCTACCGGCAGAGCCTGATCTCGGGTGAAGAGGTGGAGGTGTGGCTCCGGCAGTGGGGGCTGGGAATCGTGGATTGGATGAAATATGTGTGCATGTCCCTGCTGAGGGAAAGGTGGGCGGACAGGATGGAGGAGATCACGAACCGCTTTCCGGTAACTGAAGAGGAAATAGAGGGCGAGGTAAAGACCGTGGGGGTATGTTCCGGTCGACTGGTCAGCCTGTGCCGCAAGCTGGCGGTGCGTGCATCCATACATGAACGAAGATCGGGCGAAGGGGGATCGGTGGCAAAGAATGCGAAGGACCTGCTCGAAGCGTTCACCCGGAATATACAGGAATGCGGTGAGGCCTATGGCATCCCGGACGCCATGGGGAAGAGGCTGAAGGCCCTTGCCTGCATGGAGGCATCGTATCGGGATTTCTGTACGGCGCAGTGTACGCCGGATGCGATCCGCAAGGAGATACAATTGCACAATATCGAGTGGATACGGATCGATTGCCTCTGCCTCTCCACCCCTGACGAGCAAGTGGCCCGGGAGGCTGCGCTCTGTGTACGGGAGGATGGGGAAGGGATCGGCGATGTGGCGGCACGGATGGGATGCCGGGTGCGCGAGGACCATTTTTACCTCGAGCAGGTGGAGCCCTCCCTGTACGGCCCCTTCCTGTGTTCCCGGAAGGGTGAACTGGTCGGCCCCGTTCATGCCGGCGGGAATCCCCGTCTTTTCCTGATACAAACGAAGGTGATGCCGTCGGATGACGATCCCCTGTTGCGGCAGAGGGCACAGGATGCCATCCTGGACCACCTTTTCGATTCCGAGATACGGCGAGTGGTTCGATGGGAAACCATCATCCACAAGGAGTAGCTCACATGGAGAATGAGTATTCGGTGCTCAATAATCTTTCGATCTTCGCACTGCTGCCGAAGGATGTCAAAGAACTGGTCATCAGCAGCTTTGTGCCGGTTTCCTACCCGTTCGGGCATATCATCGTGAAGGAGGGAGAGCCTGCGGATGCCTTCTATGTCCTGGCCTCCGGGAGGGCGCGCGTGGTGAAGCTGGATGCAAACGGGGACGAGATATCCCTCTACCTGCTTCGGCCAGGGGATACCTTCGGGGAGATGGGGCTCCTCTCCCGGACGGAAAAGAGGAGGATGGCGACGGTCCGCGCCAGCACCGAGGCCGTTGCCTTCAGGCTCGATGCCTCGCTGTTCCAGGGGCTGATCACCACAAATCCGGAGATCAGTGAATACTTCGAATTGCAGATACGCTACCGCAATCTGCACAATTTCTTCCTGGAATACACCCCGTTCGCCCGTCTTCCCATTGCGGCCTTGAAGACCTTGCTCTCCGAGGCCAGGGAGATTGCTGTCAACACAGGAGAGGTGGTCATCCGGGAGGGGGATGAGGCCGGCCCCATGTACATTGTCGAGGATGGAATGCTTAGGGTCTTTACCGGAGAGGGCCATGACCGGGTGTACCGGGCATACCTGAGAAAGGGCGACTTTTTCGGGGAATTATCCATGTTTAAGGGGATCAGCCGCTCTGCATCCGTCCAGGCACTTACCCCATGCAAGCTCCTCATGCTCATGCGGGAGAGCTTCAGGATGATGATCGATAATTACCCCGAATTCATAACCCGGATCGAGGAGAGGATTTCTCAATACGACTACCGTCACATCGATGGCATACCCCTGGATTTCCACCAGGAGCTACTGGGCAGCGAGCGGCAGGAGGAGAAGGAGGTGGAGGAAGCGGTCACACCGGAGGAACCCGAGGAGGAATACACCGGAACGGCAGTGAGCGCCACGCTCGGCCCCTTTGCCTCTCCCGAGGGGCTCTTTGTGAAAAGAAACAAGAAGCGGATACGCTGTTTCCCCTACATCTGGCAGGGGGATGAAACCGACTGCGGCGTGGCGAGCCTGGCAATGGTGTGCAGGTTTTTCGGAAATCATGTGGGATTGAATCACCTGCGTCAACTGGCATACACCGGAGCAGAAGGCACCAGCCTCAAGGCGATCTGCCGGGCCGCACGGGAACTGGGGCTTGAGGCCCGCGCCATTAAGGCATCCAAACGCAACCTGCACAAAATGCCGTTGCCGGCCATTGTCCATCTGAAGGGGGACCACTGGGTGGTCCTGTACGATATGGACAGGCGGTATGTGAATGTGGCGGACCCCGCGGTGGGGATCACGCGCATGGAACGTAAGGAATTCGAGAGGGAATGGACGGGGTATGCAGCCCTTTTTGATTACTCGCACAAGGGGGAGAGGGATTCGGAGGAGACCTCTTCCGTGCAATGGCTCTGGCCCTTTTTCCGGCCCTTCAAGGGCGTTGTCGCCAAGATCATCGGGGTGACCATTGTCATCGGCCTCCTGCAGGTTTCGCTGCCGGTATTCATCCAGAGGCTCATCGATGGAGGGATTGTCGCCCAGGACCAGGGGCTGCTTTCGGTGTTTGCCCTTTCCATGGCGGGGATCATGGTCCTGATGACCATTGCCCTGGCGCTCCAGCGACATCTCCTGAGTTTTGCCTCGGCGCACATCGATATATCAGCCATGGATTCCATTATCAAAAAATTGCTGGATCTCCCCATGGCCTTTTTTAATTCGCGAGTCACGGTGTTTGTGCAGCAATCCATCGAGGGTATACGGCCGCTGCTCGATTACGTGGTGGAGAACGGCGCGGATATCCTGATGGCAGTGACGCAGCTTGTGTTCTGCCTGGTACTCATGGCATATTACAGCCCTGCCATGGGATTGGCCTTTTGTGCAACGATTCCCCTCCTGTTCCTGCTCATGCGCTGTTCCACCCGACAATTGAAGCTCAACCTCACTGTGCGTGAGGAGTTTTTTGCCAAATACTTCGCCATGGAACGTGACATCGTGCAGGGGATAGAGACCGTCAAGTCGACGGGCTCAGAGGAGATGCTGAGAAAAAGGGCACTGGAGCAATTCCGCGGGGCGACGGCCCCCCTGGTCAAGGCGGGTTTCACCCTCATGTGGTATGACGGGATCGTCAGTCTGATAGGCCTTTTTGCCATTGCCCTGTTCTGGTGGATCGGGGCGCGTCAGGTCCTGCACTGGAAACTCACCATAGGGGGATTGGTTGCCTTCGGTTTTCTGGCGGGCCTTGCCACCCGGGCCATCAGCACCTTGTTTTCCGGATGGCAGGATGCCCAGTCCCTGGTGAGGATCTCCCGGAGGTTGCAGGATATCATGGATCAGGCGCCGGAACAGGGGAGCAACCACTCCGGGCTCAAGCCGGTAAGGGCACTGGACGGCCGGATTCGTTTTCAGGATGTCAGCTTCCGCTTTGCAGGGCCGGAATCTTCGTGCATACTCAACCACATCAGCTTTGATGTGCCCGCCGGAAAAAGGGTGTGCATAGTGGGACGCAACGGTTCGGGGAAGACTACGCTGCTCAAGTGCATTGCCGGGCTGTTGGACCCAACCGGGGGGGCGGTATTCTATGACAATGTCGATGCGAAGACATTGAATCATCGTGATCTGCGGAGGCATTGCGGCCTGGTGCTCCAGGAGAATCACCTTTTTGAGGGGAGCATAGCACAGAACATCGCACTGGGGGAGTGGGAGCCGGATATGGATCAGGTGCTCTGGGCGGCGCGCCTGAGCAATGCCCATGCATTCATCGAGCGGTTGCCCCTCGGGTATGACACCAGGGTGGGAGACTCCGGCCTGGCACTCTCCGCGAGTCAACGCCAGCGCATAGCGATCGCGCGGATACTCTATCACCGGCCGTCGGTCATCCTCTTCGATAATGCCACCTGCTTCCTGGACAGGGATTTCGAAAACGCGTTCATCGAGAATATGAACAGGTTCCTGGCGGGCCGGACATGTTTTTTCGTTGATAACAGGGCCTCCCATATCAGGCAGGCGGACCTCGTCATGGTGTTGGAGAAGGGGATCCTTGTCGAGCAAGGGACGTACAAGGATCTCATGGAGTTGGGAGGCATTTTCCGCCAGCTCTTCGGCATGGAACAGGAAATGAAAAGGCCCGGACGTTCCGAAAAGATAAGGGAGGAGTCTGAAAATGCGCCGTGCGGTTTATGCAGGTGATCCCTGCCCTGCACGGTGGCCCCGGGGGGTGACCCCCGCAGGTACGGCAGCGTCATGCAAAGGCATCGGGAAAAAACATACCGGGAGGGCCGGTTATCATTGACATGCACATAGACCGATACATGGATCAGCAGGTGAACCTGAACGACTGCACCCTCGACGACTTCAGGACAGCGGATGCATCCATGCAGAACTGTCTTGAAATGGCAAAGATCGCCTCCCAGACCGATTTGCCCATTCTTATCCACGGCGAGACCGGCTCCGGCAAGACCCTGCTTGCAAAGGCAATCCACAACTCCTCCAAGAGGTCGGAAGGGCCCTTTGTGTCGTTCAATGCCGCGGCCCTGAGCGATACGCTCCTGGACAGCCAGTTGTTCGGGCACGAGAGGGGTGCATTCACCGGCGCCGAAAAGGTGGTGAAGGGGAAGTTTGAACTGGCCGACAAGGGGACGCTGTTCATCGATGAGATCGCGGACATGAGCACTGCCGCACAATCAAAGATCCTGAGGGCGGTGGAGTATGGTGAGTTTGAAAGGCTCGGTTCGGAGAAGATCCTGATTGCCGATGTGCGGCTCATTTCGGCCACCCATCTCCCGTTGCAGAGTTTCATGGAGCTCGACAGGTTCAGGAAGGACCTGTTCTATCGCCTGTGCGGCATCAGGATCTGCATCCCCCCTCTCAGGGAGCGGCCCAATGACCTGCGCACCCTTGTGGCCGGGGAGATTGTGGCGGCGAATCAAAAGCAGGACAAATCGATCAGGGGGCTGGACAAGAAGGCGGCAGACAGGCTCTTTTCCTATCACTGGCCGGGAAATCTGAGGGAGCTGAATCGTGTGGTCAATGCCGCCGTTGCCATCACGAAAGGGGACGTCATCAAGGGGGATGCGATCCTCATCGACAGGATGGAATTCCCGGGCACCGCTTCCGAACCGGAATCGAGCGGGTCCTCCCTTGACGTCGATGCGGGTTTGTCGCTGGAGGAGGTTGAGCAGCGCTACATCAGGATCGTCCTCGAGAAGATGAACGGGAACAAGAGACAGTCCGCCAGGATACTGGGTATTTCCAGGGCAACCCTTGACCGGAAGCTGGCATTGCATGCGTCGCGATGAGGTGTATAGAAACCTTACGTGTGTGATCATAAAGCAACCATGGTGCGGTGCACGGCATGAGTAAATTGCTTAAAAAACAAATTATATCAAGATAATAGCGGCAAAGAGCCGATTGGCATGGGCCTTGCATTTATGGTGGTATCTTCCCTTTGGATAGGGGTGTTGTATGAGGGGGAAGGGATTTAAAGGAAAGGACGAGACAAAGGTAATACACATCGAGGATCTTGTGCCCATCGATGATGTCAGGGGTGGATCAGGCAGGATCCTTTTCGGGGAGAGGGGTGATCTTTCTCACACCAGCCCCTTTTCTCGCGGTCAGAGGGGCATGGAGATCGTTTCATGCCGCCGCCCTGGTTTTATGCACATCCTTGCGGCAGGCTGGAGATGGTGTCTTCGGAGGGTGATTATGCGGCGGGGCGGCCGCAGGGCCGAACATAAACGATGAGCGGTCATCGGGATTCGCTTGAATCACGGGCGATCCCGGACGTTCCGGTCATCAAAGGTTTTTGCGCACAGGGGAGCAGGAAAGCGAGGTGAAGGGAATGTAATGACGACAACCACAATCAATTATTGATGCAGAGGTGATCCATGCCCCAAAAAGGCGAGCGGCGGCCGGCGTTGCAAGACGCCGTGAAACATCTCTATCTTGGCCTGAAAGGGATAGGATCCTACCCTGCAAATCACCCCGCCTCCGTCAAACCGGTCCAAAAGGCCTTTCAGCTTTTCTCCACGCTTCTCAAGAAAAAAAACAGGATAACCATTCGTGTCGCCCAGGATACGTTGCTGGTGGAGGATACCCCGATTAACAGGGGATTCGATTTCTCCTTCAAGTTGATCAGCGAAATGCTCGCACGGAATGTGTCGGGTGTCACCTTTACCAGGGGGCTCTCGCAGCAGGATTTGAAGGACCTTTTGCAGGCATTGTCGGCGCAGCCGGAAGAACTGTGCAAGAAGGGGGGAATGGCGGAGAACCTCAGGAAGCGAGGTATTTCCTCTATAAAAATCAAAGAGGTCCATTACAGCCGGGCAGTGGGTGGGGCGGCACCGGCAAAGGGCATCCAGGGTTCGGATGTATATGAGATCGATGATGAAACAGGGAAGGAAGTGGTTCCCTCCGATCCCGGATACCGGGCGGATGATCTCGACGGCGCCGGGGGCGCTCCCCCTGAGGTCCCCGGTATCGATGAGTTCATTCTCGATGAAGACCCCGGGACCATTGGGGATGGTGAGGAGGTCTCCCTGAAGGATGATGCCGTTGATGGATCGAATGCGTCTCCTCGCCACGCGGAGGGCTCCCTTTCGGATGGATCAAGCGGGCTCTGCCTGGAAGGATCGGATACGCCGGACGATATCACCCTCAGGGAGGTCCCGGGAAGCTCGGTCCCGGAAATAGACTTCCTGGCGAGGCATGCCGTTGAAATCAAGGAGAAGCTGTCCGCATACCTTGAAGCAGGCAGGATCGACGAGGCACGGACCCTGCTCGATCACTATGGCAAAAGGCTCGATGATCAATCCTGGCAGATTCGCAAGATGGTGGCCCAGGGATTCAATGCGATCATCTCGGGGCTCGACGAGCTCGACAAGGTCAGCGAGAATTTTCGTGAGGTGTCGAGCAACCTGATCAACAAGCTGACCGCCAGGCTGAAGCAGGAGGATCACATCGACACTTACCTGGCCCTCACCGAAAGCCTTCGGACTGCCTGCAGCAAACAGGAGAAATCCGATGGCTACTATGTCGATGAAACACTCGGACACCGGCTCTATTCCGATGCCAGGCTCAGCAGACAGCAGCTCCAGCAGGTGCTTTCCACGCGGAAGACAAGCGGCCGTTCCATCCAGTACACCGTAGCCGCGCTGAACTACCTGAATGAAAAGGAGGTGCTCCAGTATCTGTCGGAGCAATTCACGGGGTATTCCATGCTCCATCTGACCGAGCTCACAAACATCCCCAACAATATCCTGGAGACCATACCATCAAAGTATGCGAAGCGCTACTACTCACTGCCCTTCAAGCTTGATGACCAGAGGCTCTACACCGCGCTCGACAATCCGAAGGACATGAACAAGATAAGCGACCTGGAGTTCATATCGGGATACACGATCGTCCCCTTCGGCGCTGCCGAATACTTTCTGATGAATGCCATCGACCGGTTTTACAGCAGCCAGCAGGGACCGGAAGGTGGTATCGAGCAGCTTATCGAGGAGATACGCCAGGAGGAGGAGGATGGTTCCCTGGAATTCATCGAAGAGAAGGAGGAACCCTCCGATTACGTCGCGGAGTATGAAGGCACCCAGGGGCCGATCGTGA
>JBLIRP010000026.1:0-14610 GCA_049472355.1 bacterium | reverse complement strand
ATCGAGCCGTACGAGGACGAGGTGCGGGTGCGGTTCAGGGTGGACGGCTCGCTCATCCAGGCCATGAGGCCGCCCTTCAAATACCGCAACGGGATCACCTCCCGGATAAAGGTGATGTCGCGGCTGGACATCTCCGAAAGGCGGCTTCCGCAGGACGGGCGGTTCAGGATCAAGGTGGAGGGGAAGTGCATCGATTTCCGGGTATCCGTCTTTCCTGGAGGTTTTGGTGAGAAGGTGGTGCTGCGCCTGCTGGACAAATCGAATCTGCAGATGGACATCAGCAAGCTGGGGATGAAGGGCGAGGATATGAAGGTCCTCATGGGGGCCATGTATAAATCGAAGGGGATGATCCTGGTCACCGGCCCGACGGGGAGCGGGAAGAGCACCACCCTGTATTCGATGCTCCAGAAGCTGAACGACGGGACCCGGAACATCAATACGGCGGAGGACCCTGTGGAGTACAACATACACGGCATCAACCAGTTTCAGATGAATCCCGCCATCGGCCTGGATTTTGCCCGTGCCCTGCGATCGTTCCTGAGGCAGGACCCCGATGTGATCATGGTGGGGGAGATGCGGGACCTGGAGACCGCGCAGATAGCGGTGAAGGCCGCCCTTACCGGGCATCTGGTGCTGAGCACCCTGCACACCAACAGTGCGGTGGAGACCATCACCAGGCTGGTGGAGATGGGGATAGAGCCCTTCCTGGTGGCCACCTCGGTCGATTTGATCATCGCCCAGAGGCTGATGCGAAAGATCTGCCCTGCTTGCAGGCAGGAGACAAAGCCCCCGGACATGTACCTGGACTACCTCAAATGGATGGGTCAGAAGTTATCCCGGGATACATTTTACGCAGGGAAGGGTTGCCCGAAATGTTATGACACCGGCTACCGGGGAAGGTTTGCCATCTACGAGGTGCTCCCCATGTGGAACGAGATCCGCGAGATGATCATCCAAAGGGAATCCCCCCTCACAATACAGGTGAAGGCTGAGGAACTGGGGCTCAAGGTCCTTCGGGAAAATGCGCTTGCAAAGGTCAAACAGGGGATTACCACCATGGAGGAATGGATGAGGGTAGTCGGATAGCGTGATCCCTCCCCGGATACAATGTGTCCCTCACCCTTCCAAAGAAAGAAGCCATTAAGGGGCATCCCCACCCATTTTCAAAAATGCCGAATAACCCCTTGTTATATCCACCCGACAAAAAAACCGTACATCAAGGGATTCAGCATCGGAAAGGAACCATAAAACGGCTGACCCGAGTAAGAGGCCCCTGTGCGATCAGAACCCCATGAAGCGCCGGACCCGGACATGGAAAATGACGCGGAACCGGAGTCAGAATCGCTTCCCCCCATTGAACTTCCCCCCATCGAGCCGCTCCCCATCAAGCCTCCTCCCATTGAACCACCCCACGTGTATCCGTAACCATATCCAGGGGCATAACCACTTAGAGCCGACCCGTAAGACATCCCATATGAAGGACTCGTGAAACTTCCGAATCGAGAGGTGATCGGATATGATGAGTATCCTGATCCATACCCGGAGGATAATGATCCGTAGCCAAGAGACGAAAAGGGAACGCTCGAATAAAGGCCAAGGGAGCCCATGTTCCAGGCCGCCTGATTGTACGAAGGGGAAAATGATCCATACCCGTAATTCGTCGCACCCATGGTCTGTCCGGAATACCCCCCCATTGACATACCTCCGTGCCCCCCGGCGGAAGCGACCAGCGGCAGGAACAGCACACAGACGAAAAGCGGTACAATAAATCTTTTATCGATCAAGGTTTTTTTACTCATGGTCTACCCCCAATCTATGAGACCTCATTGCGTTGAAGAAGTTTGCAATGAAATGTCCAGCCGTCACCCCCCCTTTTTTGACACCCTTACGAATGTATGAAAGGGAATCCGTCACGCATTGTAATGATCACCGCATGAAATAAACGATACTGTCAAGAGAGGCAGCATAATCAAGCGAGAAAGGTCATGTATTCAAAAGGTCCCTTCATGCGCGGAAATTACATGGCGAACATTTCGTGATGTCGATTTCATCATTAAAGACGGTATATTGTTGCATTTTATTACTCTTTTCCCCTGCACAGCGGAATAGCCGGGCCATGGTGCGCAGCGGACATCATGTGCGTACGAGCCTCGCCCCCGTCATTGAAGAAGTGGAAAAGAAGACTGAAAGGAGGTTTCAACGGGGCAGTGCGATTCATCCTTTATAATGCGAGCAGGGGTAGGTGCAAAAAATGTAACGGATTGTCAGCAGTCCTCATGGTGACATTGCATCGTCAGGGCAGATATGCCCGCCCGCGCCACGTGAGCCGGATCAATTATCTGAAATTATAATGTTTCCTGACCGGTTTTTTTATATTCCATGTACATGATAAACCCTGGGGAAAGGTCACGAAATCACCCTCGCCGAAATGCACCGTCTCACCATCCTTGGTTGTCACCTCAACCGATCCTTCCAGGATATAGCACTCCTCGGTGGAATCATAATACCAGTCGAAGCGTGAAACGCCCTTTTCCCAGATCGGCCAGTCGCAGATTCCTCTTTTTTCGACCTCTTCCCTGTTCGGTTTTTGAATTGATATACTCATCAGCCATCCTTTCCCACACGTAAATCTGAAATAAGACATACCGTCAACAGGTTACATGAAAACATTCGCCAGCCTTCCTCACTTCCCCCGGACCTGTCTTAATCGTGCCTCAACGCCTGTCTTCCCCTCGATTAATTCAACGTATCCCCCCTGAGCCAACGGCCCGGGATTCACTACATGGGTCCTCCCTATTCTGTCCTCCCCCTTTCCTTCGTGGATATGTCCGGTGACACAGACATCGGGTTGATACAGTTCGATAAATTCCCTTACCGCCGTGCTGCCGACGTGCTCTCCGCTTCTCACCATGTCGACCGCCGTGTCGTAGGGAGGTGCGTGGGGGACAAAGAGCGTGCAGGGGGCATCCTTCACTGTGCGGTATCCTTGAAGGATAAGGGAATGTATCTCATGTTCCGCGAACTCGTTCGGGGTGTTGAAGGGGGTGGGGTTCGATCCCCCCACCCCGAATATTCCAATTGTTCCTTGAATAATACCGTTTCCGTGGATACTGATTCCGAGTCCCTGAAGAAAGGATTCCACCTCTCTCCTGTCGAAATTGCCTGCCTGGGCAAAGACGGCGGTATTGTATCGTCGCACGTGATCGATAACCATCTTTGCCCTTTCGATACCGCCGGTATTGGTTAAATCCCCTGTGATGACAACACAGTCCGCACGGGGAAGATCCTCTATTGCAGAGAGGTGATCGGTATGCTCGTGGATGTCTCCGAAGGCAATGATTCTCATATGCGGAATGGCATCGGAATCCCTAAAGAATCATCTCAGGCCTTGCCCGCTGCCTTCTTTTTCCTGTATTCAGCGAGCTTGTTGCCCAGTTTCTTCTCCTTTGCCAGCTTCCTCCTTTTCGCTGTCAAGGATTTTGCCACCAGTGCCTGACCGGTTCGCAGCCCATGTTTCTTCTTGTATTCCTTGGGGGTGAGATCATGGGATCTCAGATGCGACTTGGAGAGCTGTTTGAATTCCTTGCCGCACTCAAGGCACACAATCTTATTTCTCTGTATGGAGTCTTTAGGCGCAAGGGGTAACTGCCCCTTTTCCGTGGATCCCGGTTCAAGGGCGGGATAGCTGCCCTCCTCTTTATCCCGGATATCCTTGAGAGTGACAAATAATCTTTTGAGTGCGTCACTTACCTCTTCTGAAGACATCTGTGTGTTTGACGCCTGGGCTGTAACGATTTCAGCAGCCATTTCCAATAGTGTCTTTGCCATGTTTTTGTCCTCCATGGAAAGGGTTAGGTGTTTGAGTAGAATTTAGTTGACATGGGCTATATGCCCATTAAAAAAGGCAACGATTATCTCTCGTGATTATTCTCCTCGTTGTATTGAGGCATGAGTATATTACTATGATAAGCATATTAATCAATTTGTCAACAGCCTGAAGTATAAAAAAAATAAAAACAGCCGCCGGATGATAATAGCAAGTTACAAATTTCATTCAGAGAGAATGAGATACGGTAAATCCAAAAGAAAAAAATAAGTGGAAATCCAGCATCTTTAATAGTGCATTATACCCCAAAAAAATACATTGTACAAAGGGGAGGGATACAACTTCTCACAAATTTTTTTACCACCGGATTGCAATCACTGATAAATGATCAATTAAGATACGATCTTAAACAGGAAGGCATCCAGGGGGAGATCTGATGAGATATTCATATGCCCCGCGATGATTCATTTCATTACAGATATCGGATAATACCCGGAAGGTGACAACACACAGGAATTACACGATATGCTCACTATCCTGAAAATTGTGGAATGCGGACTGAGGGGAAGAGCGACTTCAGCCCTCTGCGACCGGCGCCTTCTTTGCTGTTGACTCAAAATAATATGAAGAAGTGAGGGGTGTCATGCCTGTAAGGTTGATAAAAATGGTCAAAAAGGACGATTTATTATAGAGAATTGTTTTTCTCAAATGAAGAGGAGAGACATGTCCTCCGTTGTCAATGTGCTCCTTGAGTGAAACGGTCCATGGAACAAAGAGAGAGAATGCCGTCTGTGAGAACCTTGTCGATACGAAAAAAGATCGTTTTGCTTATCATCCTTACGAGCAGCATATTGCTGATCTCTGTGCTTGCCTGTATGGTCATCCATGATCTGATTACCTTCCAGGGTGCCATTCATACATCCATGCTTTTTTACGTACCGCTGGTTGGCGTTTTGTTGCTCCTTGTTACTATGCTGGCCCTCCCTGTAGGGACCTTTATGCAGCGAATGATTTCAAGGCCGCTCGTGGAATTGGCGCATATCACGAAGGCGGTTTCCGAGGGGCGTGATTATTCCATCCGGGTGCCGGGTGATACAAGCGGCGAGTTGGGATTCCTGGTGGGGAATCTTAACGAGATGTTGAACCAGATAGAAAAGAGGGATGCCGAACTGCACCGTGCATACACAGAGCTTGAAAAGCGGGCGCAGGAGCTGTTCACGGCTAAGCAGGAGGCGGAAGCGGCGAATAACGCCAAGAGTGAGTTTTTGGCCAATATGTCGCATGAGATCCGCACACCGATGAACGGAATCATCGGGATGACCCGCCTTGCCCTGGACACCCCGCTTACCGATGAACAGCGTGATTATCTCGAAATCGTTAGGGATTCGGCGGATTCCCTTTTGAATATCATCAACGAGATCCTCGATTTCTCCAAGATTGAGGCAGGGCATCTGGAGATGGAGAACGTTGACTTCAACCTTCCCCAGACCATCGAGGCCGCGGTGGACATATTGGCCGTCAAGGCCCATGAAAAGGGGCTGGAGCTCCTCTACTCCATCGATCCCGAGGTCCCTGATTTTCTGGTGGGTGACCCGGGAAAATTGCGCCAGGTCGTCATCAATCTGGGCTCCAATGCCTTTAAATTCACGGACAAGGGCGAGGTGCTCATTCATTGTAAGGTTGAGGCAAAGGATACGGAATCGGCGACGCTCCATTTCTCCGTATCGGATAACGGCATTGGTATCCCTCCGGAAAAGATGGAGGCAATCTTTGAAGGTTTCCGGCAGGGCGATGGTTCTTTCACCAGGCGATTCGGCGGCACCGGATTAGGTCTCACCATTTCAAAGCGTCTCGTGGAAATCATGGGGGGCACGATATGGGTGGAAAGCCGGGTAGGGAAGGGGAGCACGTTTTATTTTTCGATCAGATTCCTTCTCCCCTCTACGCAGAGAAAGGCAGCCAGGAGGGCCGAGACGATCACGCTTCAGGGCATACGCCTGTTGATTGTCGATGATAACGACACCTGCCGGAAAATTATTGGTGATATTGTCTCTCCCTGGGGGCTCGGGTACGGTGAGGCCCATGATGGTCAGAGTGCCCTGGCTGCGCTGGAAGGCGCCGCCAAAAACCGGGGACCCTATCATGTCATGCTGCTCGATACGCTGATTCCCGGCACGGACGTATCCAAGATATGCCAGCGTATAAAGAGGAACCGGCTGGTGAGGGACACCAGGATCATTCTGCTCTCTTCGTACGTCCGGAGGGAAAAGAAGGGGCCCTGCCAGGATCTCGGGGTTTTCACCAATCTTGTCAAACCGATAAAACCTTACGAGCTTCTTGATACGATTTTGACCGTACTGGAGAAGAAACCGGCACAGGGTGAGCCGGTAAAAACCGATTGCATGAAGGATGATCGCACCGACGGCACGGGGGAAGGTTTGCGCATCCTTCTTGCCGAGGATAATCCGGTAAATCAGAAGTTCATACAGACGCTCCTTGAAAAGCAGGGGCATCTTGTGCACATCGTAAAAAACGGACAGGAGGCCCTCGAAATCCTCAGGGAACTCGGCTTCGACTTGGCATTCATGGATGTCCAGATGCCGGTTATGGACGGATTGGAGACAACACGATATATCAGGGAAATGGAGAAGCGATCAGGCGAACACCTGCCCATCATCGCCATGACGGCGCATGCCATGAAGGGTGACCAGGAGAAGTGCCTGGCCGCGGGGATGGATGATTACCTGGCAAAACCGATCAACATGGATGAGCTTCTCCTCAAGGTTGACCAGGTACTGTCGCGCGAAAGGGTATCCGCCGTCATCGGGACGAAGGAAATGGAGTTTGATATCCGGACCATCACCGGTGATTTCGAGGGGGATACGGAACTGTTCAAGGAGATCTTCATGATCTTCGTGGAAACCTATCCGAATCAGGTGGAACGGATACGAACATCCATCATCGCCAGGGACCCGGAGGGTCTCCAGCGCGCCGCCCATAGCCTGGGGGGGACCCTGTCGAACTTTCGAGTATGGGAGATAACGAAATTGGCGCTGAAGCTGGAAAAGATGGGCGTGGACAAGAAATTCGAGGATGCGGAAAGGCACCTCCGGCAACTCGAATCCCTTATAAAGGATTTTATCCGCTACGTTGAGGAACAGCTTTCCCCCATCGTCGCGGAGGTCTCTTCATAGCATCCCTGTTTGTTTCAGACGGCTATTTCAACTCCCTGCAGGCAAAGCTCAATCCCCCGGCGACCTTTTTACGCCGGCATACCGGACAGAGCATGACTGCATCCCGGAGGGGTTCCTTGTTCTCTTCGGGGAATTTTTGCGCAAGCAGTTCAAGCACCCTTTCACCCACCTTTGCACTGACCAGGGGCTCCCCGCATTCCATGCAGCGAGGAACGGGCACCCGGGACTTGAAAGGTGAGATCTCGATCTCGTTTTCGTGCATTCGGATCTGTATGGTTCCCACCGGGCAGACCGCGGCACAGGCGCCGCAGGCGATGCAGGCATCCGAGGCAAGCTGGAAGGGCGTTGATACCACACGCTCCACACCGCGACCGGAAAAACTGATGGCCGACTGGCCGATCACCTCGGCGCACACCCTGGTGCACAGACCGCACAGCATGCAATTCCTCTGGGCCTCCGTTACCTTGGGATAGGGTGTACCCTGCACCCCCATGCGCTCGGCGAGCTCTTTGATGTACTCGCTCTCCGGGCAGCGGGCGAGCAGGAGCTCCATGACCCCCTTGCGCGCCTGCATGGCGCGCTCCGAATTCACCCACACGCGTATATCCGAACGAATGGGATAGTTGCATGAGGTGACGATCTGCCGCCAATCGCCGCGGTCGAGTTCCACCAGGCAGAGTCGGCAGGATGCGTAACCGGTGAGCGAGGGATGGTAGCAGAGGGTTGGAATCCAGATCCCCTCCCGTATGGCGACCTCGAGGATCGTCTCTCCGGTATCGGCGTTATACGTCTTGTCATCAATGGTAATTGTCGGCATACTCCTCTCCAAGGTTATATCTTTATGACTGCAGAAAAGGGACACTTTGCAAAACATACACCGCACTGGGTGCATTTCTCCTGGTCGATGGCGTGGGGCTTCTTCTTCTCCCCGCTGATGGCGTCCATGGGGCATTTCTTGAGGCATATGCCGCACCCCTTGCAGAGGTCCTCCTGGATCTCGAAACGGAATAACCCCGGACACTCCAGGGCCGGGCAGTGCCTTTCGCGGATGTGCTCCTCATACTCGTTGCGGAAGTACCTCAGGGTGGAGAGCACCGGGTTCGCTGCGGTCTTTCCCAGGGCGCAGAGCGCAGAATCAGCCAGAAGCTCGGCCAGTCCCTCCAGCATTTCGATGTCTCCCGACTCCCCTTGCCCCTTGGTAATGCGCTGCAGGATGTGGAGCATCTGGGCGATGCCCTCGCGGCAGGGGGTGCACTTCCCGCAGGACTCCTGCCTGAGGAAATTCAGGAAGTACTTGGCCACGTTGACCATGCAGGTGGTATCGTCCATGACGATCATACCGCCGGAGCCCATCATGGAACCCACCTCGGTGAGGCGATCGAAATCCACCGGGAGATCTATGAGCGACTCGGGAAGACAGCCCCCCGACGGACCGCCGGTCTGGACCGCCTTGAAGGGGCGGCCGCCTTGCACCCCGCCGCCGATGCCGAAGATGATCTCCCGCAGGGTCATCCCCATGGGCACCTCCACCAGCCCCGTGTTGTTCACCTTGCCCACCAGGCTGAACACCTTGGTGCCCTTGCTCCGGTCGGTGCCTATGGAGGAAAGCCAATCCGGGCCGTTGCGGATGACGGCGGGCACGGTCGCCCAGGTCTCCACATTGTTCAACACCGTGGGGCAGTCGTTGAGACCGTATTCCACGGTGTGCACGTACTTGGCCCTTGGCTCTCCGATTCTCCCCTCCAGAGAGGCCATGAGTGCCGTTGACTCACCGCAGATGAATGCGCCTCCTCCCCGGTTTATGGTGATGTCGAAGTTGAATCCGGTACCCAGGATGTCCTCGCCGAGGAGGCCCATCTCCTTTGCCTGGGCGATTGCCATGGTGAGGTGCTTGACTGCCAGGGGATACTCGTGGCGCACGTAGATGAATCCCTCATGGGCGCCGACCGCATAGGCACCGATGATCATCCCCTCGATCACCGCGTGGGGGTTGCCCTCCATGATGGAGCGGTCCATGAAGGCGCCGGGGTCCCCTTCATCCCCGTTGCAGATCACGTAGCGGGGCTCGCGTCCGGTCCGGCGGCAGGTGCGCCACTTCCGGCCGGTGGGAAACCCTCCTCCCCCCCTGCCCCTGAGGCCGGAACGCTCCACCCAATCAATGATCTCATCGGGCTGCATGGTGGTGAGCGCCGTGGCCATCCCCTCATAACCCTCCTGGAGGATGTAGTCATCGATGCTGGTGGGGTCGATCACCCCGTTGAGGGCGAGCACGATGCGCCTCTGGAGATTGTAGAAGGGGATCTCCATGGGGGTCTTCGCCCTCGCTCCCTCGGCTGTCGTTTCGTAGAGCAGACGCTCCACCACATGCCCCAGCATGACGGTTTCCCTGAAGATCTCCGGCACGTCGGAGGGCTGCACCCGGAGATAGATGATCTCGCCAGGATCAACGACCACTATCGGACCGAGCTCGCAGAGGCCGTGGCACCCCGTTCGCTTGGTCTCGATCCTGACCCTGGAGGTGCCCATCTCCTTGAGCGCGTCCTGGAATGCCTTCAGTACCTCCATGGATCCCTTTGCCTGGCAGCCGGTGCCGATGCACACCCGCACCACCTTTTCCTTCCCGGTTTTGCCCCTTTTGAGCGATTTTCCGTATTCCTTCAGTGCCTGAACGCTCTGTAACCGTGCTGTTGCAGTACTCAATGCCATTCCCTCTTTTCTGTTAGAATCCCGGTGCCCCTCACAACAGGAGGGGCATCCTGAACCATCTGGTTATTCCCCCTCGGACGAAGCGTCGTGCGCGGATTTTTTTCCTCCGGCCACGTCATGGAGAATGTCGATGGCCGACTCAGGGGTGACCGCATCGTAATAGGTCCCGTCGACGATCATGACCGGGGCCAGGGCACATGCACCCACGCAGTTTACCGGCTTAAAGGTGAACTTCCGGTCCGGGCTGGTGCCCCCCGCCTCTACGGAAAATTCACGCTGTATGGCCTCGGCCACCTTGCCCGCACCCTTCAGAAAGCACACCGTTCCCATGCACAGGGTGATCTGGTGCTCCCCGGGAGGCGCCAGGCGGAACATGGCGTAGAAGGTGGCCACGGAAAATATCTGGCTGAGGGGGACCTCCATGCGCAGGGAGAGCTCCTTGAGGACATCCACGGGAAGGTACTGGCATTCCTCCTGTATGTCCTGCATGATGGGTATCAGCATCCCCCTTTTCCGGTTGTAGCGATCCAGAAGGCGATCTACAAGCTGTGAAGGGCCCTCCGTGGTGCCGGCCGTACTTGTTTTGGTCGGGCGTTTTTTGGTGGTACCGTTATCCTTTTTCATGCACATCCCCTTTTATCAAAAGTATTCTATCGAACACTCCTTGTTCCGCTTGATGAGGTAATCCTGGAGCTCTCGTGCCAATTCGGTCTTGATCTCCACGGGAAGGTTCGGGTCCTGATGTGCAGGGTTCTTTGCCTGTCCAACCAGGAGCCTGATGCTGTCCGCCTCCTCCAGCAGCCTCAGCAAGGCGCTTGAGCTGTCCACCTGGAACCTTCGGGAACTTGCGGTGAGCCCCTTCTGGAGCATCGTCACCAGGCGGGTCATCGTCAGCACCCCTTCGGTCACCAGGTCGATGCCGTCGATATGTCCCAGGGGAGGAACATCCTCGGTCATGGTGCCCAGATCCACCGAGAGTTCCTTGCCCAGGTGCCGGGCCACGATGTTCGCCGTTGTGCCGCCGCACACCACCCGCCGTCCCTCGGCGTTCATGAGGTCTTCAACGACTATCGGATCTTCCTGTTGATTAAGGGGCGGGCCGAACAAAATGGTCAGGAACCGCTTGTGGCGCACCTTGATGATGGCCACGGTCACATCGTCACCGGGTGGGCCCGCATACAGGCTGCTCACCGTTTCCAGGGTGGCGTTCACGACCTCCTGGGCGGATACCGGCTCAGCGAGATGATTCGCCAGGTAGTGCGCCACCTGGTCCCAGCCCCACCCGAGGGGATAGAGCCCACCGATCCCGGCGCTGATAACCCCGTCGGAGACGAATACGAGCCAGTCTCCGGTGTGCAATTTCAGATTGCATGCCCGTATATTCTTCTGGGAGATGGAAATGAGTTCCCAGTTGAGATCCTGAAGGTTGTTGCCCCTGAAAACAAAGGCCGACGGGCTGTCGAATTCCACCAAACGGCCCTCGCCGTCCGAAAAAAGCTGGGCTACGGAAAAGGTGCTGTACGCCAGCCGCCGTACCTTGCACACCGGCAGGGTCTCGGTGACGGTTTTTACCACCTCCCTGAGGGGCAGTCCATTGTCCAGCATGCAGGTGAGCATGCGGGTGGTAAGCGTCGCCAGGATATTCGCCTTGACACCGCTTCCCAATCCATCCGAGAGCACCATGGTGACATCGTTGTGGTGAGAGGAGAATGCCACGCTGTCTCCGCACAGCTCCTCGTGTGACTTGGAGATCTGCCCCGCTGCGAATTCATAGAAGAACATCACCCGGTGTTTCCTTCTCCTCAAAAAGATTCATGAGCTTGACGAGCAGCACCTTGGTTTCCGCAGTGGTCTCACCGAGCAGTCCCGCTATCTCCTGGGCTGTTTTCATCTGGCGGCCGATGACCTCCTGGGCCCTTTGAAGGGTTTCGTCCTTCACCTTCACGAATTCCTGCCGGGCCTCCTCCTCCTCGGAGATATCATTCAGGATACCGCAAAAGAGCGCCTCTCCCGTGATCGGAAAGATGCACGCCCGAAAACTCACCCCCAATTCCGGGATGCTTCTCTTGAAATTGGTGCTCTTGGCGCTCTTGATGGCCTCTTCGAAGCAATCGGTATGGATGAAATCGGCGACCGGCCTCCCGAGCACGTTTTCCCCTTCACACTTGAACATGCGGTAAAACGAGGGGTTTGCAAAACGTATCCTGGTGCCCGTATCCACGAGCACCACCCCATTCGGGGTGTATTCCAGGATGGAAAGGGTCTCCTGCCCCTGTGTTCGTATCATGGGCACGCAGATCTCCACATCCGCCATCCCCTCGCACACGGCCTTCGCCTTCTGGAGACAACTGTCGTAGCCGCAGATGCCGCAATCGAGGTGACTGGTGTGGTGGCGCAGCACGTAGTTGACCTCCTCCTGGCTCGTTTTCGGGGGCACGAACGGCCTGGGCCGCGGCTTCCGTGTAAGGTCCGCCGCTACGACAAGTGACTCCGGCGCATGGACGACGCCCGTGGCAAGGGCGAATCGCCTGCTTACGGTGTCCTGCTTTGTCCGCAGAAAGGGGCCGTTGATACATCCGCCGGGGCATGCCATGAGATCCGCAAATTCAAGACCGGATTCCTCGGAAGGAAGATTTTTCAGGAATTTGATACAATCCTCCAACCCTGAAAGGGAGATGCTCCTGCCCCCGGCAATCGACTCCTTGAGATTGAGCGATGAGAGCAACCCCCCGGAAACCGCAAGCGCCCCAGCAGAACCCAGACGCTGCTTTTTGCGGTTTTCGATGGATAGGGGCGAAATCTCAATCCCCTCCTCCACAAACCAGTTTTCCACCTCGAGCAGTGTCAGCACTGCGTCAAGGTCCTCTCCCTCCCGGAGCCGTTGGGCAAGGCACGGACCGACGTAGATCACTCGGCAGGGCCCCTCTTCCCGTGACTTGATGATGCGTGCGTGACATACTGCAGGGTCGGCTACAGGTGCAAGATGATTCAATGCCTCGGGGAAGTATTTCTCCATCAGTTCGCAGACGGCGGGGCAGTGAGAGGAGATGACCGGCCGAGCAAGACCGGGTAGTACCCGCTCGTATTCCCTGACCATGGCGGCACCGGCGTCCGCCATATATTCCACCCCTGCAAATCCCAGTTTCATGAACGCGTCCGTGATCCCTTCGGGGTTCCCCCCGAAGGCCAGGGCTGTGGTGGGAGACAGGCTTGCGATAACCCGTCCCTTTGCACGGATGTATTTTTTTACCCTGTTCACCTCCCCGACCGCCTGGATGGCGCCCTGGGGGCAAAAGGTGATACACCGCCCGTCGAAGATGCAGCGGCTTTCCTCGATTTGCACCGCCCCCTTGCAGATCCTTATTGCCTTGAGCGGGCAGGATCGCAGGCATTTGTAGCAATCCCTGCAATGGGAAGGGGTGGTCGTTATAAGGGGCATTATTCCTTTCCTGTCAAGGGGGTTATAACCTTTTCACGGAAGATTCGTTCCGCCTCGTGAATGTCCTTGCAGCTATATAAGGTATCACCGATCTTCCAGTTGAAACCTTCGCCGCAGTGTTCGAGGCAAAAGGAGCCCTTGAGCGATACCATATCCTCCAGCTTATACTCGGCAATCAGCTTGTTGAGCTGTTCGATAAATTTCCTGGAACCCTTAATATGGCACGAACTGCCGACGCATACGGTTACCTCGATCACAATATTCCCCCCAATACGGAGAATGTGCACGGCGGTGGAAGACCCTGATGCGATCCGCGGCTGGAGGGCCTTCCCGAAAGAACTACAGCTTCTCCGCCTCTGCCAGGGCAGCCAATTCCTTCCTTGCGGCCCGGTCTCGTTTCTTCTCGTTGATTTCATCGATGCTCAGGAACTGAAGGGCGCCGGTCGGGCACGCCTCGACGCATGCGGGGAGCCTTCCCTGTTGCTCGCGCTCCACGCATCGGTCGCACTTGACGGCAGCCCTGCCTTCGCTGGACAGGGATATGACACCGAACGGACACACAACCATGCAGAAGGTGCATCCTATGCACCTTCTCTCATGGATGATCACCGGCTCCTGAGGACCGAGCTTTTCGATCGCCCTGGTCGGGCACACGGCGACGCACGGCGCATCCTCGCAGTGACGGCACTGCAGGGGTACGGCGGTCCCTTCAGCGACCACCATGTGGAGCCGCGCCTTGGGCCGGGGTGTTTCGGATACTGCCTCGATCCTGTTCTTCGACGTGGAGTGTTCCACAGCGCAGGCAAAGATACAGCTTCTGCATCCCAGGCATTTCTCGATATCCAGGTAGATGACCTTCTTCATGGTGCACTCCTTCACTAAGGATTCAGTGGACCCCCATGCCTCCCCGATATGATTGTAGAGGCATCGGAGCGGTCATTGGGTCCATCATCTTGAAATCATGATGATAAAATATATAACTCGTTGAGTTTCTTACAATTGATTCTATCAAATAATCACAATCCCTGTCAATGAGAAGTTTCAGGGGGAAATGCAGCGTATTCCTTACAGGGGGCGTAAGTGTTCAGGGTGTCGAAAAGATCGGGTGGGTTCAATCTATATTATTTTGATTTTATTGGTTGAAATTCTTGGAAGCCCTAATTGCTCCATTTCTTGCGCGAGGGGTCAAACAAGACTTCGTCAGGCGGAGCGAAGCGGAGCTACTCAGTTACCCTTACCTTTCTTACAATATATTGACCGATTACTGGAAATTTGACAAAAGCGGCTTTGGGATTTCGTTGCGCTAACCGGTGCGGCATTCAGGTGCCTGACAGGATACGACATGAAGGCTCAGGATCTATGGATACATATGTGAGGAGATTGAAGGAAAGACGGAATCCGGGGAGGGTAAAAAACGGTGCGGCAAAAAGGGTGGCGGCAAAAAC
>JBLIRP010000025.1:0-42813 GCA_049472355.1 bacterium | reverse complement strand
AGCCTGTACAGCTTCTGGGGGGAGAGGTCCTCTCCCGCGTTCCCTGTGCGTCGAGGATACGTGCCCCGGGCAGCAGGAGGCAGAAAAGGAGTGAAATACACGCCATCAGGGTAAACGTGTGCATTCGAGTGCACCTCCGGTTCGTCTTCACGTCGGCGGTCATTATTCCCCTTCCCCTGAAATCATTGCGGTATGGACGTCACGCCATATCGCCGTTTTTTTTGTATAGCCCATTAGCATAATCCTTCCCTCTCCGATCATTTCATGTTAGAGCCCCGGTATCTGCCAGGTACCAGGAAGCACTCCCGGAATCACATAGGGTATCCTCACCGTTATCCAGGTGGGTGTGCTGGATCCCCCTGGATAGGTCGGCGCTGTCGGCGCCTGCGCCGCCTGCAATGACCAGGCCGGTGTGGGATTGTTCAGGTTCGGAATATCGTCGGGATCGCCCACCAGCGGATTGTGGCATCCCACATAGCAGGTCTGTTTGATGGGATCATAGATCGGCGGGATAATGGCCTTCCCGTCCGTGCCATAGTATCCCATTTTGGTCTGGAACTCACCCGAGGACCTGGGGAATGCATAGGATGTATCGAAGTCGATGCTCACCTTCGCCCTCTTGAAGGAGGGGTTTACCACCGTGGCGCCTCCCGGGTCGTGGAGACAGCCCTTGTGGCACATGGTGCAGACAAACTGGTGTTCCACTACATGCGTGTAGTGCGCCCCCGCACCTCCTTTATAATTCTGGTCGGTATCCCCGGGTCCCATCCAACCATTGCCGACGCTGGTGGGGGGGTAGCCGTGGCAATCGATGCACAGGACCATGGCCCTGTTGTGTCGATGGCAATCCGTGCAGGCATAGATGCCTGCATCGAAATGCTCGTATACGGTTTTGGGCGGCCTGGCCAGGAGCAAGGCGCTCGTATAGAGCGGATTGACGTTCGTGAAGGTGGTCGGGGCGTAGATGGGGGCATTGGTCCGCTCGGCGAGCCCGTGACAGGCCACACACGCCTGCCTGCTCTCCAGGTTGTCCCTGGTCTCCGGGTGATAGGCCATGTTGATGCTCGCCTTGTAGGGGCCCATGGGTTTTCCCCCCAGGATCGCCTTGATAAAGGCCTGGTTGGGGATTCCTTCCTTGGTGATCCCCCGGTGGGGATTGTGGCAGTCATTGCAGGCCAGTTTATCGTTCTGGGAAATGCCCGGGGTGAGTATGGGTTGCCGCACGAAGTGTCCCGCGGTTTTGATCTCCGTCGGCATCCCCGAGGGGAGGCGGTGCGGCGGTATGTCCTGGACATAGGCGGGCACGTTTTCGTAGTAGCCTGCGATAAGCCCTCCCGGTCCATCCACGAAGGCCACGTCCTGGGGCGGGAAGGGGAGGAATAGCTCGGGCGGCGGGTTCGCATCACATACGATGCCCGAATGGCAATCATAGCAGTATATGGTCGATCCCAGGGCAAAACCGGGCGCAGCCCCGAAGGTCAACCGCTCTTCCGCCATGGAACGGACCCACAGGAGCTTTTCACCGGGGGCCAGGTGGGGGCTGTGGCATGCGGAGCAGATCCCCTTGGTGGCAATCCCTCCGCCCAGGCCGTCCAGACCCCGGTGGGAGAAGTCGTGGGCGGACCCGACGATCTGCGAATGATCGGGATGGCAGTTGATGCACAGGTCGCTTCCTGCCGGTCCGTGACCGTTGTCGATGACCAGCAGCTTTCCGTGCCTTCCGTCCACCAGGACCGATTCGTCGGATTGCGGTCCGGCGACCTGACCGTCATAGGTGGTTTCCGCCGCATGGATATTGTGGCAGGTGAGGCAGGTCATCTGCCCCACGCTGGGAGAAAGGCCGGTGGGCGCCGCGACATACCCCCCCTTTTCTCCCTTGCCGCGGGCCATTCCGGGGTCAACATTGCTGAACAAAAGTGGAGACCATTCAACCACGGAGATGATCCCCTCGGGTGCCGGTGCAAGGCGATGGTTGACGGCGGGGGTGCAGACGCTCGGCGCGGGATCGGCGCTGTGACACTCGTGGCAGAAACCCCCGCCGGGCGCATAGGGGGAGGTCAGGCCCCTGAGGTATTTGGTTCCGGGGTTTGCCGCCCATGTGTGTACGTCGTGGCAGGTGCCGCAGTAGAGACGCCCTGCTTGGGTGCCGTAATCATCCACCACCATCTCCCCTGTTCCGTCCGACAACGGGAACACCGGGTTTGCCGATCTGAGCCTGATCGAGGTCGGGCTCGCCGGGTTGGGCTCGCACCTGAATCGATGACTGAATCTCCTGCCCAGAATGGGATCGGCTGCAGCCTCCGGCCCCAGTTCCAGAGGAGGAACGATCAGCGCCCCCAGACTCCCCACCCCTCCGACGATCCGTTCCCTGCTGTGGCAACCGTAACAGAGGTCCTCGTAATCCAGGGAATCGTCATCCTGCCATGCGTCCCCCCATCGCAGGTTCACCGGGCTGATCCGCATCAGGGTCTTCACCCCCGGGGTCGGTGTGTCCCCCTGGTCCTCGCCGTCATGGATGAAGTGACAGAACATGCAGTTTCCACACCTGACCGTGATCGGTGTTACCGTCTTTTTCCCGTTTTGTGTCGCCAGTGTGCGAACCACCCTGGTGACCGGGCTGGTCTCCCAGGTCTGGTGGTGGCCCCCGCCGAGAGGCCCGAGCTTGGTCTCCTGCTTATTGGGATGGCACCGCAGGCAGAAGTGACTGTTGTCTTTGGCAAAGTCCCAGCGCAGGAAGTTGTTTCCCCGGTCGCCTTGATGGTTGTCCGAATGACAGGAGGTGCAGGTCAGCTCCCCGTTTTTGTTGAAGAGGCTCCGGTCCGCACCGGGGGCCCTGGGGCACTGGCCGAACCGGGCCTGCCTGCCCATGGGGTGGTGGTCCCTGGGGGGATAGGTCAGTGTCTTCCCCCTCCGGCGGGCCTGGGAATCGGCGTCTTCCACGGTAGCGGCGTCATCGCCGTAGATGCAGGTGGCGCCAAGGTTCTCCCAGGAGATGCTGTTCGGGTCGGACTCGGACGGACCGTGACATCCGTAGCAGGTCGAACTGACGTCACCGCCGGTGAACCCGTCCACATTGGGCTCGGCGGTAAAGGTTCGCGCCCTGAAATCCACGATCAGGATGAGCCGTCCCACATTGGGGTCCTCTTCTATGCGTGTCCCGCCCTGGTGGGGATTGTGGCATAAGAGGCACCCGTCATCCTGATCCTGGAAGTGGGCGTCGATATGGCAGTCGTTGCAGAAGTCCTCGCGCTTGCCCGGGTACCCGGCGTTCCCGCCCCTGCTGCGCAGGTAGGCATCGCCCTGCTGGAGGTGCGGGTTGTGACAGGACCCGCAGTAGAAGCCGTCATGGGGATCGGGCTGGGGCTTCGGCCCCGTGGGGATGGCGTCATGATCGGATGGATCGCGGGGGAAGGTGTTGGGATCGTAGTAGGCCACTCCATCAATGTCCGCCCAGTTTCGCATCACATGGTCCTCCAGGTAATCGCCCGGTATCTGTCCTCCGGGGAGGGCCTTTTTGAAGACGGACTCCGCGCCGGTCTTGGCGATGCCCGCGAGGTTGTGACAGGTGAAGCAGAGTTGGCGGAAGCCCTGGAAGGGACCTGCCCCGTAGCCGGGGCGTGACCAGAGCTTTGGTCCGACTGCGCCGTGAGGGGTATGGCAGGCATTGCAGATCCCCCATTCGGCCCCGGAGAGTCCACCGCCTCCGTGATCCCCTGAGGGGAAGTCATACTCGGTATCCCCGAATGGATGGCAGGCCTTGCACAACTCGCTTCCCGGGCTGAGGGTGCTGCGTTCGACGAAATTATCCTTGACCAGGAGGTAGCCATGGTCCTCTCTCGCATCTGTCTTGGTTGTGCCTTCCCACGAGGTTGCGGCGGCATGGGTGTTGTGGCAGGTCAGGCATATCACCGCGCCCTTGCCGCCCAAGGTGGACTGGCCGGTAGTTGCATTGAAGGGATAGGTAATGCCGCCCGGTCTTCCGCTTCCCCCCTGTGAGAAGAGCGGGCCGCCTCCGTGAAAGGTGTCCGCAAAGGCGGCTGGGGTGGGTGCGCCGTCCGAGGGATCGGGATTCGGTCCGACCCCGACCGGGTGACTGGCCGGTACGAACTCGCTGTCCGCATCATGGCATGCCTCACACAGGCCCTTGGTCGTATACGGCGAGGGATGGGTCCCCAGGTAGGGTGCGGTCCGGTTGTCGTGCACGTCGTGGCAGGTGCCGCAGTACATATGGCCGTTCTCTGTGCCGTAGTCGTCGTGGATGGTCATGGCTGTGCCGTCCGCTACGGGGAATCCCTCCCCGATGATATCCGCATCGGGGACCAGGGTGAAGGGATGGGTGAAATGGACGTTCGGATCGATCAGCGCCCCGGCGCCGCCGGTGCCGCCCACAATGGCCTGGGTCCCATGACAGCCGAAGCAGAGATCCTCATAGTCGAAGATGTCGGTGTCCCCCTGCCGGTCGCCCCACACCAGGTTGAGAGAGGGTACCCTCATGAGGGCATCCAGGTCGGTGCGTATGCCGATCCCCTGGATGGGGTCGGTCTGGCGCTCATCCCCGTCGTGGACAAAGTGGCAGAACATGCATCCCCCCCGCCCGTTCGGCGACTCTGCCGGAGACACCATGTGCCTTCCCTCATGGGTAAAGGGGGTCTTGTCGGAATGGCACGCCAGGCAGAAGTCGGGCTTGTCCCGGTCCTCCCCGTCGTTGAGGACCCAGCGCAGGAAGGAATTCGCCTTGCTCTTCTCCCGCTCACCCAGTCCCACGAAGGGGCCAAGCCCATGCAGACCGTCGTGACAGGAGGTACAGGTGAGCTGCTTGTTATTGTTGAGAAATTGGGGAGGCGTCCCCGGCGCCCTGATAAATACCCCATCCTTCACCTTCTCCGTGTCGGTGACGCTGGCCTGGGTACCCATGGGATGGTGCTCCCTTCTTTCATCCCCCGTATCGTCACCGTATATGACCGGTATGCCGGCACTTCCCCCCGCATCGGGATTGTGACACGCATAACAGAATTGCGATGGGTTGGTGTCATTCGGGTCATCCGTTATCTCGGGAACATTGGGGAGGGCGGTGAACGCGGTGGCAACCACCGAGAATTGGGAGAGAATCAGCCGGCCTATACGCTCGTCATCCTCGATGAGGGTCTTCCCCTGGTGGGGGTGATGGCAGTCGAGGCAATCGCTGCCGGGTGCATGGATCTCACCGTGGCACTGGATACAGAAGGGCTTTCTCTTACCGGCCCCCCCTATCCATGAGGAATCCTTTGCCCTGAGGTAGTCGCCGTAACCGTTCGGGTCCTCCGAGAGATCGTTGTGGGGATTATGACAGGTGCCGCAGTAAAATCCCTCACCCCCTTCCCGGTAGCTGAAGGTGGAGCGATTGCAGTAACTTCCGTCGTCCTTATCGGGGATGGTGTCCCAGTCGTTGGGATCGAGGGGGAAGATGGCGGTGTTCACATCCCCTATGAGTCTCAAACTGGGGGCCTCCGGGCATTCCCCGGTGGTGATGACCGCTCCGCCGAACATCACATGATTTTCATACTGCCCCTTCGAAAAGACGTTCCCCTGCCCGGATACGGTCGAGGAGTCCAGGGGATTGTGGCAACTGTTGCACATATCGTGCACCCCATCGAAGGTCCCCGGCAGGTCTATGGCCCATAGCTTGGATTCGGACTGCGCGCGATGGGGTACATGGCAGTTGTGGCAGATGCCCCGTTCTTCATAGGATGCAAGATCTTCCCGGTGAGGACCGTTGATGGGGAAGATGCTGCGATCATGGCATGCCCTGCACAGCTCGTCCCCCGGCTCCGTCGAGTTGGTGGGGAAGTTGTCCATCACCAGGAGCTTCCCGTGCACCATGCTCGAATCACCGGGCACTTCACCCTTTCGTGAGGTGCGCGCTGCATGGGTGTTGTGACAGGTAAGGCAGATGACCCTCCCCTTTGTTCCGAGCAGGGAGGAGGATTGCGCCGCATCGTAGGGGGCGGTGATCCCTCCCGGGTTCCCGCTTCCGCCGGAGGAGAAGACCGGGCCGTTCCCCCACAGCGTGTCTTCGAAGGTTTCGGCGGTGACCGGTCCGTTTTGTGGATCGGGATTGGGGCCCCGGTCTATGGGATGGCTTGTAGAGAGGAACCCATCCTGGTCATGGCACCCCTCGCAGAAGCCATTGGCCTCATAGGGGGAGCGTTGGGACCTGAGGTAGGGGCGGTTCGCCCCTGTATGCACGTCATGGCATGTTCCGCAGAATATCTCCCCCTGCTGGGCGCCGTAGTCATCGGTCACCCCGTTCTCCCCCCCGTCGGACACGGGAAAGGAGTTCGGGTCGATGAAGATCTGGGGTTCCACGGTAAAGGGGTGGGTGTAGTATTCCTCGGGTCTGAGCAGCGACCCTGCCCCCAGCTCTCCCACGATGGCCTGATCACCGTGGCATCCGTAGCAAAGGTCTTCGTAATCGAAGGGATCGGTGTTATCAAGGTGCTCTCCCCATGCCAGGTTGAGGGGGGCGATGCGCATCAGGGAATCCACATCCGGACGGATCACCAGGGTCTCCAGGGATTCGCTGGTGCTCGTCTTCTGCCGCTCCGTGCCGTCGTGGATGAAATGGCAGAACATGCAATTCGCACATCCCACTTCGGTTTCGCTCGCACTCCCGTTCGGGTCGGCCATGAAGGTCAGCCTCGTGACATTCCGTGCATAGGCCTCCGACCTCGTGTGCAGATGCCTGCCATCAAGCATGGATGCGCTCTTGTCCGAATGGCATGCGATGCAAAAGTCGGCGCTGTCCTCCGAGGGGTCCGTGCTCTGGGGTTCACCGGCGCCGTCCGGATTGGCGAAGTGCCAGCGCAGGAAGTTGTTTCGCTTGTTCTTCCCCTTGGCCCCCGTCCCGGTATAGGGCCCCGGGCCGTGAAATCCGTCGTGACAACTGGTGCAGGTAAGCCCCCCGTTCTTGTTGAGGAACTCCGCCGGGGTTCCCGGTGCCCGGATAAAAAGGCCGTTGTATACCTTGGAGCCGTCACCCAGCCATGCCTGGGTGCCCATGGGGTGGTGTTCCCTGGAATCATCGGTGATGTCCTCGCCGCAGATGGGAACCGCCCCTGCCTGTGTCCACAGGTTTCCCTGGATACCGTTATGACATCCGTAGCACAGGGCGGCCGACCATTCGTCGTCGCCGGTATCGTTTATCGAGAGCACATTGGGCGTGGCGATGAATGGCCTCTCCTCCACCGGAAACAGGAAGATCTTTCTGCCGAGGGTCTCGTTATCCTTGATCATCGTCCTTCCCAGGTGGGGATGGTGGCAGGCCAGGCAATCCGACTCGGGGGCGTGAATCTCCCCGTGGCATTGGGCACAGAAGGGCTTCCGGTTGTACCAGGGATCACCCACTTTGTGGCCGGGCCGAGTTCGCAGGTAGAATCCGCCGGATTTACGCTCATCCGGCTGATTATGGGGATCATGGCAGGTGCCGCAGTAAACCCCGGCCCCTCCTGACTGATAGTGTTCAAGACCAGGCCCCTGGGGATAGGTGTCCCTGTCCGTGGGATCGAGGGGAAATACCTCTGAATCGAAGTAGATAAGTGCATCGTCGAGGCCTACATCAGCCCCTCCGTGCATGACATGGTTCTCAAAGGGGCCGTCGGTGGAGGAACCCCCCTCCATCTCGTCCATGACATCGTCGGTGCCGGTGCTTGCATAGACCTCCGGTTCACCGTCCGGTCCGGTGTCCACGGTGAAAACCCCTTCATATTCGTTGGCCGGGGAATAACCGCCTGACTGGTATCCGTCGACCATGAAGACTTCACCGCCGGACACGGCGTCCCCCTTGAAGAACATGGTACCATCGTGACAGGTTGCACACAGTTGGTGGATGCCGTCATAGAGCCCGGGCTTCTTGCTGGTCCTTGCCCATATCTTGGGACCCTTCGATCTGTGGGGGATGTGACACGTGGCGCATACCCCTTTCGGGCTCTTGATTCTCTCATCCCCGTGAGGCCCGGTTATGGCGTATGTGTTTACTGCGCAAAAAAACAAGAGAAGACAGGTAACCACGAGGGTAAGCGTGGCACATCGTGGTGCGCTGCGATCTGATATTGTATATGGCATGAGTTTTTTGTTTTCAGATACACCTGTGCAGTATCATTCCCATCGTCGGGAAATGGTTTCGATTAAAGTATCTCATTATAGTAATTTTGTGAACAGACTTCAAGTTAAGACCATCCTAACTTATTAATTATTTTAATATTAATTATTTCGATAGTGATAATGGATGAGCCCCCCTCCCAGCCCCGCATCGAACACTGCCCGGCAATCCGGGGCGTTTGTCCTTGCACCTGCCTGCAAATAAACAAATTAATACAGCAAAAATATATTTAATTTAATTAGTGTTGCATATGTCCCCATCCGTGTGGATAACATGCAAAACAAATACCATGATGCACACCCGGAACGTTTGTCCGTGCATGGGAGTCACATGTCAATCGCCCACGAGTACACGAAGCTCGGCGCAGGGTCGGACGGGAGGGAGGGGCAAGGGGTGAAGGCATTGCCGGGGGTGAGGGGTGATAGGGAGTCTTCGCCATATCTCCCCCTGTATGGGGGATCATGCACCAGGAACAAGCGTGCACAGGGACACTGCTGTTTAGTCACTGATCAGCATTGATCATTTTTTGCCGGAGGAGGTTGAGCCATGGTATATGACACGAATTTCAAGGGGATTCGGTTACAGGGACAAAAGGGGCCGGGGCAGGGGAATGTTGTATTGTTCTGCAATAATATGCATTCTATATGCAATATTGTATAATATGATCATGCAGGATATCCCTCCATGATCCTCACGGCCCGTTCCGCTAAACCGCCATGATCTATCGATCACAACGAAGGATTAAAATAAATAAAACAAAGGCTTGTTGAATTATTTTCAGATGAACCACCGTGATTTTTTGATCATAACGAAGGATGATGGAATCGTAAAAAGTCGATTTCCATCCTATTCCGTCATTTCGTGCTTGACACGGAATCAAGTCTTTTCAAGGACTTCTGGACTCCGGCCTTCGCCGGAGTGACAGGCTTGACGACTTTTTGTGAGGCCATCAAGGATGGGAGGTTTTAAAAACAGGTGATTAGTTGAAAATCTTCACGTAACGAATCGATGAAGGGCGGGCCTCATCAACCGGGAGGCAGGGGAGGTACCTCGTCTTCCTCGTCCCATGGTTTCCGGTAGTATTTGTAGTTGCTCACGCCGAAGCGCATGAGCCCGGCATGACATTCACCGCAGTAAAGGTCGTCGCCTTCGTTGCCGAAAAGGCCGTAGTTGCCGGTCCCTATATACCCGTATGTCCAGTCCGCCCCGTCTTTGTCATGGGTGATGGCAAGATCGTTCCTGGTCATGGCCGTGTGCTTGGTTCCGTGGGGATTATGGCATGCCGTACAGGAGGGGCGGGAGTCCAGCCATCCGTCCCGGTCGGAATCCCAAACGATCTTGCTGTGGCATCGGCTGTCGGTGCATCGGTTCGTCCGGCTGGCCCCACCGCTTCCGGCGGGTGCGGAGAGGGTGACCAGGGCATTGGGGATCGCCAGATGGTTCCAGTGGCTGTTGCTGGGGAAATAATTGACGAATTCGAAGGTCGGCCCCCTGGTGGTGTTGTGCCTGTTCAGCCCCAGGAGGTCCACGTTTTTGAATCCTGTCTGCACGGTGTCCACCAGGAAGAAGGGATTGTGGTTGGTGGAGTAGTAGCGATAACCGAATCCGAGGCCTATGATCGACTCCTCATTGTGGCAGGAATAGCACAGGTTGAAATCCCCTGACCAGTATTCGTCGCGCCAGCGGGGAATCACCATGGGCTCCTTGCCGTTCACCATTCGAAGGCGAAAGCCCGACCGGTAGTTGGCCTCCTCTGCATTGTAGCGACTGATGTTGATGTGGGGCATATCGGGATCATGGCAATCGGTGCAGATAAGACCGGCCCCGCGTCTACCCGAATCCGGGTTGACCAGATAGGGGGGGAGCCCGTGACCTGTCTGAAAGAAACCGTATCCCTCGGGTTGCGCGACAGGATCGACGACTTCACCACATACATTGGGTGCCACAATGGGGGCCCCGAGGCCCGGCCACCATATTCTCGATGGCTCGTCATCATGACATCCCGCGCACCATTTCTCCCTTCCCAGTTTGAGGGTGCCGTTGGAATTATACGGGGACGACTCCCAGTTGTTTTTCGCACCGATGAGGGAATCCGATACCCCGTTGTAGCTGCCTCCCTGGCTATGGCATGGCTGGCATACCTTGGTGCCTGCGAAAGGCTGTTCGTCCGCAAAGGTAAGGTCTCCTATCTGGTAGGCGAGCTCCGGGGGGTGGCACACGGAACAGGTGCTGATGCCGATGCCCCTTTCCGTCTCGATCATGCCCTTCGCGCGGATGAGCCGGTCCGCGGTTTGGGCGGTCTCCGGCGGTGAGATGAGGTGCACGAGGTGCGCCTGGTTCTGGACGGGTACTATCCGGTTGTGAAGGTGACAGCTCGTACACGGGGTGTCACTGTCCTTCTTATGTTCGGTCCTGTTCTCGGAGGTCTGCAGCACATAAAAATCATAGAGCTTCAGAGGGATTCCGATGATGGCATCCCTTTCCGCATATCCATGGCAGGAGGCGCAGATCGCCCTTCCGTTGCCGGTGCCGTTTCTGGTATGGCGGCTGGTTTCCAGGTTATCCACGGTATTGACCCCCAGGGGATTCACCAGGAAGGCCTGGTTTTTGGTGCGGCCATGGGGATCATGACACAGGCTGCAGGGGATCTTGTCCCCTGTTTCGATCCCATGCCTGAGTTTTGAGAGGCTTTCTGTCTTGATGTAGTGGCCTCCGGTGGGTGAGCCGTCCACCGGCGGCTGGTCCTCGTTGGGTGGTATGGTGTCGTAGTAGCCGACCTTGGTGCTGATCCCCGGTCCATCGGTGAAGGCGATATCCTGCGGGGGATTGAAGAAGACATTGGGGGGGGGATCGTTATCCGTGGATGCGTAATCCTCATGACAATCGTAGCAGAATATGGTTGTGCCGGGAACGTAGTCCGGTTTGTCGGTATGGAAAAACGTGCCCCGTTCCTCCGCCAGGGAGCGCGGCCAGAGGAGCAGTTTGTCCTTGGTCCGGTGGGGGGTATGACAGGCGGAGCACACCCCCCGTGAACCTGTCTCCCCTATGTCAAGGTGTGAGAAGTCGTGTCGTGACTCGCAGATTGCGGAAAAAGACTCATGACACAGGCGGCACAGATCACTCCCCTCCTCGGTTTCACGGTTGTCTGCAACGAGCAGGTGCCCGTGTCCGCCCTGCGTGTCCGTCCGGTCCGTTTCGCCGAGGATGTCACCGTTGTGGGTAGTGGAGGCGGCATGCACGCTGTGGCAGGTAAGGCAGAGGATCTCCCCCTCAGGGATATTCCCCTGGGTGATTCCGCGTGGATCACCGCTCCCCCCGCCGAAGAGAGGGGCGGGAAACGCCTGCAGGGTCTTGTCCGGATTGGGGGGCACGCCCACGGGATGGCTCGACATCCCGCCCGCGGGCTGCTCGGTGTGGCATCCCTCGCAGAATCCCTGGTTTTTGTAAGGAGATGCATTTCCCCGTAGATACGGTCTGTTGGATGCCCGGTGGATAGTGTGACAGGAGCCGCAAAACAGCTCACCTGCAGGGACACCGTAGTCGTTACCCACCCATAACCCCGGGCCGTCGGATACCAAAAAATCGCCGCTGGGGTTGGCCGTACGGATGTTCCCCGAGAATGGATGGGTGGCAAACGAATCGGGACGAAGCCGCGCCCCGTCTGCACCCGAACCCTTCATATACAGGGGATTGCCGTGGCATCCATAGCATATGTCCTCATAGTCGCCGGTGTCCGGGTCATCGTCCTTCAGCCCCCACTGGAGGTTTATCGGGGTGATCCTGATGATCGCCTGGAGCCTGGTCGTAGATTCGGCCCCCTGGTCCTCCCCGTCGTGGATGAAGTGGCAGAACAGGCAATCACCCCTGCCATTGGGGCTCCTCCCGAAGACCTGGCGGTGCGCGGATCCCTTCACCGTTCCGAGTCCCTCCGCCGTCTTGTCGCTATGGCACAGGGAACAAAAAACCGCATTGTCCTCGGTAAAATCCTCCCTCAGGTAATAGGGGTGGTTCCCCCCATGGAATCCGTTATGACAGGAAATACAGGTAATCTGGCCTTCAGGGCTGGGATGATCCACCCGGGTCACATGGACGTTTCCTTCGATGACCGCCTGTGATCCCATGGGGTGATGCTCCCGCGGGGTTTCGGCGTCATCGGCATGGATGATCGCCGCACCCAACTGCTCAATTTCAGGGGGACGGTTTTGGCGGTGGCATCCGTAGCAGATGGAGGAGGGGTCCACATCGATCCCCTCCTGCTGTCTGCCGAAGGAGGGGACATTGGGGAGCGCCCTGAAATTTGCGCGCATGACGGAGTTGGTGTGGATCCACTGGCCGAGTATGGGATTGTCCTCGATCCGTATGATCCCGTCGTGAGGGTGGTGGCATCGCTGGCACCCGAGATCCGTGCCGTGCTGGGGATGCTCCGGGAGATTCTGATGGCATTGAAGGCAAAAGGCGGTTCGGTCCCCTGATGTTCCCACCTTCCCGCCCTCCACGACCCGCAGGTAATCACCGTGGCCGCTGGTATTCGCATGCGGTTGTTGATGGGGATCGTGACAGGAACCGCAGTAGAATCCCTTGTTCTCCGTGTCCCCCTCCGCCTCGGGATGCCCCCATTGGTCCCGCTTCTTCAACGGGAACACAGGATCGGGGGCCTTGGGGAGTTTTCCTGTTGCAGGATCAGGGTCCGCCCAGTCATGCATCACGTGGTCTTCGCCGAGACGGGATTCGGTCTGATCGACGAATACGTTGGCATGCGTATACCGGTGACCGCCCATGGGATGGGTGTCCAGGGTAAAACCGGAGAGTGCATTGACTGCATTGCCGGGGTAGTGACAGGTCTGGCATATGGTCCTCATCCCCTTGGTGCCCTTGACGGTCTCCGCGCCAGTGGGCATCTTTTCCCAGATCTTCGGTTTTTTCCCGCTCCTTGAGAAATGACACCGCTCGCAAACCTTGTCCGTGTACCCGGGCAGTATCTGGTTGTGGGCGCCCTCCGGGTCGCCTGAGCCTCCGTCAACGGCAGTGGCGGGAGATGAGATGAGGATGAAGAGTCCGAGACATATGAAGACGACCGGATACACTATGCCCTTTGTGATCAAACCTGATCATGCCCCCCCGGACCCGTTTTTGCAAGGTCGTGCTTTATCGTTTGGAATAGCTTCTGGTTGACGGCAACCGTCGCCTTTTTGCGAAGGTCCTGCAGGTAGGAATCAAACAGGGATTTCCGCATCTGATTGACAAGGTCCTTTCGTATCGAATCCCGGACCTCTTCGAAGGGGACGGCCCGGCTGGGTTGTTTCTCCGTCACGGTTATGATCTGATACCCAAAGGGGGTATTCACCGGTTCGCTTATCGCTCCGATGGGGAGCGAAAATGCAACCCGTTCGAATTCCCTTCCCATGCCGCTTTGTCCTGATTTGATATACCCCATGTCCCCGCCCTTTCGGGATGTTATCGGATATTCGGAATATGCCTCCGCGAGTGTGGCAAAATCCTCTCCGTCCTTCAGTTTTGACAGGATCTCGTCGGCCTTCGCTTTGTCCTTCACAAGGATGTGGCCGGCCCTGACCATCTCCGGCTCGGAAAAACGGGTAAGGTTTTCCTGATAATATTTTCGGCAATCCTCGTCGGTAACGACGATCTTTCTTTCCACTTCGTACATCATGAGCTGCCGGGCGAGGAGATCCTGTTCGAATCGTCGCACCTCTTTGGCAAGATCGGGATCATCCGAAAATCCGGCCTTTTCCGCCTCGAGCACCATGAGCTGTTTATTCAGCCTGGTCTCGACCATGTTTGCAAGCAGGTTGGGATCCTCCCACAATGCCTTTGCCCCCTGCGCAGGGGATTGGGGGATAATCCCCCTGATGTCTCCCCAGGTGATGGTGATCCCCTCACCATCCGCCAGGACAAGGTTCGATGAAGCGGGGGAGGAAATCACCTCCCCTGAGGCGATTTGCTCCAGGGCCTCCCGGCGGATGCCGATCCCCCGTTCCAGTTTTGCCTCCTCAAGGAGGTCCCGTATGAGATCGTTTTTCTTTTCCCGAAAGAGCAGGCTCCGGTGATACTGTACAATCTGCTCCATCTCCCCTTGATTGAGCTGTCTTTCCTCGAGTGGTTTGAACAGCGCATACCCTTCGCGGACCTTCTGTGGATCGCTTATGGTGCCGATGGGCAGGGTGAATATGGTCTCAATGACCTGCTTGGGGTAGATCCCGCGATGGGGGCTCAGGAAATCACCCACCCCTCCCTGCGCGGCATCGACGCCGATTGATCGCGAACGGGCAAGCCGGGTGAAATCATCCCCCTCATCAAGGAGTCCCTTGATCTCCCATGCCTCATCCTCGTCGAGCACACATATCCGGGCGAATTTGACCTCCCTCTTCTGATATTCCGGGATGCTGTCCAGGACCTCCTGGTCCGTTATATGCACCTGGGGATCGAAGCGTTTCTGGATAAAGACGTTCACCATGACCCGCTGCTTGAATTTTTCCGCCTGCTCCGCGAGAACCGGCGAGGACGCCAGGCCCATTCTTCGCGCCTCCTGCTCCATCAGGATCTTTTCCACCAGGGCATCGAGGACCGACTCGGGATCGAGGGCCCCCCCTTGTGAGGTCCAGTCAGCCACCCTGGGGCGGCTGTTATAGAATTCCACGAACTCGTGTGCGGATATCTCCTCGCCGTTTACCGTGGCAAGGGTCCCCTTCTTCATCCGTGTACGGCATCCCCCGGCAATGATGACGGCGGCCATGGCACCAAGGCACCACCACAACGTTATCGTAACCAGGTTGTTCTTCATTCGTATCATGCCTGTTCCTCCCCCTTGAGGTGTTACGTTCATTGGTTAACGTCCCTCCCTCATGTTTATTCAATGTCTGCCCATGCCTCTTGCCTGACGATTCACCATGAGAATTGCCGGCAAGGTTCCGCGAGACCTGCAATTTTCTTCGGTCTCTATTATTTAATACTTTGTTTCCCATCTCAAATAATCGGTTCAAGCCTGCGAATCCGATCCGGCGGGGGATGCCGTATGTCCGGCGAAATATGCTTTGCATATCTTTATTGTTTCAAGGACCTGAGGGGAATCACTCGCTGTATGGTCGATGTGTGCAATGCATTGAGCAGGCGGTTAAGGGACGTTTCGATGTGCGCAGGAACTCCGGGGTCTTTGAGGAATGATCATACCCCTGTTTTGCCCGGGAATCGCTTTTGTGATTTAATAGGATGCGCTGATATGGGATGGGGTAGTGCAACTACGCGTCGATGGCGGTATGAGCATGGCATGGTGACCGGAAGGAGCCTGCATTGAAGAAACGGTATAAGTTTTGGGCGGGAATACTGATCAGCGGGCTTTTTTTCCTTTTGTTTGTCAGGGGGATGGACCTCAAAAAGGTCTGGACGGCAACCCGGCAGGCCAACTATTTCTTCATCCTCCTCGCCATTGTCGTGAATGTTGGCACCTTCCTCATCAGGGCGGAACGATGGGAGTATCTCCTGGAGCCCATCAAGAAGGTGCGATTTCCCAGCCTTTTTTCCGCCGTGTGTATCGGATTCATGGGCAACAGCCTCTTGCCCGCACGCGCCGGGGAATTCATCCGCGCCTATGTGATCGGCAAGCGGGAGGGGATCACCAAGACCGGTGCGTTTGCCACGATTGTGACCGAGAGGCTCTTTGACGGGCTCACCCTCCTTCTCATGTTGATCATCGTCGTGGCCGTATTTCCGTTTCCTGAAAAGAACTACGGAAGCTACATAACCATCGGCTTCCTCAAGTGGGCGGTAGGGGTCACCTCTTTTTTTTACGGGATCGTCATCGCCACCCTTTTTTTCCTGAGCTGGAAACCGGATCACGTATGGCGCCTGATGAGTCTCACCCTTTTTCGGTATCTTCCGGCGGAGATGATCAAGCGGATCGAGGTGCTGTACCGGGCGTTTCTCTCCGGCCTGGAATCACTCAAGCGGGGCCGGCACATCCTCTCGATTGGCATCTACTCCATACTGCTGTGGATGCTCACCGCATTCGGAATCTATCTGCTTTTCCCTGCATTCTCCATCCGGCTTGATTTTTTGAGCGCCATTTTGATCATGGTGGTGGTGGCGGTCGTGGTCATGCTCCCCTCATCACCCGGTTTTGTCGGCACGTTCCATCTGGCTAGCTCGGAAGCCCTTATCCTTCTCGGAATCAATGCCCATGTCGCAAAGACCTTTGCCATCGTACACCATGCCGCCTGCATCATCCCCGTTGTCACGCTGGGGCTCTTTTACCTCTCCCGGGAACAGCTCAGCTTTCGTGAGATCAAGGCATCGGTTCCCGAAGAGTACAAGGTTTTGGAAAAGGGGGACATGCCGGCCGAAGGCCCCCTTCCCAAGCAATCCTGATTTCGGCCTTGTGCAATAGTGGACATCCATGTTTACCCCCTTTTCCTTGACAAAATGTAGGCTGGTCATTTATTATTCTCATAGTTGGTCATTCACCCGAGAAAGGAGGTGTAATGGATGAAGAAATATTCCCTGTATATCGTTATTCTGGTTCTCATGTTGATCCCCGTCCTCGTATTTGCAGGTGAAGGTCACGAGGAGTGCGCCCTCTGTCACGGCGCCCATGCGGCCGTAGGACCCGGGCTGCTCACTACCAAGCCTGATATCACCACCATCAATCCTGCGACGGGGACTCCGCTGGGGCGGATCGACTCCATCTGCATGGCCTGCCATGCCGAAGAGCCCAATGGTTTGGGGTATCGTCCCGTGGCCATGGAAAGCACCCATCCGTGCGGCATCACCCCCGTGAAGGTAACACTTCCTGCAGAGGCAAAAGGCTTCAAGGGCGAGGAAGAAAATCTTACTTGCATGGGGTGTCATGATCCCCACCCTTCCAATCCAAACTATATGTATCTCAGGGGGCCCATGGTCTCGGCGGGTAATACCCAGGCCTTTTGCATCTGGTGTCATCCGGAGCAGGCGCCCAAGTAGCAGGCGACCAAAATATAGATTCGGTATCCAGGGAATGCCCGCATACCGATTGTATATAGTACGGTGTAGTTAATCTGAATCATTCATGATACCCTGAATTTCATTCATACAGGGGGTTGGTTGTCAGTGACGCGTCCAACCCCTTTTTTTATGGGACATGACGAATTGCGCGGAAAAGAACAAGCAAAAGAGGTCATTGCCATCGGGAGTGATCATGGCGGATGGGATCTCAAGGAGCACCTCAAGGGGATTCTGACACGGGAGGGGTTCGCGGTCGAGGACTTCGGCTGCCATACCCCCGAGCGATGCGATTACCCGGCCATCGGCATCAGCCTGGCTCGATCCGTCAGCGAAGGAAGGATCGGGCGCGGCATCCTTATCTGCGGTACGGGCATCGGGATGTCCATCGCCGCAAACCGGTTTCGCGGGGTGCGAGCCGCCCTCTGCCATGACCTCTATACGGCCCGGATGAGCCGCGAACACAACAATGCGAATATCCTGGTCCTGGGGGGAAGGACCCTCGGGAAGGGCCTGGCCGAAGAGATGCTCCGGGTATGGCTGCATACGGAATTTTCCGGCGAAGGGAGGCATGCCGCCAGGTTGAAACAGATCGATCGTCTCGAAGGGAATACGGCCTGAGATGGTTCACCAATTGTTGAAGGATCTGGACCCCCAAGTTTATGAGGTGATCGCCAGTGAGCGCCACCGGGTGAATACCACCCTGGAGTTGATCGCATCGGAGAATTTTACCAGCCCCGCCGTGATGGATGCCCAGGGATCCCTGCTCACCAACAAATACGCAGAGGGATATCCCGGCCGCAGGTATTACGGGGGATGCACCTACGTGGACATGGCCGAATCATTGGCCGTGGAGAGGGCCAGGGACCTGTTCGGCGCCGAACATGCAAACGTGCAGCCCCACTCCGGTACTCAGGCCAACATCGCCGCCTATCTCGCCTTCCTGAAACCGGGTGACCGGATTATGGGGATGCGGCTCAGCCATGGGGGGCACCTGACCCACGGAAGCACGGTCAATATCTCGGGGATGCTTTACGATAACTCACCCTACGGCGTATCCCGGGATACGGAGACCCTCGATCTTGATGACATTGCACGCCAGGCCCGTGAGGCTAAGCCGAGGATGATCATCGTCGGGGCGAGCGCCTATCCGCGGCTGATCGATTTCGCCGCATTCCGACGGATCGCCGATGAATGCGGGGCCTTACTCATGGCGGATATCGCCCATATCGCCGGCCTTGTGGTGGCCGGCGAGCACCCCAGCCCCATCCCCTATTGCGATGTGGTAACCACCACCACCCACAAGACACTACGCGGCCCCCGGGGGGGGATGATACTCTGCCCGAAGCGATATGCCGGGATGATCGACAAGGCGGTGTTTCCCGGATCGCAGGGAGGACCCCTGATGCACGTGATTGCCGCGAAGGCGGTATGCTTCAAGGAGGCCCTGACCGCCGAATTCCGCTCCTACCAGCGGCAGATCGTGCTCAACGCCAGGGCACTCGCCGAAGGGCTTTGCTCGCTTGGATACCGGCTGGTATCAGGGGGCACCGACAACCATCTCATACTGGCGGACCTGAGATCCCAGGGGATTACCGGAAGGGATGCCGAGGAGGCCCTGGATGCGGCCGGAATCAGTGTCAATAAAAACCAGATCCCCTTTGACGAGCGTGAGGCGAGCATCGCCAGCGGTATACGTATCGGAACGCCCGCAGTCACTACCAGAGGAATGAAGGAACCGGAGATGAAGGCCATAGCCGGACTCATCGATCGTGTACTTCGGAGCACAGGGGATAAACAGGTATTAGCAGCGGTCCGGGACGAGGTCTCACGACTTTGCAGCCGCTTTCCCCTGTACCCCTCTTCATGAGTGCTTTTTGGCCATATTTGACATATGGCAAAAAATCCATATAATAGCGTGGTGCCTTTGTTCGGTACCTGATTTACGAGCGGTTCTTCTGAAAATCATATCTGCTGGAGTGAATAGGTTGCCGTGAAAGGAAGGGTCAAGAGCAGTCAATTCCAGATAAACGCCGCCTGCGGTGAGCCGGCATCCCCTCATTTATCCCCTGATCCCATCCTTCGCCCGAGTTGGGCGGACTATTTCATGGGCATCACCCATCTGGTGGCGGGCAGGTCCACCTGCTGCCGCCGTCATGTCGGTGCAATCCTGGTGAAGGACCGGCATATCCTGGCAACCGGATACAACGGGGCGCCCTCCGGTGTCCCCCATTGTGAAGATGTCGGCTGTATCAGAAAGGAAAGGGGTGTCCCGCCGGGAGAGCGGCATGAACTGTGCCGCGGCCTCCATGCAGAACAGAATGCCATCATTCAGGCGGCCCTCTATGGGGTTTCGATACGGGACGCCACCCTCTACTCCACCCACCTGCCTTGTGTGGTCTGCGCAAAGATGCTCATAAACGCCCAAATAAAGGAGATCGTGTACGAAGAGGGGTATCCCGATCCCCTTGCATCGAGGATGTTGCAAGAGGCAGGGATCCCCCTTATCAAACATGGTGAAGCACATGAGACTTAAAACATTTCCCGGCGGGGTGCACCCGCACGATGAAAAGGCTCGAACGCGCAGTAAAGGGATAGAGAAGGCCCCTCTGCCCGGCGTGGTGATCTGCCCGATGTCGCAGCACATCGGCGCGCCATGCGAACCGGCGGTCGCGGTAGGTGAAAGGGTCAAAACCGGTCAGGTCATCGGCCGGGCTACAGGGTTTGTCTCCGCCCCGGTGCACGCCCCGGTCTCCGGGACCGTCACTGCGGTGGGTGATGCCCCCCATCCCCTGGGAAAGCCCTCGTGTGCGGTCACCATTGAATCCGACGGTAAGGATGAATGGGATGCGACCATCAAGGATGATCCCGGCTATACGAGACTGGAGCCGAAGGAGATCGTGGAGAGAATAAGGAATGCGGGGATTGTGGGGCTCGGGGGTGCGGCGTTTCCGACGGCGGTCAAGCTCTCGCCTCCCAAGGAGAAAACAATTGACACCGTTATTGTCAACGGCGTCGAGTGCGAGCCTTACCTGACGGCTGACCACAGGGTCATGCTGGAGGAGCCGGAGAAGATCGTCGCCGGTCTCACGTTGGTCATGAAGGCGCTCGGTGTGGACAGGGCCTTTGTCGGAATCGAGGCGAATAAGCCCGACGCCATTGCAGCCATGTCCGATGCCGTCAAAAATGATCCCCGGATTCAGGTGCAGGCCCTTCGGTTGAAGTACCCCCAGGGGGCGGAAAAACAGCTCATCAAGGCGATCCTGGGCCGTGAGGTGCCTCCCCCTCCCGGCCTCCCCATGGACGTCGGGGTGGTGGTTCAGAATGCAGGGACCTGCGCTGCCATCTATGAGGCAGTTCGGGAAGGCAGGCCCCTCGTCGAACGGGTGCTCACCGTGACCGGATCGGGGGTGAAGGATCCCAAGAATCTGAGGGTCCGCCTCGGCGCCACCTTCCGCGACCTGATAGGCCTGTGCGGAGGGTTGACTGATTCCCTGGGCAAGGTCATCATGGGCGGTCCGATGATGGGCATTGCCCAATACAGCCTCGATGCCCCTGTGATCAAAGGCACCTCAGGTGTCCTGCTCCTGAACCCGAGGGACGCGAAACGCTATCAATCCACCACGTGCATCAGGTGCGGATTGTGCGTACGTGCGTGCCCCATGAACCTTCTGCCCAATCTGCTGGGGGTTTATTGTGAGAAGGGGAGATGGGAGGATGCCGAGGAGCAGCATATCTTCGATTGTATGGAATGCGGTTCGTGCAGCTTCATCTGCCCTGCACGGAGGCAAATGGTACATCTCATCAAACTGGGGAAACAGGAGATCATGAACAACAAGAAAAAGGCCGGGGCTGCGCCATGAGCAACGGACACGATTCAACCGCACAGGAATTGCTCGTTTCCACCGGCCCTCATGTGCATGCAATAAGGGATATCCCCCGGATCATGTACGGGGTGATCATCGCACTTGTCCCGGCGTCCATCATGGGTATCTATCTCTTCGGGTGGGGGGCGTTGAAGGTGATCGTGGTCTCCACCCTGGTGGCGATCCTCACCGAGGGGGCGGTACAATATGCCATGGGCCGCAAGGCGAGTATGCTCGATGGGAGTGCGGCAGTGACCGGACTCCTGCTGGCCCTCAATCTACCCCCTGCCTCCCCGTGGTGGATGGTCATGGTGGGTGCAGCGGTGGCGATCATCCTGGGCAAGCAGATCTACGGTGGCCTGGGGCACAATCCCTTCAATCCTGCGCTGGTGGCCAGGGTAGTGCTCCTCGTATCCTGGCCGGTGCATATGACCCAATGGATATCCCCGATCGATGGGGTTTCGACCGCCACCCCCCTCGGGATATTAAAGTCGGAAGGCATAGCGCGGCTGGGAGGGGTGCGCCTCTTTGATCTCTTCATCGGGAATGTGGGCGGGTGTATCGGCGAGGTCTCGGCCATCGCCCTGCTGGCGGGATTCATTTTCTTGTTGTGGAAGGGGTATGTGACCTGGCACGTACCGGTGAGCTACATGGGTACGGTGGTGGTTTTCACCGGGATCTTCTGGGCGGCCAACCCCCAGAAATATGCCAATCCCCTGTTTCATCTCCTGGCAGGAGGTCTTGTCCTGGGGGCCTGCTTCATGGCCACCGATTATGTGACATCCCCTGTAACCATAAAGGGGCAGATCATTTTTGGGGTGGGATGCGGTCTTCTGACAGGTATCATACGACTTTTCGGGGGGTATCCGGAGGGGGTGTCATTCTCCATCCTGCTCATGAACGCCGCAACCCCTCTCATCGATCAATACACAAGGCCGAAAAGGTACGGGAGGGTCAACCGGGATGCGTGATATACTGCGTTTGATCGTCGTCCTCACCCTTGTCTGCGTTGTCGCGGCCATAGCCCTTGCCAAGGTGTATGACTTCACCAAGGAGCCCATTGCCGAACAGCGGCGACTCGCCCGTTTGAAGGCGGTTGAGGCGGTGCTTCCGGAGCATGATAATCAGCCTGATGAGAATACGGTGACCGTAAATCTCGCGAGCGGCGAGAGCAGAATGGTGTACCTGGGATTCTCCGGGGATGGTATCAGCGGGGTGGCATTCGAGATTAGCAACAGCGAAGGATACGGTGGAGAAATCGTGGCCATGCTCGGGCTTGATCCGAACGGGGTGATCCAGGGGGTGGAGATCGTGCGCCACTCGGAGACCCCGGGCCTGGGAGCCAAGGTCACCCTGCCGGAATTCAGGTCGCAATTCGTCGGGAAATCACTGGTCAATGCAACCTTCGCAGTGAAAAAGGATGGCGGCGACTTCGATCAGGTCACCGGGGCGACCACCTCTCCCCGGGCCATTGTCAAGGCGATACGGCAGGGGCTGGAGTTATTCCAGGCCCACAGGGACGAGATTATACAGGGTACCTCTTCTGAGAGGATGGAGGGACAAGCGTGAGCCTGATAAAGGACTTTGCCAATGGGTTGTGGAATGAAAATCCCACCTTCAGACTCGTTTTGGGCATGTGCCCGACGCTCGCAGTAACCACCCAGGCGATCAACGGGATCGGGATGGGGCTCGCCGCCACCTTTGTGCTGGTATGCTCCAACCTTGTCATCGCCTTGCTGCGGAAGATCATCCCTGACAAGGTCCGCATAGCGGTGTTTATCGTCATCATCGCCACCTTCGTGACCATCGTCGACCTTGTGATGGAGGGATTTTTCTATGAGATCCACAAGTCGCTGGGGATCTTCATCCCCCTCATCGTGGTCAACTGCATCATCCTGGGCAGGGCGGAGGCGTTTGCCTCCAAGAATCCGGTCATGAATTCCATTGCCGACGGCCTGGGAATGGGGCTTGGTTTCACCCTGTCCATCACTGTTTTGGGCTCCATCAGGGAACTTTTGGGGAATGGCAGCGTATTCGGGTTTTCCCTCCTCGGAAAATCATACCTGCCCTTTTTGATCGCCATACTTCCTCCCGGGGCATTTGTCGCCCTCGGCCTTCTTTTGGGACTGATGAACAAGATTAACGAGAAATTGGCCTATTGAAATGGACCCCGTATAAGGAATGGGGATAGGGGAAAAGGTGAGGAGAGAATGATATGGTAAAATTTATCCTCCTGATTATCAGCACCGTACTGGTCAATAACTTTGTCCTTGCCAGGTTCTTGGGTATCTGCCCTTTTCTGGGGGTATCCAAGAAGATTGAGACGGCGGTTGGCATGGGAATGGCGGTCATCTTCGTCATCACTATGGCCGCCACCATTACGTGGCTGGTATACATGTATATACTGGTCCCCTTTCAGATCACCTTTATGCAGACCATCGCGTTCATTCTGGTGATCGCGGCGTTGGTGCAGTTTGTGGAGATGGTCATTCAGAAAACCAGCCCCGCCTTATACCAGGCGCTCGGTATTTATCTGCCCCTCATCACCACGAATTGCTGCGTGCTTGCGGTGGCGGTATTGACGGTACAGAAGCCGTATACATTCATCGAGACGATCGTATTCGCCTTTGGTGCATCGGTGGGCTTCGCACTCGCTCTTATTCTCTTTGCGGGTATCAGGGAACGGTTGAGCCTTTCCGAGATCCCCAGATCATTCGAGGGCACTGCCATTGCATTGATCACAGCGGGATTGCTTTCACTCGCATTTCTGGGATTTGCCGGACTGGTGAAATAGGCTTATACTTAAAAACGCCAAGGAATATCTATCATAACAAGAAAAGGAGTAATCTGTTATGTGGGCTGCAATTTCGGCATTAGGAGGGATTGCCTTCATTTCGGCATTCGGCCTCGGGATTGCCTCACGCTTTTTTGCCGTTGAGGTCGATCCCAGGGTGAAGGAGGTCGAGGCGCTTCTTCCGGGTGCGAACTGTGGAGGATGCGGATTCCCCGGCTGTTCCGGATTTGCCGAGGCAGTGGTGGCAGGAAAGGCCGACGTTTCCGGGTGCGTTGCTGGGGGGGCCACTGTGGCGCATGAAATAGGGAGGGTCCTCGGTCTGCAGGTAAAGACCGGACCCAAGATGATTGCCTGTGTGTTTTGCCGGGGCGGCATCAACCATGCCTCGAACCGTTTTGAATATAGCGGAATTGAAGACTGCAGGGCAACCCAACTGCTGGCGGGGGGGCACAAGGCGTGCACCTATGGATGCCTGGGATTCGGGACCTGTGTAAAGGTATGCCCCTTTAGCGCCATCACTATGGGACCGGAGGGGATCCCCGTGATCGACTCCTCTAAATGCACAGGGTGCGGCAAGTGTGTTGCCATATGCCCCCGGCAGATCATACGGCTGGTTCCCCAATCACAGAGGTTTTCCGTACTCTGCAGCTCCCATGACAAGGGGAAAAGGGTCAAGGAGGTCTGTGCCATCGGGTGCATCGCCTGTCAGGTATGCGTAAAGAAGTGCCCAGTCAATGCAATCCATATGGAGGATTCATTGGCGGTCATTGATCCGGCTGAATGTATCTCCTGCGGCACGTGCTGGGAAAAGTGCCCTCAAAAGATCATATGGACCGATGAGGAAGGCATGGCCATCATGGCGCAGAACCGCTCAGAGGCCGGCGAAAGGGCCGTAGTGGGCTGATCACAATCCGGCCTTCACCCCGCCGCTCTCATCCTTGTAAATCTTTGCGTTACACGCTTCCATCCGTCTTGAGAAGGTCTCCGACTCGCGTCCTTGGTGTATCCGATTTCATGACTGATCCATTGATGAGCGGGCTCTATGGGTAATTGAAAAGGAAACGGCGGCTGGTGAGGGTGGTTTTTGGGGGCGGCCGCTGCCCTTTGGTGACTTCAGAGGGCAGGATAATGTTCCGCTTCGCTCCACCAAGCAAGCTTGGTTGCTCCGCCTGGCAAGCCTTTTAAAGATGGATTTGCAGCCGTTTTGGAAATTGCAGAGTGCAGCATAGGGCGTCGCTTCGCTCCACCTTGCAAGCTTGGTGCGAGGGAATAAAAAAGGGTTGTGGAAACCGTGATGCTTATATCGCCATTAGAGATCAAACAGGAAGAAGTGTAAAAACAACGCTGTCTAACGTGCCGCTGTCGAATTCGCTACGATTAATTATGCCATTTCTCAAATGGTTTCCACAACCCTTGACCCAAACATAAAACCCTGCCACCTTGCGGTAGCATGTGGAAGAGGGAAGAAAAGGAGTTATGGGTGTAAGAGACTGTATATTTTAATATCTTTAAATGTCTTGATTTCCCCTATAGAGTTCAATTCAATGCCTGTGTTGTGCTTATCGATCCTTGATGGTGCTAAAAGAGTAACTGCTCTATTAAGTAGCAAATTTGATGCCACAAAAATGGGCCAATAGGGTGCCATGGGACGGGATTGTAAGAGAGATTGGAAACATGTTCTACGCGAAACGAGACATATTTGTCTCAATAATGTCTCAATGGTGTCTCGCGTGAGACACCATTGAGACATTATTCATTCCTTTGAAACATCTATATCAAGGATCGTCAACCGTCGATAGAAGGTGGCCCTGCTGATTCCAAGTGACTGCGCGGCCCTTTTTCGATTTCCCTTTGTGTCCCTGAGGGCCAGGAGTATTCGCTCCCGTTCGCTCTCCTTGATCTCCTTGAAGAGCGGGCGCGAATGCTCAGGTTCTCGTATCTCCGGAGGGATATCCTCCAGTTCGATAATCGATCTCTTGCAATGGGTCACGGCGAATTCGATGGCACTCTTCAATTCCCGGACGTTCCCCGGCCAGTCATATTCCATGAAGATCCGCATGACCTCGTTGCCGATTTCTTGAACGGATTTCCCTGTTATGGCGCGGCATTGTCCGAGAAAGGTCTCTGCGAGCAGCGGGATATCCTCCTTGCGCTGACGAAGGGGCGGGATCTTTATACGCGCCACCCGGATCCGGTAGAAGAGATCGGGCCTGAAGCGACCGGATTCGACCTCTGCGGTGAGGCTTTTATGCGTTGCGGCAATGATACGGACATTGATCTTCTTGGATTTCGATTCCCCAACCCTGGTTATCTCCTTTGCTTCAAGCACCCGAAGCAGATTGGTCTGCACATTGAGTGAGATGTCACCGATCTCGTCAAGAAAGATGGTGCCGCCGTTTGCCGCCTCGAACAATCCAATGTGGTCCTCGATCGCTCCGGTGAATGCCCCACGCTTATGTCCGAACAACTGGCTGGTAAGGAGCGAATCGGTCAGTCCGGCGCAGTTTACCGGGACGAATGGTTTGTCCTTGCGGGGGCTTGAATAGTGGATCGCCCGTGCGACAAGTTCCTTGCCGGTGCCGGTTTCCCCCTCGATCAATACCGTCCAGTCCACGCTGGATATCTCCTGGATCTGTTGATAGATCATCCGCATTTGATCACTTCTGCCGGTAAGGTCGTGGAACCTGACCTTTTCGTCCAGCATACGTCTCAGGTCATAGATCTCGGACATATCATAGAAAAGAAGGATCTTCCGGTCCGGGTTTCTGGGCTCGTCCTGAACCTCGATATCGATCCAGTACTGCTTTCCCTCAGGGGTCTCGAAGTGTATCTGGAGCTTCTTGCGCGACTCGGGACGCTGGGCAGCCAGATGCCTCAGTTGGGCCCTTTCCTCCTCACGAACAGGGAAGAGCTCCGCCCAATGCCTCCCGCTTGCCTCCTTCTGGGATGTCCCCACAATACGTTGGGCAGTCTGGCTGAGAAACTTGATGCGTCCCTCCCGATCCGTGATGGCCGTTCCCATGCGGAGCATGTTCAGGATCGAGAGCATGTCGTCCCGGCTTTTTTCCAGCTCGACGCACATTCCGGCAAGTTGCTTCTCGGCCTGCTTCCGTTCGGTAATGTCGGCAAACGAGGCCATTACGCATATGGGATTGTCCGCTTCGTCGGTGACGATACTTGCGGACACGAACACATCGAAGAGGGAGCCGTCCTTGCGCACCGCAACCAACTCGCCAGACCAACTCCCGGTCTTTCTCAGGCTCTTTGCCGCCTCTCCTTCCATTTTCTTGTCGTGCAGGAACTCAATGGTTTTCCTGCCCAGGACCTCCCTCTCATCCTTGTAGCCCCAGAGCCTGAGAAAGGCATTGTTGACATAGGTGTGATGCCCGTCGAGGTCGGCAATGGCAAATGCATTGAGGGAGGAGCCGATCGCCTTGTCCTTGAGCCGCAGCTCTTCCTCCGCGCGTTTGCGATCCGTTATATCCTCTGCGTGGACCAGGACGAGGTCCGGCGGCACAAAGGCGTAGCTGGCAAGAAATTGGCCCGTTTTTTCTTTGTAGCGGAAGCGATAGGTCATCTCCTTCTGAAACGAGGAGCGTTGCGAATAGCAGCGCTGCATATCATCGAGAATGAAGGGCATGTCCTGGTAGAACTGACTTGCCTTGACTCCCAGGTAGTGGATGATTCCCCCCTCCGTTGTTTCGTACGCGGCATCATTATAGTCGATCAGCATGAAATCAAAGGAGTCCTTCACCTTCTGCCATGTGTAGGTGGGAAGGGGCATGCCCTTGTACTGCGACCTGAATCGTTCCTCACTCTCCCTGAGGGCCTTTTCGATCTGCTTGCGGACGAATACCTCCTCCTGCAGTTGTTTGTTCGCGGCGATAAGATCGGCGGTTCGCTGCTTGACCCTCTGTTCAAGCTCCCTCCTGGCCTCCAGCAATGCGGTCTCCGCCTGCTTCTGTGCCGTGATGTCCCTGCCGACCAGGATAACCGCGCCGGGTTCGCCCTTTTCATCCCGCAGTGCCACATTGGAGGTTACATGGTAGTAGCGGACGTGCCCGTCATTCGATGTCGCCGTCGGCTCTCCGAAATGAATCTTGCCGTCCTTGAACGTCTGGGAGGTTGCGCACGCACAGGGCTTGCAGGGCTCCTCCCGGTGATGGAATATCTCATAACACCTTCTGCCGACGATATCCTCGCCGAATTGCTGCAGCATTGCATCATTGGCCCAGGTAAATGTGTAATCCCGATCCATCATGCACATGCAGTCGCCGATGGAACTGAGCATGGCATTGAGCTTGCTTTCGCTGCTCAGGGTCGCCTCGTGCTGCCTCTTGCGCTCCAATGCATTGATGAAGATTTCTCCCACGATTTTGAGCAGGTTGATGATGTCATCAAGGCACTCCCTTTTCTTGCGCACTGCGTCGAAGCCGACAAACCCCAGAAGGGTGTTGTCCGAGACCATGGGGACCCCGATGAGGGATTGAATCCCTTGCCGCTGGAATTCCCTTCTTTCGGCGTCGGCCTCGGGGGGAAGGCCTTCCACCGAAGGGATACAGATGGTTTCAAACCGCGCCATTCGCTCCATCCACCACTGGAACTGGTCGGTTTTCAGGCCCTGCATCCGGTGTTTAAACCCTTCGATACCCTCGGCGCACCACTCATGGGTGTTGTCCATTCTGGCGAGATCCTCTGAAAATTGGAAGATGTAGCTGCGGTCGAAACCGGCAAATGTGCCGATTATCCGGAGTGCATCGTTGATTGCACTGTCGGTTTCGCTCACCGAGAGTTTTATGAATTGGGTGGAGAGGGTGATAAGGGTGTCTTCGAATTCGAGGCGATATGCCAGTTCCTTTTCCACCTGGCCTATCTTGGTGACGTCGTGGATCGTTCCCACCAAGTTGACCGGTCTTTCCTGTTCGTCGGTGCTTATCTGTGCCTGGGTATGGACGGCGCGCGATGAGCCGTCCTTGAGGAGGATACGGTGTTCTATGGACAGCGGATACTTCTCGTACAATGCCTTGTCGATGGCGGCCTTGACCGATGCCCGGTCCTCAGGGTGGATCGCCTGGAGGAACCGCTCAAGGTTTATTCCCATTTTGTCCCGTTTCCATCCCAGGAGGCTGTAAATGGCATCGGGGAAATAGAATGCATCCTTTGGAATATCCCAGTACCAGGTGCCTGCCGGGAATTCAGGGGTCAATGAAACAGGGGACCCCTCATGAGGCAGCGTGTCGAGCACATGCCGGGAAATCATTTTGATGTTCACGCCATCCTTAAGTGATTTCTTCATGGTATATCCCTTAGACGGAAGGATTACACGCCTGCATGAACCGTACTCCCGTTCAGTGCCGGTAAAGGCAGCAGGGGATGAACAGGGTGAAAGGCGGCGCAGCTTCTATCGAGACGCAAGGGGTAAAAAAAATTCAGGGGGACAAGGGGAATCGGTTACTGTTACATAGTATTGTCAAAGGATAAAAGAGATGGTTGATCACACGAAGGGAAACCCTCTCTTTTCAATTGAAAATCCCTATCCGGCATTTTCATGGTTCTTTGTGAATCGAAGATCCATGTGCGTTTCATAATAATACGGACTAACACCATGACCAGCCGGACGTAATTAAGCGACGATTCCCTCTTATCCGCGTATTCACTACACCCACAACTTATTTATATTTTAAAGAATTTTTTGAGATTGTCAAAATTTTATCTGGATCACCCCTATGGGGCATATATCCACGCATTGCTCACAGAGGACGCACTTTTCGCGGTTGAACTCCAGTTTGTTGCTTTGCGGATTTATGGAAAGGGCCTCCTGAAAACATACCGCCGTGCAAAAGCCGCAATGGATACAGGCCTCCTCGTCCAGATGGATATCCTTGGCAAGGGCCTCGACCTTCACCCCTTGCTCCTTCATGAAATTCAGGCCCGCCTCGATGTTCTTTTGCTCACCGGTGAGCTCCAGCACAAGGCGGCCTTCATCCTTGGGAATCACCTTGGCCCGCAGGATATTCATGATGAGATCGTAATCCTTGACCAGTTTGTAGGTGACCGGCGTTCCCGCAAGGCTGGCGGGAAATGTAAGGATGACCCTCCGGGAAACCTTCATGAATCGATATCCTCTGCAATGTGCTGAGACATTGGCATCAGGGTGACATTCCGGGGAAGCGGCTGGATCGGCTTGACCAGGAAGAATTCCCCGCGGCTGATCCATTCCTTGAGGATCTGGGCGATCTCGCGGGCCATCGCGTAACTGGATAGGGGATTTGTGGGTACATGTCTCCCGTCCAACTCCACAAAGCCGGACCTGAGCAGTCCATAGTGCACCCTTCCATACGATGGTTTCTCCCTGCGGGGGACCCCATAGTCATAGATCGTGGTGAATATATGTTCGTCGTCGATGGAAACCGCCTCCGCCATTGCTTCGTCCAGGATGGGGATGGGAACACCTATGCCCACGAAAAGGCTCACCCCGTATCCCTTGATCCGTGCGCCACGCAGATAGCGCTGGCTCATCTGCTTGAGGTCACCCTTGACCGCAAGGGTTGCCGCAGGGCCAAGGGGAATGTGATTCTGGTCCCGAATCTGTGAAGGATTGTGCTGCGTGCCTTCACCGATGATGTGGCCGATACCTCCGCCCAGGAAGATCCGGCTGCCCAGGCCGATTGTGCGGTACTCAGGATCATTGATCAGCGGATTGAGTTGGCTCGATGTGGAATAGGAGACATTACCGAACCGGGGCAGAAGGGGACCCATATAGGTATAAAGGGTGCGCGAGGAGGAATTGGTCGCGGCGCCGTAATTTTGATAGGCATTCCTTGGGTTGCAGAGCACCGCCTGGTTGATGGAATCAAGGGTGATAACGGTCTCTATTCGTTCGAGGGGATAGCAGTCGGTCTTGTATCCTTCGGCCCTGAGCAGTATCCTCCTCCTGGCAACAAGGTCCTCGATGACATGACCGCCTCCGTAGAATGCCCCCTCCTTCTCGGAGAGGGAGCTCGCACCCAGATAGGCATCGACTGCCGCCAGCCCGGCATAGGCAGGAACATCGTTGAGCAGGACCCGGTTCATCTTGATCGGGGGATCCGCATGCCCGAAATTCAAAAAGACCCCTGAAGAGCACATGGGCCCGAAGGTGGCGCTGGTGACCACATCCACCTTTTCGGCCACCGCCTTGATCCCCTTCGTGCGGGCAAGGGGGATCACCTCTTCGGCGGTCACCACCACCGCCTTGCCCTTCTTGATCTTCTCGTTTATCTCCTCAAAGGTCTTCATGATGTAACGGCATTCTACTTACCCGACTCGCGCCCGGGCCCTTCCTCAGCGACATCCCAGTCTATATCCAGGCCCGTACATGGCAAAAGATAGAGCGCATCCCGTTGCTCCTTGGTGAGCATCTTGTCCGCATCGAGTTGCAGTTTTGCGCGGCGGACCTGGAGGTCCAATTGCATCTTTGCAATCTTTTCCAGTTTTGCCTTGATGGCATTGAAATCCGGTTTTTCCGCGAAGCGAAGCTTTCTCAGTTCAATCTTGTTGATTTGGAGGTCCGATCTCAGATCGAAGGTATCCTTCATGTAACTGGTTTGCAGCATCCGTATGTCCTCCCGCTGCTTGGGAGTCAGATTGAGGTCGGTGCGATCGAGGAGCATCCTGCAATAGGCGGGTTCCTGTGTAATCCCCCGCTGGAGGTTCATGCCCCTGGAGCCCGGGATGCTGCAACAAGCCCTTTGAGCACCCATGCCGGACGCACCCATGCCGGGGCCGCCCATACCGGGCCCTCCTCCCATGCCGGGGCCGCCCATGCCGGGACCGAATCCGGGACCGTATGGCCCCTGGCAATAGGCAGGCGTTGTGTTTCCCATGACCGCCATGGCGAGAATCAGGATAAAGCAACATACCATAACGAATTGAATCCCTTCCCCCTGTTTGTTCATAGCCCCCTCCATGAAAATATAATTATAATATAATCATAAAGTTACAGTTTATCGTAAATTCTATCACCACTCACAATGCGTGTCAACTATAAGCGGTCCGTTGTCCGATATAAAGGATAGGGATGATGCTTCATCGGCAGGAAATAGAAACAATCATGCTGCAAACAGTTGACTTTTACATCAAGGATGTATTATATAAAAATATATAATCATCGCCTCGAATTTTTGTGCGGGTTAATGTAAGCTATGGTTGGATGGATGAAGATGGATCAGAGAAAGTGGCTGGGGCTGTTCCTCGGCATTGCGATCATTATTGTCGTTCGGGTTCCGGGATCGGAGGCCTCCTCGTTGATGGCGGTCCGTTCGTGGACCGCCCCCGGTTATACCAGGATTGTCTTTGACCTTGACCGTCCCGTGCTTTTTCAGGAACTGCACAATAAGGATTCCCGGAACATATCACTTGAGCTGAGGAATTGTACCAACACCACCAGCCAGGATCGCTATGATATCGACTCATCGCTTATAGAATCGGTGAGATTGTCGCAGTCCCCCCTCAATTCCCTTGTTGCTGAAATCACCACCTCGATTGCGCTTTCATACCATATTTTTTATCTCCAGAAATATGAGATGAAGCCAGACCGGATTGTCGTCGATATCAAGCACCCCGTGGATGCTCAACAAGAGAAGGAGACCAAGAGGGAAATCGAGGATCTTAAAAAGGCGAACTGGATTGTGGCCATCGATCCCGGGCATGGCGGAGAAGATCCCGGCGCCTTGAGCAAGGAGGGGTATAGGGAGAAGGATATCGTCCTTGCCGTGGGAAAGATACTGAGGGATCATCTCAATAAGCAACCCGGGATAAAGGCGTACCTGACCAGGGACGGGGACTACTTCCTCTCCCTTCGCGAACGGATTGAGATCGCCCATAAATTTCAGGCGGACCTCTTCATAAGCCTTCATGCAAATGCGAATCTAAAGCCCACCACCCGCGGGACCTCCGTGTACTACCTCTCTCGTGACGGTGCAACGGATGAGGCGTCCGCGCTTCTGGCCGACAAGGAAAATGCCTCGGACCTCATCGGCGGTATACCGCTGGGGAAGGATTCCCTCTTGGACAGCATCCTCATTGATCTGGCCCAGACCCGCACCATCAATGAGAGCATTGATCTCGGCGAGAAGGTCTTGAGGGAACTCGGCGGCATCAAAGGGCTGGAAAGGGAGGGGCTGAAATGCGCAAATTTCGGGGTGCTCAAGTCTCCCTCGATCCCCTCGGTGCTCGTGGAATTGGCATATTTGAGCAATCACGCTGATATAAAAATGCTCAGCTCGAAACGATATCAGAAGGAAATGGCCCAGAGGATCTGTCAAGGTGCGCTGGAATTTCTCGGGGAATGCCCCCCGAAGGAAAAACACTACCGGATGATTGCAGGTGCTTCGGCTTCCGGAGATGACTATGAGATTCATGTTGTCAAACAGGGGGAGACGCTCTGGCGTATTTCCTCGTTGTACGGCATCTCCCTGGATATCATTCGGAATCTCAACGGGCTTCATTCCTCCTCGCTGTTGATGGTGGGGCAGAAACTCAAGATCCCGAGCCATTGAGCCCGGCTCGCGCGTTCCTCGGATGCCGACGAATCATGGCGATCTATTTCCTTCCAATGATGAGTCCGGCTCTCCAGTGGATATGGACCGTATCCGAGTGCTTCGTGCCGGGCGAGTGTTGATTAAATCCGCCAAACATGCTATAAAAACGATGTATATCGCTCTTTTAAGAAAGTGATCTTCATGATCCTCATGATCACATATAACCGTGGAAAAATACAGGCACGTGCCGAAGTGGTGGAACTGGCAGACACGCTGTCTTGAGGGGGCAGTGGGAAATTCCCGTAGGGGTTCGAGTCCCCTCTTCGGCACCAACTACCTCTTTTCGTTCACTAAAGCCGGCTCGGATCAACCTCATCCGTCCCGACCATCCTCATTTCGTTTACTATGACTATCTCCCGATGAACCTTTCTTGTCCCGACATCCTCTTTTCGTTTACTTAAACCAGTATGGATCAACCATTCTTGTCACATTCACATCATTTCGTCCACATAAGGCCCTCTCTATTGTTTGAAGGCCCTTTTTTCGATACAATAGAGATCCCTTAAATGTACAATTAAAGGTACGACATTGTATGATATCGGCCGTCAATCTCTGTGATGATTAGTGTGGTGTACCCTGAGGCCTTTTGTGTATAAGGAGGCAATCATTGTCTGACGTGCGGTTGGAAGGTTTAGGAGAGTGGAAAAAGACGTGCGGATGCGGTTCCCTGTCTGATAAGGATATTGACCGCACGGTGACCCTCATGGGGTGGGTGGATACGCGGAGAGACCACGGAGGGGTCATATTCATCGATCTGCGTGACCGGGAGGGAATCACCCAGGTGGTGTTCAATCCGGAGTGGGACCAGGCATGCCATCTCAAGGCCCACCACCTTAAGACGGAATTTGTCATCGCCGTGGAGGGCAAGGTCAGACTCAGGCCGGAGGGCATGGCAAACCCCAAGGTTGCCACCGGAAGGATTGAGGTGATGGCCCATGCATTGAAGATCCTCAACCATTCCAAGGTCCCTCCCATCATGGTCGAGGACAATGCCAAGGCAGGGGAGGAACTCCGCCTCAGATACCGCTACCTGGATCTTCGACGACCGCGTATGCAGCAGAACCTCATCCTTCGCCACCGAGTGTATCAGGCCATCCGATCGGAGCTTTCCGGGATGGGTTTCCTGGAGATCGAAACGCCGGTTCTCACCAAGAGCACGCCCGAGGGGGCGCGGGACTATTTGGTGCCCAGCCGGTTATCCCCCGGGCATTTCTATGCCCTGCCTCAGTCCCCCCAGCTTTTCAAGCAGATACTGATGATTTCCGGGTATGACCGCTACTTTCAGATCGTTAAATGTTTCCGGGATGAGGATCTGAGGGCTGACCGACAGCCCGAATTCACCCAGCTCGATATGGAGATGTCCTTTGTCGGCAGGGAGGACATCATGTCGGTGACCGAACATCTCATAAAGCTGCTCTTTTCAAAGGAAAAGGGGATTCGCTTCGATGCACCGTTTCCCCGGCTCACCTACCAGGAGGCGATCGCCCGGTTCGGCCTGGATGCACCCGATACCCGGTTCGGGCTGGAGCTTGTCGACCTGTCCGATGTGGCCGGGGAGTCGGACTTCAAGGTGTTCCGGCAGGCAGTGGAAAAGGGCGGGCAGGTGAAGGGGATCAATGCGAAGGGGGCTGCCAGGATGAGCAGGACCGAGTTGGACAACCTGGCGGAAAAGATCGCGCCGTTTGGTGCCCGGGGGCTTGCCTGGATAAAGATCAGCAAGGATGGCATGCAGTCGCCCATAATCAAATTTTTTACCCAGGCGCAGTTGCAGGGTATACTCGACCGGATGGCGGCACAGGAGGGGGACGTGCTGCTGTTTGTGGCGGACCGGCCCAAGGTGGTCGCCGAGTCCCTGGGTAGATTGCGTCTGTACCTTGCGGATCGTCTGGACCTTATCCCTGCTGATGTCTTTTCATTCGTGTGGGTGCATGATTTTCCGCTCCTCGAATTCAACGAGGAAATAGGACGGTATGCAGCCATGCACCATCCGTTCACCTCACCGATGGAGGAGGACGTGGATCTTCTCGAGTCGGAGCCGGACCGGGTGCGGGCCCAGTCCTATGATATCGTGCTGAACGGCCAGGAGATCGGTGGCGGGAGCATCAGGATCCATCGCTCCGACCTCCAGCGCCGTATGTTTGCGCGCCTTTCCATGAAGCATGAGGAGATCGAGGAAAAATTCGGTTTTCTCGTGGAGGCCCTCGAATACGGCGCCCCTCCCCATGGCGGGATTGCCCTGGGCCTGGACAGGATGCTCGCCATCATGGCGGGCGCAGGCTCGATCCGGGAGGTGATCGCATTCCCCAAGACTCAGAAGGCGGTATGCCTCATGACGGGCGCACCCTCCGAACCGGAACCGGAGCAGTTGAGGGATCTCCATCTGCGCACCGATCTGGCGGCAAAACCCAAAAAAACGACCCCCCAGTAACGTACGGTGGAATCGGAATATCGTACACAGGTCCCATCCGATCGCGGGCACGAATCATTCATCAAGCTCAAATGCGACCTGCACACGCACATCGTGGGGGATCGGTGGAAGGACCGTGTCACCTCCCAGAACATGTCCCCGGCGGACTTCATCGATCGGGCGGCATCGATGGGATTCGATGTCCTCTCCCTCACCTATCACGACTTCCTCTACCATGATCCCGCAGTGTGGTCCCATGCAAAGGAACAGGGCGTTGTCCTGGTCCTGGGAATCGAACGATCATTTGACAGGCGGCATGTGCTTTTATACAACTGCCCCCATGCGGAGGCAATCGAAGGTCTCCGTGCCCTCAGGCATTACCGGAGGTTATTTCCACAGTGCCTGGTGATCGCCCCCCATCCCTTTTACAAGGGGCAGGTATGCCTCGGCAGGAGGCTCGTGCGGAACATCGACTGTTTTGATGCCATCGAGTACTGTCACTTCTATACCCGCTTTTTCAATCCGAATCGCACCGCCGTCCGGGTGGCGAAGAGATTCTCCATCCCCATGGTGGGGTGCTCCGATGCCCACCGGATGGAGGATTTCGCAAGCACCTATTCGTACATATATGCCAGGGAGCGGTCCGTTGACGGCGTCATCGAGGCGATCAAGGCGGGGAGGGTGGAATACGTCACCACACCCCTGCCCCTTAAACGGTTTTTCAGCGAGGTCCTCTGGATTCTCACCAGGTTCTCGTATGTGCTGAAGGGAGAGTACGGCCGTTGAAGATCATCGATATGCATATCCATGTGTTTCCCGACGCCATTGCGGAAAAGACCATGGCCTTCCTCTCCGAGAAGGCGGGGGTGAAGCCATTTTTGAACGGCACCGTTGCCGATTTGAAGCGATCCATGGATGCGGCAGGGATTGCGGTATCGGTCAATCAGCCTATCGCCACCACACCCTCCCAGGTTGTCTCCATCAACAATTGGGCGCTGGGCATACAGGACGAGCGGATCGTCTCCTTCGGGAGCCTGCACCCGCAGTTCGAGGGGATCGACGAGGAACTCGGGAGGATCAAGGGGCTGGGCATCCGGGGGGTGAAGCTTCACCCCGACTATCAACGCTTCCACCCGGATGAGGAGGCTGTTTTCCCGCTCTATGAGGCCCTTATCAGGCACGATATGATCGCCCTCTTCCATGCGGGCGTGGACATCGGCCTCTATCCCCCGATGTATGGCACCCCGCAGCGGATCGCCCGGGTTCTCGATATCTTCCCGGCGATGACCATCGTCGCCGCTCACCTGGGCGGCTATGATTGCTGGGACGAGGTTGAGCAATACCTGGTGGGGAAAAGGGTGTTCCTTGACACCTCCTATGTGATCGATCACATGGAACAGGCATGGCTGGTGAGGATCATGAGGGAACACGGCTTCGACAGGATCCTCTTTGCAACGGACTCCCCCTGGAAGCGGCAGGATGAGGAGGTGAAAAAGATAGCGGCACTCCCCATCCCTGAAAAGGCGAAGGAGGATATCCTGTCCGGGAATGCCGGGCGACTGCTTCAACGCTGATCCTGCCCCATGCGTGAAGGTGCCCGGATATTCCTGCCATTCTATGTGCCGGGCATTGTTCACCTGGCATGGGTCACCCCGGAAGCGTTTGCGGAGGGATTACCGGTCGGGTGATACGGTGCGCCTTGCGTCGAGACCGCTGTCCGGTTCCACCGACTGCATGAATACATAGCATTCGAGGGGACTGGAGAGGGGGGCATCGTCAAATTCCATCTCGTTCAAGGGATCCGGCCGGTGGGGCTCATCTCCGATGCCGTCACCATCCTTGTCACTAACGGTATAGATGCCCCAGTAATTCCCCAGGTAGCCTTTATACATGGTCCAACTAAACACATAGGATACCCTGCCGATTGAATGCCAGGTGTTGTGAGACTCGCCGGAGCTCACCGTGGTGTTCATGAAATGGTTCAGGTAGATGCGGTTATCATTCGAGGCCTCATCCATCCTGAGACCGAATCGCCTGTTTGAAATGGTGTTGCTGTAAAGTGTGTTGCCGCAGGCCCCGGTCATTTCGATACAGTAGGCGCTGTTGATATTGGAGATCGTATTGTGGGAAATGATGTTTCTCCGGGCATCGGCCAGGGTGATACCGAATGTCCTGCTGTTGATGATCTCGTTGTTGAAAATCTCATTATTCCCCACATCCCACAGGTATACCCCCCGGTTGTTTCTCAGCACGCTATTGTGAGAAATGGTATTGTTGCGTGCGTGCGACCATACATTGATCCCCTCCAGGTAGTTATTCTGTATCTCGTTGTGCATGATCTCATTGCCTGCCGCATAGTTTTCAAGGGTGATGCCGTAGAGGTTGTTCACCACCTTGTTGTTGGCGATCGTACAATTGTTGGCGCAGCTCAGCAGGATACCGCTCGATGACGATCCCTGCACCGTGAGCCCGGTTATATGCACCGAACTGCCAAGAATGGTGAAAACGGGCAGCTCAGGGTCCTTCGGCATGATAACGGGTGATGCCATCTCACCCGCCGATTGGATGACCAGCCCCTTTTCGATGAATATATTCTCGGAGTAAATCCCGTTGTACACGGTGATCACGTCTCCATCGACCGCAATGGAGATCGCATCTGAAATGGTGGAATAGAGCCTGCCGGGGCCGACCTCAAGCTGAAGGGCGTTGACCTCCGCCGGCATGGAGGGAAGGACACATATCACCATCAGAAGGATCGCCGGGATGGCCCACCGTTTCATGGTCTTCATGGCCGCCTCCTTGTTCTTTAAGGATTATGGGCGTCTCTCTAACCATGGACCGTTTGATCCGGATAACCTTTATCCCTTTATCCCTTTATCCCGATGATATCTCCCTCTGACGCGACACGTTGTATCGAATTTCCTTCTCGTTTCCCAATGACCTGTCTGACCGGCCTTTTCGGCAGTATGAAACGGTCTTAAAAAAGCAAGTTATGTGCCAGTTAGACCCTATTTTATAACGCCATGTATTTTTTGTAGTTTTCTGATTTTTTTCCCCCGAATCACTCGCCGGAACCTGACACATTTTGTCTCCAGGTGACATTATTTGTCCGGAAACACCTGCCTTCGGTTCATAGTGGATCGCAGGCAGAGCGCCTCCATATCCTGCCACTGAGGGACAATCGGGGGCTGAATTGCCCTTCATGACCGATAATTAACTATGAAAGGGGGTGAGAGTGGAGAAAACGAGGGGTGTATGAAACCGCTGATGGTTTAGGACGACCAACCATTATTTTAAGCAACGACCTCCGCACCGTGCCTGCCGCCATAATACCCTGCTGCATCGAAGTCCGGAGATCAGAGGTTTTTATGGATAGGGGATGAGTGCTGAGGTGTCCAAAGGGGCAAGCGCAATGAAAAAGACAGCTATTATTATCCTGCTTGTATCATTTATGGTGGTGTGTACCGGCAATGCCGTTGCCAAGGATCTGCAGCGGCGCCTTGGTGTAGGATTCAATTCCCAGTTGAGTATAGGGGAGTTCGATGTCGATTCCATATCGGTCAAATATGCTCCGCGCCCAAAGCTTTGCCTCCAGGGAATGTTCGGCTTTGCCATGAGCGACCCAGTCGATATCATCAATTTCGGCGGCAAGGTCCTTTTCAACATCAAGGAGGAGCAGAACATGAATGTCTATGCCGGGGGGGGCATTGGGATCGCAAGCATTGATCCTGACACCGGTGACAGTGATACCGCCTTTTCATTGAGCGGGATCCTCGGCGTGGAATATTTCTTCAGCGGATTGCCGAACCTTGGGTTCTCCACGGAGTTGGGATTGGTCTTTCTTGATTACGACGAATTTGATGCCGTGGGAACGATGGCGGACAGCTTTATGAGTGCGGGAATCCACTACTATTTTTGAACCAGGCAGCATTCCCGGTACATCGAGAGGGAGTCGGCGCATCCTGCGTGTACCAGGCTCCCTCCGATCGAGTTTCCCCCGATTCGAAGAGTCGCCGATACGGCGCGTTCAATCCATTGGTGCATGAACGGGGTGGACGGGTCGGCGAGCCGGTAATCGTCCTGACAAGTGCCCGCGAGATCCCGGCTGATGCCCAAACAAGGCGGACAGGGAGGTGACTCCCTATTCACCTTGGAGGGTGCCCGCGAGGGCATGGCCAATGCTCAAACAAGGTGGCATGTGGTGGAGCCTCCGGACACGTATGGCCCTTTACGGGGGATCATCACCCTCCTGTAAGGGTTCCGGCCTGTCCCGCACGTGATCCACGATGCAGTAAAAACCGAATATGGATGCGCCCCGGTTGCGGAGCTGATGGGGAGAGTCCCTGGGAATGCGGGCAATATCATGGGGGAAAATCGTATGCCACCTGTCGGCTATCCGTACCTCACCCCGCCCCCTGGCGCCGATCACCAGGTGGATGTGCTCATGCCTCTCGAGACTGGAAAACCCTCCCGGCTCGATCTCGAAATAGCGCACGTCGAACCCGGCCTCCCCGGATTCCGGCTCGTATAACTCCGTCCTGGTGATTCCCTGGAACCTCCCCCCTTCGGCCTTGTATGGAGACTTCTCTATGCCTTCCCATTCCCCGGCCCTTGCCTGTCTCGTCACCCCTTCCGGCAGGGAACACGTTGGGCGGGAATGTATGTCTTCCCGGGTCATGCTTGCACCGTTTGTACCCGGTGCCGGCCCGGGGGGGGTTGAGAGAATCTCCACGAGTTCGCGGGATGCCCTCTCCAACCCCGATTCATGAAGATAGATATCCCCTCCGATGAGGAGCATGACATCGTCGCCGTAAAACCTGCGCACCCTGTCAACCCGTGAGAGTGTTATACCGCCGGCTGGAACCGGCATGGATTGCCGGTACGTTCCCTGATACCCTTCCCGCAGGCAGGAGGCGATGTCCCTGCACTCATCCGGCGTCAAGGTGAATCGACCCCCTGCGTCGGGATACACCACCATATCCGCACCCAACAGCCGCAGGATGGTTCCCAGGAGGAGCCCCGGTCTGAACCCGTGGAGCGGGTCGGCAAAGAATGCACCTGAAAATGCCGGCTGTGCCATCCAGAGCACCGGATACCGCTGCCTTACATAACGAAAGGTGTCCAGGCCTATCAGGAAGGGGCAGACCAGGAATCCCTTCACCCCCTCGTTGAGGGCCATGGCGATCCTTTCCGGCAGTTCCTCGTGCGGACCGGTGATGTTGGGAAGGTACACGCTCCTTCCCCCGGCCCTCTTGATTGCCGCATGGACGGAGGCGACCCGTTCTGCAAAGGGGCTTGAGGGCTGATCCGCAAGGCCGTGGTCATCCTTGATAAACGGGACACCGGCCCTGGCGAACGCCTCCGCCATCCCGGCGAACGCCTCCGTTGAAGAACCCGCGGGCTTGAGCACAGAACATAGCAGCGCACCCGAAGGCCGCTGACATGCCTTCCGAACCCCTTCCATGCCATGGGCAGGCCCCGGAAAGAGCCCGGCGATCTCAATGGGCATGTCGATGTCCTCGACACGCACCCCCTTTTTTAACGAGATATTCCCGAACAGCAGGTTGAAGAATTGCGGTATATCCCCTCCCACCAGGGAGGGCGAAAAGGCAAGGCGAAGCCTGTGCCTGGTGAGCCCGTTGGGAAGGCGGGAGATGGGGGTAAGCTCCAGGATATCGGGGATGCTCGATTGCGCCACCTCCGGGTCTGTGACCGCGGTGCGCGGCAGCTCCACGCTCTGTTCGAGCGCCAGTGCCTCCGCCTGGTCCCGTGCCTCCTTCGCCCGGCAGGTGATACAATAGGTAACGATCAATCCCTTGTTCACGGTCTTCCCTTCACAACAATTCTCAATGGCGGATAATGGATGATCAAGCCCTTGAAGCGCAGGCGGTAGAAACTCGCATTCACCTCCACCGTACTGAAGTGCTTCGTGTAGTATGCAAGCCACTCCCCGCTCGGCAGCCCCTCCGGGTAGAAGCGCCCTTCCCAGTGCCGGTAATACCAGCCGGAGGTGGCGATCCGGAAACGTCGTTCCCCTTCGGCGGGATTCATCGCGGCTCCCATACACAGAGGATAGCACATCCGTCACGGGCGTCAAGGCCCCCCTCTATCGCTCTATAAACATGCCTGCCCGCAGTGATGCAACGCCGGCATTGGGATTCCCGCCAGGGGCTTGATATCAAGGGCTTGACATCAAGGGCCCTTTTTCTTGACCGGCAGGTAATTCTTGTTTATACTCGGTCCCGTACCTGCGTTGAACGCCTTGATCCCTAACCAGAATCTTCTCGAAGGAGGCTTCAATGGAACGTTCCAGGTGGAAATCAAACATGGGTTTTCTGCTCGCCGCCATCGGCTCCGCAGTCGGACTCGGGAATATATGGCGATTCAGTTACGTGGCCTATGAAAACGGCGGGGGCGCCTTTCTCATCCCGTACCTGGTTGCCCTGGTGACCGCGGGCATCCCCTTGCTGATCCTGGAATACGGCCTCGGCCACAAGATACACGGCTCCTCCAACCTGAGCTTTGCGAGGATCGGTCGCAGGTGGGAGTGGCTGGGGTGGTGGATGCCGCTGTTCGCCATGTTCGGCATCCTGCTCTATTACTCCGTGGTCATCGGGTGGTGCGTCAACTATACCATCTTCAGCGTCACCCTCAAGTGGGGGCAGGATACCCAGGGATTCTTCCTGAACCACTTCCTCGGGCTTTCCTCGGATGTGTGGGAGGTCGGGCTGCCGAGCCTCTCCATCCTGCTTTCCACCCTCTTTGTCTGGGGCATATGCTGGTATATCTGCTATAAGGACATCGACCGGGGTATCGAAAAGGCATGCACGATCTTCATGCCCGCGCTCTTTATCCTGACCGCCATACTGGTATTCTGGTCCCTCACCCTCGAGGGCGCCCTTTCGGGGGTTGCCTGGTACCTGAAGCCCGACTGGGAGAAGCTGGCAAGCTGGAAGGTATGGATCGCCGCCTACGGGCAGATGTTTTTCTCCCTCTCCCTGGCCTTCGGGATCATGATCACCTATGCGAGCTACCGTCCC
>JBLIRP010000024.1:0-44152 GCA_049472355.1 bacterium | reverse complement strand
TCCGGAAGGAAATTGAGAAAAAGGTTTGCAAAATCGACAAGGTTTTTACGGGAGCGGTAATTCCTGCCAAGGAAATACATCACCGCATCCTGGTCCTTGATAAACGACCTCATGTACTTGACTGATGAGCCTCGGAATTCATATATATTCTGGTCATCATCGCCAACCACCACCACCCTCAATTCTTGAGCCGCGGCTATGATGGCGTTCAAAAAGGCATATTCCTCGGAGCTGATATCCTGATATTCATCCACGACAATGACACTTTTGTTAATCAGACGTTCAAGGGAAACCTCTTTCTTATCAATGGTCTCGGTGGCGCGCTGTATAACGCTCCGGGATTCCTCCAGACTGCCTATCCTTCCCAAAAGGTTAAAGGCATAGGAGTGGTATGTGGCGATATCTATATAATATGCCGTGTTTTCTATCAGTTTGTATAACCTTTCTTTAAATTCCATGGCAGCGGGGCGGGAAAATGTCAGCATCAAAAATTGTTCGGGTTTGACATCCTCCAGCAGCAACAGGGAGGCAACCTTATGGACCAATACACGGGTCTTTCCGCTGCCCGGTCCTGCCGCCACCAAGATCCTTTTGTGGGAGTTATCCTTGATGATTTGCATCTGCTCCAGGGAAAGGGCGCTGAAAAGCATTTTGAATCTTTCCTCGGTAATGGGATGCCGGATTTCACCCTTGCGCCCTGGGAAGTATTTCTTTATAAAATCGGAATAGGGCATGGAGAAATAATCATCGATAAAACGGATCGCCCCCTCATGATCCTTCAGCTTCATTTTGGCGTATTCACCGACTATATGGATCTGTTCCACCTTGTTCCGGTAAAAATCCTCCAGCTTCTTGTATTCCTGTTTTGAATAGTGCCTGCGGCTGTTCTTCTCCACCCTTTCTATCGTCATAGGTCTGTAACAGATGAGCAGCCCCCTTTCCAGCTTAAGGGCGCCTATGGTGTTTAAATAGAGGAGGACATCTTCGTAATCCCCTATTGGCAGCTTTTTAGTAAACAGGCCGGAGCATTCCGTGTCCTTTTTTAATCCAGTCATCGAGAATTCAAAAGGGACACTTTTCCTCTCTTGTTCTTCCCGCCCTGCCGCTGATCGGGCATACTTGAATACGATGTTCATTACCTGAGCGGTTAAATCGAGGCGCTGGTGCATCTCTTTGACAAATTTGTCACGATCACACCTGAACGTTATTTCATACAGCCATGTGTGCGCCTCTATACGTTTCTTTTTTATATAATGCCTCAGTTCCCAGTATCGAAGGATGTCCCGTATCATGCTTATCGAGCAATCGGAGATGCCCTCCTTCACCATGTGCTCATTGATCTCTTTTAGATATACCTTCCGCATTTTGTGTTCTTCATCAGGATAAAGCAAAGAGGCCATTCTTTTCTCTAACTCCGCGTAATTCCCCAACACATGAAGGGCATTACCCTTTCCCTGCGAAATATCGATAAATGCGGTCATGTCCCTTGTGTCGCCTATCAATTCAATCTCTTTGAATATATTGAGTATCCTGGCAACGGTATCCCTTTCTATGCCCAGGACATCAGCCATATAATCCACCCTGGCCTCTTCCCGCGATATGAGGAATTGAAAGATCCGGATCGCATGGCCCATCTCTTCCTCACTGAATCTGGATGCATTCAGCCTGATTTTCTCATTGGCTTCCTGCACATTCCTTACCCTTATCCCGGTTGCAAAAACCTTAGGCGAATCCTGTCCCCGCCTCACATATCCGCAATCCTCCAAGGCGGCGATTGCCAGCTTCACCCTGGTTTCCAGCTCAGCCAGTTCGATGTCCCAACCGGCGGCCTTGGCAATCTCCAGGGAGGATTTATTGAAGCGCAAGCGTTTGAAGTCTTTGATCGCCCGCCAGATTTGGGCAATCTGTTTATGATTCATCTTGCCGAGATTGAGCAGCTCAAAATGCCTATTCAGGTCATTCTTGTCATAGAGTATATAACACCCTGCATCCATGTCAGACCTTCTGCCCGCGCGCCCTGACTCCTGTATATAATTCTCGAGGGAATCAGAGATATCATAATGGATCACCATTGACACATTATCCTTATCCACGCCCATACCGAACGCCGAGGTAGCGACAATGATGCGGACCCCTCCCTCCATAAACCTTGACTGTGTTTCAATCTTCTTGTCACGGGGCATCTTGCCATGATACGGCAATGCGTTGAAGCCATCCCTTGACAGGGATTCCGCAAGGGCTTCTGCTGTTTTAACACGGGAAACGTAAATAATGACAAAGCCCTCCTCTGCCTGGAGCAATGCCTTCAACGTATCGTATTTTGATCGCTTGTCATGCACCTCATAAACATGATAGTGGAGATTTTTCCTCTTTGAATCGGTCTTAAAAAGGCGGAGGTCCAAACCCAGCTTCTTCTTAAAATAGGTGAGGATATCATTGATCACAGCGGGTTTTGCCGTAGCTGTAAAGCACGAAACCGGAATTGGTTGAGAAAGCCCCTTCTCCCTTTGGAGTTCTGCTATGAAATCGGCAATATAGAGATAATCCACCCTGAAGTCCTGTCCCCAGGAAGAAAAACAGTGTGCCTCATCTATGACAAAGCGGTTTATGGAACGTCCCTTTAAGAGGTTTAATATTGTATTGGAGCGCAAGGACTCCGGGGAGATATACAATATACCCGCCCCTCCCTCGCGTACCCGTTCAATTGCCTGACTCCTCTCCAGAGGGGAAAGCAGCCCGCTAATCGCCACCGCATCCACGATATCATACCTTTTCTCCAGGACATCCACCTGGTCCTTCATCAGGGACTGGAGGGGCGAAATAACCACCGTGAGCGAACGGTCCGCCCTTCCCATCATCAGCGCCGGTAACTGAAATGCCAGGGATTTTCCGCCGCCTGTAGGAAAAACCGCAAGCAGGGACTCTTTAGCCAATGCGGCCTCAACAACCAGTTCCTGCAGGGGCCGGCCTGCATCGCCATCGAAACTCCTGAATTCAAAAAAACCAAAAAGGCCTTTTAAGGCGTTGAGAGGGGAGAGAAACTCATTGCAATAGAGACATCCCTCCATATCACAACGTATGAGCCTTAGCTTGTAGAGCACCTCGTTTATCTTCGGGAAACGATAGAGCAGCCAGGGAGGGGTCACTGAGCGTTCATCAATGGTGTTTATCAGGGCCATGGCATAACAAAACTCAACCGGCTCTCGTGTTATTAAGGCTGCTATATCTGAATGTATGCAGAGACTTTTTTTGAAGTTTTCTACAATGAATCCGGCCAAGCTGTCCGGCTTCATCCTTCCGGGCAGGTCCGCCTGCTTGAATAGCTTAAAGAAGCCCTTGAATTCCCTTTGGCCGTCGAGCAGATTGTAATACACAACCTTAAGATCACGGGGCAATTCACGGAATCTCTTTACCAGATCTCCGAGGAGCCTCGATGCAATCTTGGCATCGGCCACGGGATCATTAACGAATTCCGTTACCAGCCTATAGTCCTTGACCAAATGATGGTATGGCCTTTCAGGGAAAAGAAGGGCCGAAAAAAACAGTGTGTCAATAATGTCTTTTTTGAACAGATCCATTTCCATGTATGCCTTGTTCAGATAGTGCAGGTCATGGGCAAAGATATTGTGACCGCATATGAAACGGGCATCATGGGAAAAATCCCTGAATTTCTGAAATGACGGGCTTCGAAAATCATCCCCCCTGTATACGGCACCGATTTCCTTTATCGTTTTCCTGGTTTCCGATATCTCCAGGTCAAAAAAGAGTATGTTCTCCATTATACCTCTACCTGAGTGAGCACGGTGGGCGGCCTCTGCCGGCGTCTCTTACTGCGGAACCCTGGTTTATTTTTTCTTGATTTTCCATATTTTAATATATATTATAGCAATATAAGTCAACAAACATGAAAAAATGTAATACACGGACAATGACCAGTTAAATTTTATACATTTCTTCAAGAGATCGTGTCAGAGTTCTGGCAGATTCTCCAAAGACCGTATGGATATTTGGGGCAGGCGCCTCTCATCATTGCAACATGAATCCAACGGCAGTTCCCGTACCTCTGGCTAATGGGTTCCTATCCGCCTTCCATTTACACTCCTGTTTAATTGCTCGCAAGGCAGGGCCTGGTCGTTCGGATGATAAGAAACATGAATTGCCCAAGGTGTGGAAACAAGCTGACAAGCATAACCAAACGCAAAAGAGCGACCGGTGCGGGATCGTGTCTTTTCGAATTGATTGGCGTATTGCTTATCATCTTCACTTTCCCAACAATCATTGGCCCAATCATCGGTTTTTTGTTTCTCCTACTTGGTCATTGTGCTGCTTATGAGAAGGTTACAACATATGTGTGTCGTTCCTGCAAATTGGAATTCCCTGGAGGCCCCTCTTGAATGTGTGGCAAGGATTACAGGGCATGGAAGGATATTGAGGAATCCGAACGAATTGATGGAGAGGGACTTGGTTCCGCTGGCGCTCCACCAAGCCCCTCATCATAACGTTAGCCAGACGAAGGGAGAGGCAATGCCAAGTCGAAAGACTCACTTTCCAGTCGCTGTTGCCATTGGCGCATTGGCGGCTGCAGCGAGAACCAATGACAAGCACGGTGAGTTTAACCTATGCGTTATTGTCGGAGGCGGAGTCGGCGCATCCATCAGCGCCATGTGGCCAGACATCCTCGAGCCAGCACTTTCACCTCGCCATCGAAAGATCGCGCACTCGGTGGCGACCGGTACAAGCATTTTCAAGTTGGCCGTGGACGCAATCACCAAATGGGAATCATACTGGCGGCGTATAGCCATTCAAGCAACAGAACATCGCGGAGATCCAAACAAGACACCCGGTGAACGGTTGATGTTGCTCGGTGTTGAGGTCTTTGCTTCAATCCTTGTCGGTCTGCTTGTTGGTCTGGCTGCGGGGTACATTTCGCACCTGGTCCTTGACGGCTTCACACCTGCAAGTCTGCCCCTGTTGGGGCTATCATGAATTTCGAATATAAGCAGGCTGGCTAACAAAATAAATATGAACCCAACCTTACCTTCGCTGGCCGTGAAAAGCGAAGAGCCACATAAACCGTCGTGAGGTTATTATTTTGACGTTGGCCGCCTTTGGCGATAACATAGACATTGAGCTGATATGAAGCGACAATCCGTCGATACGCTGACTAGCTACCCTTTCCCATGTCCAAACTGTGACAGGCAGATAACCGAAGCGGTGCTATTTTGCTCAGACCTTTGTAGGGATGAGGCGAAATTCGTTCGGTATTTCCGGGCCTGCATCCGTGATGGACGATTAGTGCAGCCGGATGTTCAAGAAGCCCTACAGATTCGGCTTGCCCACATTCTTGGCGGGGGCTATCCGGAGAGACTGCGCCAGTTGTCTAAGGAAATTCGAGAAGCCGTGTTTTTCCGTGACCAGGGACGGTGCCAGAGATGTGGCAGAGAAGCTAATCAGATTGACCATATAAACGGCAGCAGTAACGACATTGATAATCTTCAGTTGCTTTGTGCAAAATGTCATAACGAAAAGACAAGAGAAGGCTTTGTGAAGATAACGCCAGAAACCCACCCAGAAGAATGGGCCAAACGAGAAGCATTGCTGGCACGGGTGCATTCGACACGACCAACGCGTCTATGTGATGGTCCCGAATGGAACAAAGTTTGGCGTTCTGTGCAAAAGGGACGACGAGAAGTCTTGAATAATAAGAAAGCAGAAGGCGGCTAACAAGGGTGCTGCACCTGACGCCTCACTCGCTGGCGCTCGTTCGGCGCAGGTGACCACCAGCGTTATTAGTGACTATGAAATAATTAATAATAAGACCAAGAGTAACATGAAATTTTTTATTGGTTTCTTGATATTTTGGGCATTTATGAGCTATACCATTTCATTTTTTGGATGGTTCTGGCTCGCACGAAAATATAAGGCCCTTAGTCCTTTTATAGGTAAAAAATGGGGATTTCAATCGGCAATCGTTGGTATTGGTATGAACTATAATAGTTGTCTTACAATTGGTGCAAATACTGAGGGAATTTATTTTTCAATTTCATTCCCATTTCGAATCGGGCATCCACCTCTATTTATTCCATGGGATGAGATTTCTGCTGAGGAAAAACAAGGGCTATTTTTCAAAAGAATAAGACTGCATTTTTCCAAAAGTCCATCTATGACTATTACTATTTGGCCGAAAATTTTTAAAGAAATATCAAATTTATTTTGGAACCAGCCATCACAAATAAGAATAAACCAAAATAATGAAACTACTATTTGACCTGTTGATACATTAAGCAAGTAACATATTGTAAAATAGGTTGTCATAGAACCTAATAATTGTTCGGCCAACATGATTAATTATAATCGCAAGCCGATTTTGGTATAATAGTTAACAGGAAGGTCACTATGAGATTTGAATGGGACCCAAAGAAGGCTACAGCAAACCTCAAAAAACACGGGATTTCATTCCAAGAGTCTACAGTCTTCGGAGATCCTCTGGCAATTACGTTTCAAGACCCTGATCATTCTATGGATGAAGAAAGGGAACTGACTTTTGGTCAATCCCTGCAGAAACGACTCATTGTTGTCTCTCATACGGAACGTAAAAATCGAACAAGAATCATAAGCGCGCGCTCAATGGAACATAAAGAAAGGGTGATCTATGAGGAAGGTTAAAGCATCCGATGAACTCCGTCCTGAGTATAAACGTGAAGACCTTGGTAAAGGAGTCTGCGGCAAGTATCTTGAATCGTACCGTAGTGGCACAAATCTCGTACTTTTAAGCCCTGATGTGGCAAAGGTGTTCTCTTCCGAAGAAGCGATAAATGATGCACTTCGGTCTTTGATTAGTATAGCCAAGAAATCGACAGGCCGAACAACTAAAGCCGACTTGAAACCCCCGTGGGCACAAAGTAATTCGGGGTAGGCAGTTCGGGCTTCAAGCGGCTTAGCTTTTCGTTGGGCAGTTAAAAAGCTAATAAGAGTCTTCAGTCTCCCTGCAATAACTGCAATGGTAAGCGTGGAACCATGAAATTCTCCTTAAACGAAAACTTTGACATTTGTGGAGACGGTAAATGCGAGATACTTAAATGTGGCGGATGTAAGGTGATTAAAAATCTGGCAAAAGAACTGGAACCCGAGTTTGGGAGCGGCTTTTCGGTAAGGATTTTAGAGATCAGTCGCCAGTTTTACCGAACGTATCCAATTGCGAACACACTGTATTCGCAATTAAACTGGAGCCAATACCGTCTGCTGCTGAGTATCGAAAACGCCGATAAACGAGGGTATTACCAGAATGAATCCATAAAAAATGCTTGGACGAAGCGTCAACTGGAACGTCAGATTAATTCCGGCCTCTATGAACGGCTTTTACTCAGTAACAACAAGGAAGCGGTGCTGGCGGTCGCCCGCAGTGAAAAAATTCCGGATGCACCACAGGAAATTGTCAAAGACCCAATGGTTTTGGAGTTTCTCGGTTTGCACCGCAAACCGGAGTACTATGAGAAGGATCTGGAAACCGCCATAATTGTCCACCTGCATGAATTTCTTTTGGAACTGGGGAACGGCTTTTCTTTTATAGCTCGACAAAAGAGAATCCTCTTGGAAGATGATGAGTTCTTCGTGGATTTGGTTTTTTACAACCGGCTATTGCGGTGTTTCGTATTGTTCGAAATCAAGACCACCAAACTTACACATCAGGATTTGGGACAATTGCAGATGTATGTAAACTATTTTGACCGGATGGAAAAATTGCCGGAAGAAAATCAGACTATCGGCGTTTTGCTCTGCGCAGATAAAAACAATGCGGTGGTAAAATTCACACTTCCCGAAAACAACAAAACAATTATGGCAAGTAAATATCAACTTTATCTTCCTTCGGAAAAACAATTGCTCAAAGAATTAAAGAGAGAATTGAAGCATTACGAAGATAATTCTATCAACTACGATATCAAAGGCAAAAAACCGTCTGGCGGTGTTGAGAATAGCAATGACTGAAAATAGCTTGGCGTTTTGAAAACTATAAAATTCGGCGACATTATGATGAACAGACAGAAACATGGTATTTTTTGGTGGTTGACATTATTCAGGCTCTGATCCAGCAGCCGGATTATCAGGTGGCCCGAAACTACTGGAAGGTATTGAAAAACTGTTCGAAAAATGAAGGCAGTGAGTCGGTTACAAAATGTAACCGACTGATAGCAGAAAATGTGGAAATCGTCGATTATCACTGAGGAGAATTTATTATGAGCAATCTTGATCCTATTACTCCCGGAGAAATTCTCTTGGAAGAATTTCTAATACCCATGGGTCTTAGCCAGTACCGTTTGGCCAAGGAAATTGGCGTTCCCGCTCAGCGTATCAGTGAGATTGTCGCAGGTAAACGTTCGATCACAGCTGATACCGATTTACGGTTGTGTCGTTTTTTTGGCCTATCCAACGGCTATTGGTTACGAGCCCAGGCTGCCCACGACATAGAGGTTGCAGAGAGCATCCTTGGCCCATCGCTAAAGAAAATCAAACCTTGGTCTGCGGTCGCCCAACAAATAAAGGATTAGTTCCGAGTCGAGGAACGAGTGCTCGAAACTAATCCATGGTTCAACATAAGCACTTGACCCGACCTGGTGACCCGCTGCGACCTCCTTTATTCATAGGGTACAGGTGGTCGGGTCACCAGGCGGGTCACTGCCAACGAACCCCGATAAAAAAGGAATGAAGAGTAATGCCGGAAGGTCCAAAGGAACTTATCACAGAAAAACGAATATTAAGTACCATAATGGTTATTCGTGGAGAAAAGGCCATATTGGATTCCGACCTTGCAGCACTGTATGGTGTTGAAACAAGACGCCTTAATGAACAAGTGCGGCGGAACATTGATAAATTTCCGGCCGATTTCATGTTTCAATTGACAAAAGAAGAATTTGATGACTTGAAATCGCAAATTGCGATATCAAGTTCCGGCTGGGGCGGCCGACGAAAGCCTCCTTTGGTTTTCACGGAACATGGCGCCTTGCAGGCAGCAAATGTGCTGAACTCTGAACAAGCTAATAAAATGAGTATTTTTATCGTCAGAGCCTTCGTTCGTCTTCGTGAAATGGCTTTGACAATGAGAAGCTATCAAGGAAAATCGATCAATTGGAGAAGCGTGTGAGCGACCATGATGAGGTATTGATCCAATTGGTTCGTGAAATTCGAAAATTGATAGATACTCGGAAACCAAGAGGAAAGAAGAGATCCATAGGTTTCATAGATACCGACAAAAAGAAATAATAATTTCGGAGAACAAGGCATGCACCCTGACCTTGCTGCCCGCCGCCGTGAAATTGCGAGGGCGGCCTTAGAGGCGCAAGGCTGGTGATGATTGCGTTATTGCGAATTTTTCCGATACCTGAAAAGACAAAGCTTTTTGAGAAAATAAGGGAAAAATCATGAGCGATCAAAATAAATCAATTCATGAATTCGATTTTAAATTAATCTGCGGATATTTTTCGAACTTGGAACGACAAGGGCCTGGGAGCCCCGAAGTAACTATTAAAGCTTTGAGCTTTATTGATAACCTGACAAATGAATCAAAAATTGCTGATATCGGTTGTGGAACCGGTGGTCAGACTATGGTGATAGCTAATCATACGTCAGGGCATATTACAGGCATCGACCTGTTTCCAATCTTTATAGATCTATTCAATGTCAATAGCCAGAAATTGAATCTCCAGGATAGAGTGAATGGCGTTGTTGGTTCAATGGACAACCTTCCTTTTCGGAATGAAGAATTAGACTTAATCTGGTCAGAAGGAGCAATCTATAATATCGGGTTTGAACGAGGCATAAACGAATGGCATAAGTTTTTGAAGACAGGGGCCTTCATTGCCGTTTCAGAGGCATCGTGGTTTACTGAAGAGCGACCTGTCGAAATCGATGAGTTCTGGAAAGATGCTTATCCGGAAATAGACATCATTTCAAACAAGGTCATACAAATGGAAAAAGCCGGATATATTCCGATTGCCACTTTTGTGCTGCCTGAAAATTGCTGGATTGAACATTTTTATGCTCCGCAGGTTTCTGCACAGGAAAAATTTATGAAAAAATATGCAGGCAATAAAGCTGCCGAAGAACTCGTAGAAAACCAACGGCATGAAGCTGAATTGTATTATAAATATAAAGAGTTTTACGGCTATGTATTCTATATAGGGAAAAAGATTTAAATCAAATGATAAAATATTCGATACGTATACCATCGCATGAGGTCCGACTTGGCAACTCTCGCCGCTCCTAACGTCGCTCTGCGGGCTGCCAAGCGGCCTATCCGAAACGATCGACGATCTTAAGGGCGGGAATGCAAAAAAGCAAGTGGCTCAGTTATGGTGAGCTCGCATGGACTGAATCCATTTGATCAGGCAGGAAGGTACACTGAGCATGCATACCGGTCGCCACATATTGGGCCTCTTTTCACAAGCGGAATGGCTTTCTCTCATGAGCAATGAAGGGCTGCACGTCAAGCAGATAAGACTGAACGGTGTCTGCGATCGTTTTATTCTGGGAGAAGGCGAATACCCCCTGCAGGTGTTTGTCGGCGTTAAGCCACTGTGACTGAGGCTCATGAATAATGGATAACAAGGAGCTGCCGGCGCCGGCGCCGATACTCCGCCCCAGCCTCCCGTAACAAGAACCGCATTACACAACCCACCGGATTCGCCCTCGTCGATCCACACATACCTCCGTTATGTAAACAGGATTTTCCTATGGGTTTGAATGCATTTCTATGGGTATGAAGATATGCACTGAATATACCGATTAAGAAATGAAAAGATAATGAGGAAAGGAGAGTGTCTCATGGAGAAAATAAGCATTGCACGCCGGCGCCTGGAAAAGAAGAAGGCCACCTATTATACTCGTAGACCGGACTCCCCTCCAGACCCGACATATCCGCCAGCGGGGGCAGGATATCCTCCCCGAGGTGAGGTTTTTCCGCCTCAGGAGGGATATACGCCTCCCGGACCATTGGACCCTCCACCAAGGCCGGATTTCCCTTTCCCCGGACCGGAACAACTATCCCAGGAATCGAGAGAGCCTTCCCAACCGGAACCCCCTCCACCGGGACAGGGATATACCCCGCCCGAGCCCGTTTATCCGCCTTCATGCCAGGACAATTCTCCATGTCAGGACGATTCTCCATGCCACGACAATTCCCCGCAGCAGGAGAATCCCCCTGAGGACCAGGCCCAGAATATGCCCGTGTATACGTTGGATTCACTGATTTCACTGATCAACGAAGAAGGCGGCATTCTTGAGTTGGGCAAGAAGCAATTCACCCTCGAGATTGTCTCGGGTGTGGAAAAACCAATAAAAATGCTTGTTTCCATACAGCCGGTCGATGGAAAGAACAGTTCATCGAATAGGAATAAGGACCAGGAGTCGGGATACCTCACCCCTGACGAGGCAGCCCAAGCCCTGAAGGTCTCAAAAAATACCATCTATCGCCAACTTAAAGAAGGAAGCCTGAAAGGCCTCAAGATCGGCTGCCGGTGGCGAGTTATCTTGAATCCCGAAAGCACGGCGGAGGGTTCTGAAAGGGGGAATGGCTAATGTACTTCGAATATTGGGGAATGCACAAGGCTCCTTTTGACAATGTGCCGGATCCGACGCTTTACTGGGACCAGAATAATTCGCTTGAGGATGCGATCTGCGAGGTGCTGTTTGCCATCGAGGAAGGAAATGATTGTCTGGCGGTCATTGTCGGAGACATCGGTACGGGCAAGACGCTGGGGCTGCGGGTCATTCTCAATGAGCTGGATCCGGAGAAATATCGCATTGCCTTCATCACCAACCCGGATCTTTCACTCGTGCAGTTCTTGAGGGAGATCAACGGGCAGTTGATGAACAAGAAGTGTGAGACCCGGTACAAGGATGAACTCATGGAGGAGTTCAACACCATCCTCTTTGAAAGTTCCAATCAAGGGCAAACCGTGGTCGTATTCATTGACGAGGCGCAGGTGATGAGCACGGAAAATTTCCATAACCTCCGCCTCCTGACCAATCTGCAGGAAGACCAGAGGAATATGGTCATATTCGTGCTGGCTGGTCAACCTGAACTGGGAAAGAAACTGGAGTCCAAGGCCCTGGAGAACCTTTTCCAGCGGGTTGGGGTCTATTGCCGCATAAAGGGGCTGTCAGGGCCTGAAGCGGTCAAGAAATATGTGCAACACCGCATCACTGCATGCGGCGGTTCGCCGGATATATTCGCTGATGATGTGTATCAGTCCATTTACGAGAACTCGCGCGGTGTTCCTCGTTTGATCAACAAACTCTGCAAGATCTGTCTCAAGGCGGGAGAGACCAATCAGGTCAAAATAATTGACGGCAAGATAGCCGGTTCGGTCTCCTCCATGTTCAAACGGGAGAAAGAGACTGTTGAGGAGGAGGAAGCCGCTCAGGATGCCGAATCGAGCGCACAGCAGATGGAGGATGAGGTCCAGGCCATGGCATCGAATCTGGATCGGGGCAGGACGTTCCAAGTAAAGGACCTTGAAGGGGGAGACGCCTCCCAGGCCAAAGATGACCCGGCAAAGAGCGTCCGGCGCGAACGGGGTAAATCGCTCAAGGAGATCCAGGATGTGATTGCCACCTTTGAAAGCTCATCGTCCAGTGATCAGGCTCCGCAACCAGCCCCACCCTCCCAGAGGATGGACGTCTCGGACATCCGCAAGAAGATAGAGGATCTGGAGGCGAGGAGAAACCTTCCCGCCACGGAGAGCAAGGCCCCGGCGCCTGCAGCGCCTCAGGCCAAGGCGCCTGAGCCCGAGTTGATAGACTTTATCAAGGGGCTGCCGCCGTACCTTCGCGACGAGCTGAGCAAGATGAAGGATGATCAATTGATGGACCTTGCAGGCAAGATCGCCGTTCCCTATATCGAAAAGACATACCCGCAGAAATCCATCGAGGATCCTGTGGTTCTCTGGGAGAATGTAAAGGGCCGTGTTTTCAGCGCCCTTAAGTCCCTCAAGGTGGGCACGGCTTAATCCTCATTCGGAGGCGGCCTCATCCCCTGACAGTCGCCGCCGACCCGGCTGATCCCTCGGCCGGGTTGTGCTGTTTCACCCCCCTGTTATTGTTTCCCCTTGAAGGCATGCTCCGCCTCGCTGTAAATAAGGGAGGCGCGGTCCTGATATCTCGGTGAGAAATGGAACGGGATCAGCCTTCTCGCCCCCGCCTGTCGCGCGATCAAACCAGCCTGAGACGCCGTGAGATGATGCCTTTGCGCGGCGATTCCGCTGTCTTCCTCAAGAAAGGCGGCCTCGCAGAACAGGTAATCGGCATCCCGTGCGAACGGGACCAGCAACGAAAGATTGTGCGGGGTGTATCCAATATCAACCACGTACACGATCTTCTGGCCGCGGGTAATGCTGTAGACATCCTGTTCACGAAACCATCCGAGGGTTTTGTGTATCTCCTGACCGTTCGGCCTTTTTCCCTTGCTTACGGCAAGGGGGTAGTCCGCGGGCCTTCCCTCCCTGAGGGCGGCCTTCAATGCGCTCAGCCAGGGGCCGGTGGGAAGGCCGCAATCATCCAAGCGGTCCTTCTTGATATTGATGTGAAATTTTTCCTCGAGCGAGAAGGCGAGGCAGGGGGTGCCGTGATCGAGGTGTACCGCATGAATCCTGAATGCATCTTCATCCATGAGGAGGCCGGAAAAGGGGGTGGTTTCGGGTGTGTCCTCCTGCCGGAAGACCTCGCGGCAGCGAAACATCGCCTGTTCCAAATGGTCCGGATGGACCTCGACCACCCGGATCTCAAACATGTTCTGGTAGTTTTCCACAAGGTTCCAGGTATACGCAGCAAGTTTACCTGCCACGTTCCGGATGATCATGGGAGGCCCGAAGATGGTGAGCCGGTGATCCCGGCCCAAGAGGAGCCTGAGCACGTGGTCGAGTCCTATGAAGTGGTCGATATGGGTATGGGAGATGAACATATGGGAGATCTTCTGAATGAAACGGGGAGAAAGCGCGGTTACATCGCCGAGATCGAAGAGCATGCCCCGCCGTTGATACAGGAAATCGATGTACAGGGCGGGGTCCTGAAATGGGCCGTTGACCAGTTGGGGATGAAATGATGGTGTCATGGATAAAAATTATCAGAAATTGCTGGTATATTCAAATGGGCGGCGGATGCGGTGCACTGGCATAAAGTAATATTTTCCCGGGATATTCGTCTTTAAGGATAACCGGTGCACCTGAGGTATGGGTGCGGGATGAACCATTCATCAGCCCTCTGCCCGCAGGGGGTACAAAAAACCAAAGGAATTTTCACACAAAATCATGGTTAAAGGAGCAATCATAATGAGAAAAATCACTGGAAACCACGTGCATATCATCTGTATGGCCGCGATCCTTGTGATGGCCCTCGCCGGACCGGCGATGTCGTTTTTCGGACCCCTTATACCATCCTGGGGCTCCAATGTCGCCATAAACCAGAACAACTGGTGGGGCGGATTCAACTATGCCGGCTCTCAATACCGCGCCAATCCCTATGCGATCATGCCGGCGATGGGGGTATACCTTCCCTATAACACCGGTTTCGATATCTACAACCAGTCCTACGCCTACAATGCAAACTCCATGGGCGCCTACAACAGGGGATACGGTCAGCAGGACGTCAATGCCATAGGATATCCCCTCCCCTACGCCTTCACCAATCAGGCGGGATGGGGAAATCAGGCGGGATTTATGGGGTTTCCCCCGATGTCGAGCGGAGGGAATGCCTTCAATGTCTTCTATAACCCGGGGGCCTTTACCGTTGACCTGGGGATGGATGCCTACTACACGGGTATCGGGAACTTCTGGAGACAGGTATTTGAGGACCTGAACGAGGAAGAGGACGACTGATCCGCGGGTATAGGGGTCACGTGGCCGACGCGTCGATTGCAATCTCCCTCGATGCCATATCGAATACGGGGATCGTTGCACCGGCCTTCGGCAGCAGCTCACTCATCAGGGATTGGGGAAAACCCCGGTAGCGGAGCACCACCTGCGCGGCAAGGGGCCAGGTGACACCGTCGGGCACCGCAAATTCAACCGACCGTGTGATATTCCCCCGTGGGGGAATACCGGTATTGGCCCTGAATCCCTTGATCGCCCATGGCTTGCAGGTGATACGTCCCTTCGAATCGATGGGTTCGGGGCCGAACCTGATGGCCCCTTGGTCGATCGTTCCCTCCTGGTCAAGACCGCCGGAGTGATGGAGTACCGCACCTGTGTGGTCACGGATGGTGACCTCCAGCCAAACCTGCCTGAGCCCGGGCATTCCTGTTGGTATGTTGTGACCTGCGCGTTCATTGAAGACCTGGATCGTGAGCGTCCCCCTTCCGTTGGAAACCGTCCCCTCCGCATCCAGCCGGGCCGCCGACTGCAGCCGCTTTTCCGCTTCCCTGCCGGGGCGTCCCGGTGTATTGCCCTCTTTCATTACCGGATTCCCGCCGACGAATGTATGCACATGGATGCTCTCCCGTATCGGGCCGATGGTTGACGCCTTGCCGGGGCTTTTCTGCCGCTCCAGCGTATCAGCGGTGAGGATCGCCGTATCCACGGACATCATGTGACAATCCTGGCATACGATCCCCTTCTGTGCATAGATGGATCCCTTCCACTCCTCATAGGTGGTTACCAGGGGGAGGCCCGAGGCATGATGGAACAGGTTGTGGCAGTTTCCACAGAATTCCGACCTGGTATGGAGCTCCGAATAGGTAGATTCATGGAAGGTGGATTTCACGTTGTCCATGGGCCCTGTCTTGATGCTCCCCGGCCTCACGAGCAACGAGGCATTGTGGGGGGATCCCGCCTTTGTGCACCGGTATGTCGTATCCGCAACGGTATGACACAGGTCGCAGTGGATCCCCTCCCTGGTCACCTTCGATGCAGCGAGGCTTCCATCAGGGCCTTTGATATCCCTCGTGAGTACACCGATCGGCGTATGGCAGCTCACGCAGAATGCATCGATCGCCCCCCCGGTCTCCCGTGACCCTGCCTTCCATAGTGCGTGGAAGAGGGAGTCCTTAAAGGCGTGGGCATGAGACGACCCCTCCCATTCCTTCATGGTTGACATATGACAGGACCTGCAGGAAACAGGTTCCTTGAAGTCTGCCGGGGTTAGCGGTTTTTCGGATGAGGCCTTCAGGAGGGCCGGAAAAAAGGGGAATGTGCAGTCGCTTGTATTACCCCGTGCGGAGAATATACCGATGGTGACCACCAGGGACATAAGGATGAATATACAGGAGATATATCTTTTTGACATTGTCGCCCTCTTTTTTTCTGGGAATTTGCTGACTCACACCACGCGGTGGTGCATCAAGGCATGGTGCACGCGTCTTATCATTTTATCGGCTTTTTGCCCTGAGACATTTGTCCCCCTTTTGGATTGGCTTGTATAGGCAAAACCACCGGCTCCTTGCATGGATGCGGGTTATCGGGATACTATTATTGATGGAATCGTAAAAGTCGATTTTAGCCCATTTCCTCATTTCGTGCTTGACACGGAATCCGGTTTTTTCAAATGGTTCCGGACTCCAAACTCCGGACTCCGTACTTCGCCGGAGTGACAGGTTTGACGACTTTTTACGAGGCCATCATTATTGTGCGCATTGAGGGAGGCTGGGCCCGAGCGCTTGTGAGCTTCGGCAAGGTTTCAATCTTTCATATCGCGGAAAGGGAATGTGTATGAATCCTAAGGCATTACACAAGATCAGCTATGGTATGTTCATCGTCAGCTCCCACAAGGGTGAGGAAATAAACGGTCAGATTGCCAACACCGTATTCCAGGTGACATCGGAGCCGCGCACCATAGCGGTGAGCATCAACAAGGAGAATCTTACCCATGAATTCATCATGGAAAGCTCATACCTTTCCGTTTCCGTTCTGGAACAGCATACGCCTCTCAAATTTATAGGCCGCTTCGGTTTCAGATCGGGAAGGGACTTCCCTAAATTTCAGGATATCGAATACATACGGGGAAGCACCGGGGTGCCCATCGTCACCGAACACTGCGTGGGGTTCATCGAGGCACGGGTCATCGACAGGCTGGATGCGGGGACCCATACCCTGTTCCTGGGGGAGGTGTCGGACCTGGAGATCCTGAATGATGGGGAGCCCCTGACCTATGCATACTATCGCCTGGTGAAACAGGGGAAGGTTCCGGAGGCGGCACCGACGTATATCAAAGGGGAGCGGTGAGCGCCTGCCGGGGGGGATCAGTTCCCTCGCCTACAGCACCGGGAGATACTTCTCCTGCTCGTACTGACTGACGTGGGTGTGGTACCTGTCCCACTCGATCTTTTTGTTGTCGATGAACTTGTGAAAGATGTGGTCGCCCAGGGTCTCCCGGACCAGATCGCTGTGCTCGGTCTCCTCGATCGCCTCCGCAAGGCTCCCCGGCAGGGAGTCGATGCCCTTGCTCCTCCGGACCTCGGGTGACATGCCGAAGATATCCTCCTCTATCGGCTCCGGAAGCTCATACCCCTGCTCGATCCCCTTGAGCCCCGCGGCGAGCATCACCGAGAAGGCAAGATAGGGATTGCAGGCGGGGTCTGGGCAACGGAATTCCGCCCTGATGGCCTTTTCCTTTCCCGGCCGATAGTGGGGCACGCGGACCAGGGCGGAACGGTTCTTTTGTCCCCATGAGATATACACCGGCGCCTCGTATCCCGGGACAAGACGTTTGTATGAATTGACCCACTGGGCCACGACGGCGCTTATCTCGCGGGCATGCCTGAGCAGCCCTGCTATGTAAGACTTGCCTGCTTGAGAGAGGTGATATTTATCCGAGGGGTCAAAAAAGGCATTGCGCTCCCCCTTGAACAATGATTGATGGGTGTGCATCCCGCTGCCGTTTTCACCGAAGATCGGTTTTGGCATGAAGGTGGCGTGGATGCCGTGCTTCATTGCAACCTCCTTGACCACCAGCCGGTAGGTCATCGCCGCGTCCGCCATGGTAAGTGCATCGCTGTAACGGAGGTCTATCTCGTGCTGGCTCGGTGCAACCTCGTGGTGGCTGTACTCCACCATGATGCCCATCTTCTCCAGCATCAGGATGGTGTTCCGCCGCAGATCGCAGGCAATGTCCATGGGGGTGAGGTCGAAGTAGCCGCCGGCATCCAGGGGCTCGGGTCTGCCCTTTGCATTCCTGAAATAGAAATATTCGAGCTCCGGTCCCACATAGAAGGTATACCCGAGATCGGAGGCCTTCTTCAGGTTCCTCTTGAGCGCCCATCGGGAGTCCCCATCGTAGGGTACCCCGTCGGGGGTGAAAATGTCGCAGAACATGCGGCCCACCGCGGCCTCCTCGTCGGTCCGCCAGGGGACGACCGTGAAGGTGTTCGGGTCGGGCCGTGCAATCATGTCGCTTTCCTCAATACGGGCAAATCCTTCGATGGAGGAGCCGTCAAACCCCATGCCGTTTTCAAAGGCAGAATCCAGTTCCTCGGCGGTGATCGAGAAGCTTTTGAGAAAGCCGAGTACATCGGTGAACCACAGGTGAATGAAACGGATATTGTTTTCCTTGACACTCCTTGTTACGTATTCTTGATCCTTCGAATGTTCCATAGTGTACCCCTTTTTTGGTGAATCCTTTGTACGTGTTGTATTCTGTTGGCAAATTTTTGCTTTTTAACGTATTGCGTCGATAGACCCTGCAAGGAAAACAGCAGGCTCACCCCGGTTCCCGCCTTCCCTATAGTGCCAGGCAATTATGGAAAATATACCCCAAACGGGCTCGAAACACAAACCACGGCGATTTAACTGCCCCGATTTGATTCGCCGGCAAGCTTTGTTGGTGCGGTCTCGGCCCTCTCGGTTGCTGGAGGGGCTGCATAGTGCTCCGCTTCGCTGCGCCAGGCAAGCTTTGTTGGTGCGGTCGCGGTCCCCTTTGACTTATCCCCTCGGGTGTGCTATAAAAATCAACCATGTCCACGAACGAGAAGATCCTGGTAACCAGCGCGCTCCCCTATGCAAACGGCCCCATTCACCTGGGGCATATGGTGGAGTATATACAGACGGATATCTATTGTCGCTACCTGAGGCTTGCGGGCAAGGACTGCATCTATTGCTGCGCGGATGACACCCACGGGGCGCCCATAGAGATCAATGCCCGCAAACTCGGGGTGAGCCCGGAGGAGCTGATCGCGCGCTACTACGATGAACACCTCAACGATTTCAAGGCATTTCACATATCCTTCGATTCGTACTATTCGACAAACTCCGCTGAAAACAAGGCATTCAGCGATTTGATCTTCGGCCGGCTCAAGGAGCGCGGGGATATTTACACCAAGGTGGTGGATCTCACCTATTGTCCTCGTTGCGAGCGGTTTCTCCCTGACCGCTATGTCAAGGGGGTCTGTCCCAAGTGCGGGGCGCCCGATCAATACGGGGACAACTGTGAGGTGTGCAACGCCACCTATGCCACCATCGATCTGATCAACCCCTATTGCGCCCTGTGCGGGTCCCCGCCGATCCGGAAGGAGTCGATGCACTATTTCTTCCGGCTGAGCAGCTATGCGGAGAGGCTCAGGGACTGGATCGCCCCGCACCCGACCATCCAGACCGAGATCCGCAACTATATCCTGAACTGGATCGATGCAGGCCTGAAGGACTGGGACATCTCTCGGGACGCCCCCTATTTCGGCTTCACCATCGCCGGGGAGAAGGACAAGTATTACTATGTATGGCTGGATGCCCCCATCGGCTACATGGCGAGCTGCCAGCACTATTGCACGGAAAAGGGCGTCTCCTTCGATAAATACTGGACCGGCGACTCCGGGAGGATCCGGCATTTCATCGGAAAGGACATCATCTATTTTCACTTCCTGTTTTGGCCTGCCATGCTCATGGGGAGCGGTTTCAACCTGCCGGAGAACATATTCGTCCACGGATTTCTCACCGTGAACGGCGAGAAGATGAGTAAATCCCGGGGGACCTTCGTTACCGCCCGGCAGTACCTCGACCGATATCCCGCGGACCTCCTTCGGTTTTACTATGCACTTAATCTGACCAACTCCATCACGGACATCGATCTGGATGTCCGCGATTTCACGGAACGGATCAACAGCGAGCTTCTGGGAAACATCGCCAATCTCGCCTATCGCAGCATGAGCTTTCTGGCCAGGCGCTTCGACCGTGTCCTTACCGCGCCTGCCCCGTCGGACATCGTGGGGGAGGTGGAGAAGGGAATCGCCGCCATCGGGGAAAGCTACCAGGCCTGTCATTTACGGAATGCAGTGAAGGGTATCCTGGAGATCGGGGACATCGGAAACAAATACTTTCAGGCAGCGGAACCCTGGAAGCGGATCACTACGGAACGGGACCGGGCCTGGAGGGATATCTCCCTTATCGTCCAGATGGTGCGGGACCTCGCCATCTGCCTGAAGCCGGTCATCCCCGGGCTGTGTGCCGACCTGGAGGCCCAGCTCGGGCTCGATCCCCTCTGCTGGAAGGACCTGGGGCGGTCTTTGGAAGGGCATACCATCGGCGAGCCGCGACAGCTCCTCACCCGGGTTGAAACACTCGCCCTTGTCGAGCAAAATCCCTTTTGCATGCTCGATCTTCGGGTCGCCCGTGTCCTGGATGCTGCCCCCCATCCCGATGCGGATCGTCTCCTGGTGATCCATGCGGATCTTGGCGCAGAGCGCAGGCAGATCGTTGCAGGCATACGGGGGCACTATGCCCCTGAGGAGCTTCCCGGAAGGAACATCGTGGTGCTCACCAACCTCAAGCCTGCACGGTTGAAGGGGATCGAGAGCCAGGGGATGCTCCTTGCCGCAGACAATGGGACCCAGGTGCGGCTGCTGAGTGCGGACGGGGAGCCGGGCGATCGGGTGACCATACCCGATATGGAGGGAGAACCGAAATCCTCGCTCACCATCAAGGACCTCCAGGGGATCGACCTTCACAGCAGCGAGGGGAATGCCTTCTCGGGCCGCTCCCCCCTCGTGTGCAATGGGAAGCAGGTCGTGGTGGACGGTGGGATAACCGGAAAAATCAAGTAGCCTGCCGTTTTTCCTCTGAACGTGAGCACCCCAGCCTTTTTTCCTGCCCCCTGCATAGGCGCTCGATATTCCCTTTATGGCGAGCGATGAGGAGGATGCAGGCAATGATGGCCGCATAAAAAACGGGGAGCGGGTATTCGAGTGCCCACACCACTACCGGAAGCACGATGGCCGTCCCGATGGAGGCAAGGCTTACGATCCGCACAATGGCCACCACCAGCGCCCAGACACCGACACACACCAGCGTTGCCACAGGACTCACGTACAGAAATACCCCCAGGCTGGTTGCCACTCCCTTTCCCCCCTTGAATCTCAGGTAGGGTGAAAAGTCGTGCCCGGCAATGGCGGCGAGCCCCGTGCACACGATGAGCCAGGGGTGCGGGGTGGTTGAGCCGAGGACCAGGAGTGGTACATATCCCTTGAGGAGATCGCCGGTGAGGGTGAGCAGTGCGGGTGCGGCCCCGAGAACACGGTATACGTTGGTGGCGCCGATATTGCGACTTCCGCTTCTTCTCACGTCAGGTCCCCCCAGCAATTTTCCGATGAGGAGTCCCGAGGGTATCCCCCCGATCAAAAAACCGGCGATGGGCCAGAGTATAAAGCGGATCACCATTCCAGATCGATCTGCTTCCTGAAGCGGATGAGGTGATCCGCCCCTGAGACGACCGCCATGGTCATGGCGAGCCAGGCTGCTGTGATGCCCACACTATAGGGAAGATCCAGAATCAGGACGATAATGGCAGCGGTTTCGAAGCCGACCTTGTATTTTCCCAGCTTGCTTGCCGGTATGATAATCTGCTGGGCGGCGGCGATGGAGCGCATGCCGGTCACCATGATTTCCCTGCCCACGATGATGACCACGATCCAGGCAGGCACCCGGTTTATTTCAACCAGGGAGATGAAGGCGGCACAGATGAGCAGCTTATCCGCCACCGGGTCCAGGAATTTGCCGAGGGTGGTGACCTGCTTTGCGTTGCGGGCGATGTACCCGTCGAGCCAATCGGTTATGGCGGCTACGATAAACACCGCCAGGGCGATGATGTCGTTCCACCTGGTCAATGCCTTGCCTCCCAGGAGGAAGACAACCAGCAGGGGAACGAGCAGGATTCGGATAAGTGAAAGTTTGTTGGGGAGATTCATCTGCTGCAGCACCTGCCGGGATCGTTCCGTCACACGACCCCGGCAGGCCCTTTTCCAATCACATTCAACGCATCAATTTGACACACCGTGCAGAAAGGGTCCGGAGGTGTTCGTTATATGAAGGACATTGTCTCCATCAACAAAAAAGTACACCTCGTCGTCCGACTGTTTCTCCTTTTTATATGAATGATATTGCTTCAGCACCTTGCGCACATACTGCTTGGTCTCCCGATAGGACGGGATACCTCCGCACTTGAGCACCACCGTTTCACCGGCGTTATATGCGGCCAGGGTGATCTCGATATTGTTGTCGAACTTATTCAAAAGATATTTGAGATACTTGGCCCCTCCGAAGATGTTCTCTTCCGGATCAAAGGGGTCCGTCACGTCCATTTCATATGCGGTCTTGGGCATCAATTGCATAAGTCCCTTTGCCCCTTTGCGGGAAATCGCCCTGGGATTGAAATTCGACTCCACCTTGATGACGGCCTTGATCAGGGTTGCGTCAATATCGAAGATACGTGAGACGCGGTTGATAATGCGGTCCAACAGGAGCTCGTTGACCGAGCTCACCCCGGTATAGCCCGGATCGTCGTCCGAGTAGATGTAATAGTCATGATAGATCGGACGGTCGCTATAGTGGGTCACCCCATTCTCATCCGTATACTTGTATACCTTTGCCCCGGTTCGATGGGGAAAGAAAATCCACAACGAGAAGAGTGACACAATGATTAATCCCCATGTTCCCCATGCAAGGAAGATATGAATCTTCTTAATCATAAATCAAATCCCCACATTTTTGAGTATACTCTGTTTCAGGATTTCCAATACCCTGCGCCTGGCCACGATCCCCAGGAAGAGTCGTGTCTCCCGGTCAATCACGGAGAGGTAAACCGCTTGCCTGGTGTTAAACAGATCCATGGCGGTCCTAAGGTCCTGATCCGGTGTCAGCACTGCCGCATCCGAACGTAAAAAGTCCTGAGCCTTGGTTGCGTGGCTCATGGACGGATCGATCAAAACATTTCTCACATCCTGCAGTGTGATTACGCCTGCAAACTCACCCCACTCATTGACAACAGGAAAAAAGGTATGTGCGCTCCTCTTGATAAATGCAAGGACATCATTGAGGGTCATATTAGTATATAGTGTCTCTATATCTTTCTCAATTACCTCCTCCACCTTTGTCGAGGCGAGAACGTTCATTTCATACTCGAGCGGGGAGATCGGACCGTGCACACCATCATAGAACGTCGACAGCACCTGCTTGTTGTACTCATGACGTTCCGCAAGGCCGTTGATGGCGTCCACGAGCGCACCGATCTCGTCCTGCGCGCTGTGCTCGATCTGTTGTATCCTTCCGGAAATGATCGATATCCCTTCGAGACCAGTGGTGATTGCCTCCAGGGGCTGTTTGATCATTTTCTTCAGGACAACCTTCAGTACGATGATAATGACGAACACGCTCACCAGGGCTGCAATAATAATCTGGAGGATATAGATAATGAAATGCCTGTTTATCCTTTCCGTTGAGAAATCCGCCATGAGAAAGCCGAGGATCGGCCTTCGGGCATCATGACATTTCAGGCAGCTTCCCTGGTTTGGGAGCATGGTGATATTCCGGAATACGGTGCCGGCATCACGGGTCTTGTATTTGAATGTCCTGATCAGGTCCGTTCCCGGAGATTCCAATGTTGCGGCAATCTCCGCTGCATCCCGAATGAATGGCTGGTCCTGGCCGGACAGAAGGGCAATGCCGTTTCCCTCCGCACCGAAAAGCCCGATGTTCCGCATTTCCGTCATCTCTCCTATCTCTCCGAGAGACCGTTTGATGTAATCGAAATCGGAAAGATCGAATGCATTTTTCAATGCGGCGGAATAGCCGGCCATGAAGCGGTTGATTGAGGCCTTTTCCGTTTGGAAATGCCAGTAACTCAAGCTGAAAATGACGATCAACAAGAAGGCCGCTCCCATAAAAAAGAGGGGCCCCAGAACGGAGACGATGATCTTGAAGCTGATGCCGTGCGTTACGTTTCTCGTTTGGTTTCTTCTCTGCATGTCCAGTGTCATTATATATGATGGTGTCAATTGTACGCAGCACCCAAAAGGACCCTGCAAGGCGCTGGTTCCTTATGGATGGCATGTTCCGTACATAAGCGTGTATGAAATAGGGAATCGAACAGGTTCCCTCCGCTCCCCCCAGGTGTAATCATCCCTCTCCGGCCGGTTTGATCCCCTATCATATACCTTTTTTCCCTTTAGTCAATATGTGTAACTCCCTCCCAATGGGCGCCAAGTGCCGGTATTCACGAATCCGATCATTGATCACCCAATTTCTCACTCGCTTTTCGCATGTTTTTGTGGAATATTTGCAAAATGTTTGCCACGGGCACGGGGCCTGTACCGTCATGAGGGTGCATACAGGGATTCTCAATGGAGGGCACGGCAGGGAGGTCGCGCGCCTCGCCGTTTTCTCGTCCGGATTGGTTGACTATTGTGTTGATAGTGACTCATCATTTTGCAACAAGTTGCAACGTTTTTCGTGCAGGGTGCTGCCAGCAAGTCATTTTATGGCCTTAATTTTCAACATGTTATAATCAGCGTCCCTATGGGCATATGAAATGCAGTATATCGTGAAACATACTATTCACTTGACCACATATTCATGCAATACGTTCTCTTCCCATCCATTGTTTGGCATGCTGCGCCTTCCTCTCGGATGCGAAGATGAACCTTTTCAATCCCCTGCTTGCAAAGGCCGGCGCGTGCCTTGCAGTAGTAAATTATAAATTATTAGTTTAATCAAAAATATAATTGTGGCGATATCGTTGACAAAGTATATATCCCGTGATAAGCTACACCTTCACATAACAGCATTGTCGTATGTATGCACGGTATGGTCTGCACCTTACCGTGCTCGTTAGGAAGGCGTAGATAGCACAGGGGTATTGCGTAAGGAGCGGATCCATATTGTCCAGCTTTTCCCGGAAAGACGCCAAGGAATTCCTGGTAACCCTGCTGTTTGTTCTGATTTTTTGGTTCACCATCATCAGTTTTCCCGAAAGTCCCTTGTCCGTATTAGGCCTCAAGAATCTTCTGGGACACCTGATCCTGGGCACCATTTTTGCGGTTATTGTGACCTTTGTTTCACCCTATCCCATTTTGACCGGTAGGCAGATCGATCTGTATTTCCACACCGGCATCATGCTGCGGTTTCTCGGCTATATCAGCCGTCTCACCGTGGATATCCTCCTTGCAGGGATAGATGTGGCCCGGAGGGTGATGCGGCCGAAGATTCTTATCTCTCCCGGTATCGTCGAATTCGAGACCCCGCTTTCCGAGGATATAGAAATCGCCTTGAATGCAAATTCAATCACCCTGACACCCGGCACCATCACCATCGACGCGCAGAAGACCCCGCACGGGAGCCGGTTCCTGGTACATTGCATAAGCCAGGATGCAGTGGAAGCCACCCTCAAGGACGGCGGATTCGTCAAACGGATACAGGATTGCCTTCATGCGGAGGGACAATGATCGAATTCCTTTTTATCCTGAAGCTGGCCATCGCCGTTCTTTCCATCACCATCTTCTTCTGCCTGTACCGGGCGATCCTCGGCCCCACCACCGCCGACCGAATCATCGGGATCAATGTGGTGGGAAGCAAGTCCACCATAGCACTGGTGTTTCTTGCGGCCATCTTTCAAAAGACCTCTTTTCTGGATATCGCCCTTCTGTATGCCATGCTGGTGTATGTCACCACCCTGGCCTTTGTCAAGTATCTCGAACATAGGGAACTCGGTGATTAGGCGATGATATATCTACAAACCATCCTACGATTCCTTGCCGGTCTGTTCATCCTGGGAGGGGTATTCTTTTTCGTATGCGCCACCGTGGGGGTCATTCGTATGCCCGATTCGTACAACCGGGCGCATACGGCCGGAAAGGGGGACAGCCCGGGACTTCTCCTCTCCCTCCTCGGTGTGTGGCTCTACTGGTTGACCATCAACCCGCTCGAGAGCATCAAGGTCCTCATTATCCTGGTATTTATGCTCCTTGCAAACCCGATTGTGGTGCATTCGATCCTGCGGTTTTGCTACAAGACGAGGATACCTTGGACAAAGGGAACCACCTTTCATATGCTCAAAGACACGGCGCATTTATCGAAAAAGGAGGTGTGACGATGGACCTTGTGCTGGTGGCCCACCTGGTGATTCTTGTATTTCTCATCTGCACCGCCCTGGCAGCCATTGTGAGTAAGGATCTCCTCGAGACGGTCATCATCTTCAATGCATACAGCTTCACCATAGCAGTGACGTACAGTATCCTGAGGGCCGTTGATGTGGCCATGACCGAGGCGGCCGTAGGCGCCGGGATATCCAGTATTCTCTTTGTCGCAGCCCTGTGCAAGACAAAAAGAAGGGAGGATTGATGAAGCGCTTTGTCCCGGTGGTGCTCTTTTGCATATTCGGCATCGTCATGATTGCAGCCGTTCTCACCCTGGCGCCGGTGGGTGATCCCCACCAGCCCAGCTATGCGGAATTCGTTCACCCGGAGGTCCCCTTCGAGGAGATCGTCAAGGAGCGGGAAACGGTCGCCCTCCACTATAACCGCAACGGTGCGTATGATACCGGCGCCCTCGATATCATTACCGCCGTTATCTTCGACTATCGCGGGTATGATACCCTTTTTGAGACCACCGTCCTCTTTACCGCCCTCATCAGCGTCCTTGCCATTATTGGGATTAACAAGGAATAGGGCATGGCAGGGAGATGCGCGAGATGGACGCGTATATGAAGTGAATTGCACACAACGGTGTGTCACGAGGTTTCGTCGGATGGTAACGCAGGAAAGGAATGCAGATGGGAGACAAAACAAAAGGGCCCGAATATAGGACGAGTTTGGTGATTCAGACCGTGACCCGGATGATGATCCCGTTCCTGCTCATGTTCGGATTATCCGTGATGGCACATGGGCATCTTACTCCGGGAGGGGGCTTCCAGGGAGGGGTGATTATCGGGGCCTCCTTCATCCTCCTGGGACTGGCATTCAACAAGGATGAGGGGCGGCGGGCGCTACCCGAGGGCAGGATCAAGGGCCTTGCCTCCTCAGGGATCCTGATCTATATCGTCGTTGGTATGGTTGGAATAGTGGCTGGATACAATTTCCTGGCAAACAGGAGCATCAATTTCCCACCGGGTGGTGCATTGGGCGAGCTTTTCAGCGGCGGCACGCTTCTGTGGATAAACATGGGGGTGGGCATTACCGTGTCGGGTGTGGCCATCGAATTGTTTTACGCCTTCCTGGAAGAAAGGCGCGATCCGGCTTACTACAAACACAAAAAGACTGTGCATGAGAAAAGGAGATGGTCAGATGACGGGGTTTCTGAATCTACTTCTGACTAGGATGGATTATATCGTTACGGTGATCCTCTTCTGCATCGGCCTGTATGCCCTGGTCGTCAAGCCGAATCTGATCAAGAAGATGATCGGCATGAATATTGTGGAGACCTCCGTGTATTTGTTTCTCGTCGCCTCCGCCGACGTGCGGCTGGGGGCTGCGACCAGATTTTGGGCGCATCCCAATGAGATCTTGAATGCGCAGGAGGCGGCCCATGCAGCGGCCGGGGAGCTGGTGATGGTGAATCCCATTCCCTCAGCCCTTGTCCTGACCGCCATCGTGGTGAGTGTGAGTGTGACTGCGGTCTCGTTGAGCCTTGCGGTGAAGATTTACGAGAATTACGGGACGCTGGATACCCGGAAAATTATGAGATTGAGAGGATAGCACTCCCATGGCAATCCCCCTGGAACAGGCAGGTTCGCAGCTTCAGATCTTTGTCCCCATTTGCCTTATCTTTGCGGCGGTCATCATGCCGCTCATCGCACGCCTGGCGCGACGCCTGAGGGAGCCCCTCTATCTGCTTGCGACAACCTTGGCAGCAATAATGTCTACGATCATATTCATAAAGATCCTTACATCGCCGATCGGCTATCTGGAGTACTTTGTGGGATACGGGTGGCGCGGTGCCCGTATCCTGAATACCGGCCAGCCCATAGGTATCGTCTTGAGGACCGACCTGTTCGGGGCCATCCTGCTCATCCTGATCAATGGAATCGGCCTCCTCGCGTCCATCTATTCAATACCGTACATCGAGCACGGGGTGCCGAAATCGAGGCACACCTACTATTATACCCTCTTTCTCCTGATGCTCGGGGGCATGTCGGGGATTGCCATCACCGGTGACATATTCAATTTTTACGTATTCTTCGAAATCGCATCCATCAGTTCCTATGCACTGGTATCCATCACAGGAAAGGCGGAATCCCTGGAGGCGACCTTCAAATACCTCCTGGTAGGGGCGCTGAGTTCAATCTTCATTGTCTTTGCCATAGGGCTCCTGTTCAATGCGACGGGAACCCTCAACATGCAGTATGCAGCAAAACAGGTCGCCAAGATCGTAACCAGCGAACCCGAATCGTACATCTATCCCTTACGGTATCTGATCTTCGCATCCTTGGGCCTTTTTATCATGGGGTTCAGCGTCAAGGCGGCCCTTTTCCCGGGGCACGCATGGCTCGCCGATGCACATCCCGTTGCCCCTTCCGCCATCAGCGCCCTTTTGTCGGGTCTGGTCATAAAGGCAACCGGCATATTTCCACTGGTGCGTTTTTTGTTCGGCATCTTTGCAATTCACAGCGGCTATTACGGGAGGCTTTTGCGGCCGCTGTTTTTGACCATCGCGGTGATCACCATGGTGGGCGGCTCCTTCTTTGCCATCGCGCAGACAAAGCTCAAGCGTATGCTGGCCTTTTCCACCATCGCCCAGGTGGGGTACATCATGTTCGGCATCGGCCTGATCACCCATTTCGGACTTGCCGGCTCCATCCTGCACATCATCAATCACGCGATCGTGAAGGGCCTGCTCTTTCTCGTCTCCGGGATCATCATCTACAAGACCGGAATCACCGAGATTGCCGACATGGGAAAGCTCGGGTACAAGATGCCCCTGACCATGACCTGCTTCGCCATCGGCGCCTGCTCTATGGTGGGGGTCCCCCCCCTGAGCGGATTCATGAGCAAGTGGGTTTTGGCCAATGCCGCCTACCAGGCGGGTTTGCCCTTTTTGATCTTCTTCCTGCTCCTGAGCAGCCTCTTGAATGCCGTATACTATTTCAGGGTGGTCGCGATCTCGTACTTCGGGATACCCAAGATAGACATCCAGAAGAGGGACGACCCTCCTGCGCTGATGCAGATACCGGTGGTCATCCTGACCTTTCTGGTCGTGCTGATGGGCATATTGATTAAATTCCCGTTTGACAAGGCCGCCATGCCGGCGGCATTGCTGGTGTTGAAGTAGCCCTCCATGCGGAGGATAAGAAAAAAGGAAATGAAGGGGTTTTACACGAAACCCCGTGAAAAGGATATCACAACGTAACCATTATTCACCGGATGCACGGCATGGGTGAAATGCATTGCAAATACGTGAAAACGACGATTAGGCTCTAAGGAGGATTATCAATGTTAGCGGAGAGCTACCTGCCTTTACTTGCGGTCATGTTTCCTCTGGTTGCGATCGTTTTTCGGCCCTTCGTGGAAAAGCACCGGTACTATCACTATACCCTTATTGTCAGCATGGTGACCATGATTATCGTCATCATCATGTACCCCTCCATACGGGCAGGTAATATCCTGAATATGAGCCTTGACACCGGCCTCGGATTCAATTTCGTCTTTCGTACCGACATGCTCGGCTTTTTTGTGGGAATGCTCTCCATACTCCTCTGGACCCTCTCCTCGCTCTATGCCATAGAATACATGAAGGAATCCCATGCCCACGGCAGGTATAACATCTTTTCCCTGCTCTCCCTGGGGGGAATGATGGGGGTTGTGTTTACCGGAAACCTGTTCACGCTCTATATATTTTTTGAATTGCTGAGCGTGGCCTCGGCAATACTCGTCTTTCATGAAGAGACCCCCGAGGCGATGAAGGCCGGGTTCAAATATCTCTTCCTGGGAATCGCGGGAGGGCTCGTATTGCTCTTCGGAATCATCATGACATATGAGATCGCCGGCACCGGCGACCTCACCATGATCGGGATCGGTATCCAGGAAAGCAAATGGGTACCCTTTATCTTCTGGAGCTTTATCATCGGGTTCGGGGTCAAGGCCGGTATGTTTCCCATGCACATATGGCTCCCTTCCGCCCATCCCGTTGCGCCATCACCTGCCAGTGCCCTTCTTTCGGGGGTTATGATCAAGGCAGGGGCCTACGGCATATTCAAGACCATTTACAATATCCTGGGGCATACGGAAATTGTGAATCACCACATGGGGCTCATCTTTCCCCTGCTGATACTGGCGCTCATCACCATATTCCTCGGCTCCGCCTGCGCCATAACCCAGACCGAGATCAAGAAGATGCTGGCCTATTCCAGCATCTCCCAGATCGGCTACGTCATCATGGGCATTACGCTCCTGTCTCCCACCGGGATCGTGGGAGGGCTGCTCCATATCTTTGCGCATGCCTTCATGAAGGGCACCCTGTTCATGTGCGCCGGGGCATTTATCCATCAAACCGGCCTGCGGGAGCTGGAGGACTTGAAGGGCATAGGCAAGCGGATGCCGTTCACCACCATCTGCTTCAGTGTCTGTGCCCTCTCCATGATCGGGCTTCCCCCGTTCATCGGGTTCATCAGCAAATGGTTTCTCGCCATGGGATCCCTGGAGGCCATGCGGCTGGGGTACTACTGGCCGGGAATAGGGTTCATCGCGCTCCTCACCCTCCTCCTGAGCAGCCTTTTAAACCTCGTCTACTACGGACCTGTGGTCATAGGTGCGTGGATGCACGGAGCCGAGGGACATGAACATGAGTCGGACGCGGAGGAGGACGCCTCGTCGGATTCCGGAAAAACGGACGAGGCGAATAAGATCATGCTCGCCCCCATGTTGTTTCTTTCCGTCGGGGTATTCTTTTTCGGCGTATCGCCGAAGCTCCCCCTCGATTTTGTCCGCAAGATCAGCAAGATTTTCTTCCCATGATGAACAATAAAGAACGTAATGAAGAAAAGGGCGCATATGAACATGAGCGGTAATCGTTGCATCCTCACTATCGCCGTGATGGCGGCACTGAGCCTGGTCCCCTGCGGCAGGGTCCTGGGAACAGGGCAAGGGGAACGCCGTGTGCCTCATGAGGGGGAAACTCACGCAGGGGCCTTCCCTGCTGAAAACGCACAGGGGATCGAGCACCATGGGCCGTCTCCCCTGCACGGGGAAGAGGTGCATCACGATGGTTCTCATGCTGCAGGAGAGAGCAGTCACGGTCAGGATCTCCATCGCACGCAGGAAGGGGAACGTATTGAGACAGCGGTTGGCCAGGGGGATGCCCATTCATATCATGCAGTGGATGGAGGGGCCCAGCACCCTGAATCGGAGGATGTCCACGGTATACCCGCCGGGGATGGCGGGCATGGGCATGAGGCCGAGGCAGGGACGGTTCCCCTGGTATACCTTCTCTATTGGGGGCTCCTGATCCTGATCATGGTGGTCCTCCTGATCTATTTTGTCTACCGGGTAAAACGCAGCCAGTCGAGGTCCTTTGTTGCCCTGGCCGCTTTTTTGACGCTCTTTGCCGTTTCGGTATACCTTATCGAGATATTTGTTCCTGCCTTCAGCGGCAGGTTCGACCCTGGTGCCATGAGGGTGATTCATGAGTTTCACGAGGGCAACGGTCTGGGGTTCCTTCGGTTTTTCTATAAATTCCTGCTCGGGATTCTACTGAGCATCTTCGCATTGCTGAACGTGGACAGCAAAAAATATTTTCGGTAAACGCATTGAGAAGCTGCGGTGAATGAAAAAGTCAAATAAGAAAAACGATTGCACCGAGACAACAAAGGTCCTGATTGTTGATGATGATCCGGCAACGAGGGACATCATACGGCTGAGTCTCAGCCCCCTTGGGTACCATATAAGCGAGGCGGTAACGGGAACGGAGGTCCTGGAAAAGGTGATCACAGAGAATCCGGATATCATCATATTGGACGTCATGCTGCCGGAGAAATCGGGCTTCGAGGTCTGCCGCTGTCTGAAGGAGAGCGCCATAACCGCGCATCTGCCCATCATCATGCTGACCGCCAAGCAGGACCTCGCCGATAAGCTGACCGGATTGGACACGGGGGCGGATGACTATGTGATCAAACCCTTTGATCCGATGGAACTGGAGGCACGCATCAAGGCGCTCCTGAGAAAGACACGACGCGACCTTTCCGCCAATCCCCTCACCCGCCTGCCCGGAAGCGTCGCGATCGAGAAGGAGATTCAGCGGGTGATCGACGAGAAGGAGCCCTTTGCAGCGGTGTTCATAGACCTGGATAATTTCAAGGCATACAATGACAATTACGGGTATGCCGCGGGAAACCGCATCATCACCTTTACCGCGCACACCGTCATGACCGCGGTCAAGCGCTATGGAAATTCCCACGATTTCATCGGACATATCGGCGGGGACGATTTCGTCTGTCTGACCACCCCTGATTGTGTGGACAGGCTCTGTCAGGAAATCATCCGTATCTTCGATCAGCTCATTCATCTGCACTATCGTGAGGAGGACCTGAAGAGGGGATATATCATCAATGAGGATCGTCGGGGGGTGACCAGGCGATTTCCGCTGATGACCATAACCCTGGTGGTCATCACCAATGAAGAGACCGCCTTTGATCACCATTTGCAGGTTTCGGAAAAGGCCGCGGAATTAAAGCGGCATGTGAAGATGCTTGCGGGAAGCAACTACCGGAAGGACAGGCGCAAGGGCAAGTCTGCGCTTCAACCCAGTCTCGAATAGAATGCGGGCGGTATGCACCTGAATATTACACAAAAATTGATGATCGGCTTTTTGCTGGTGCTTTTTATCGGCGCCATGAGCGGGGCGATATCCTACGTCGGACTCGCCAAGATCGAGATGCAGATGCAGACCATCCAAAGGGGTGACGCGGACAGGAATGTGACCGCCATCGTCAAGGACGTCAGGGTCGCCAAGGTGCTCACCTTCACCCTGATCATGCTGGACTTCCTGGTCACCGTGGTGGTGATCCTGATCCTGTCCAATAAGTTCACCGATCCGATCATTTCCCTCTCCACCATGGTAAAGGAAATCGGCGAGGGACAATGGGGCAAAAAAATCAACATCGAAAGCCATGATGAGATAGGGCAACTGGCAAGGACCTTTAATCAGATGTCACGATCGCTCCTGGAACATGAGCGCCGGATACGTGAGGCCCAGGAGGAGCTCAAGCGGAGGGATGAGATCCTCATCACGGCGAATAAGGAACTCGAACGGCTGAATCAGCTCAAATCGGATTTCCTGTCCACGGTCTCCCATGAGTTGAAGACCCCCCTGACCGCCATCAAGGGATATGTCTCCCTTATGAAGAATAAGAAGGTGGGCCCGATCAATCAGCAGCAGTTTAAATGCCTTACCATTGCAGATGAGCGGGTCGATCACCTGAACAACCTGATTTCGGATCTCCTCGATCTTTCCAGGATAGAGGCGAACCAATACGCGATCAAACCGAAGCCGGATGATCTTGCGCAATTGATACGCAATACGGTTTCATCCCTGAAACCCATCTTTCAGGGCAAGGACCTCCAGGTGCGGGTGCAGATCCCTTCGACGCTTCCCAAGGTGAGCATGGATGCACCCAAGATAAATCAGGTGCTCAACAATCTGCTCAGCAACGCCATAAAATTCACCCCTCAGGGTGGGGAGATACAGATCCGCGTATTTCAGGATGTTTCCCCTAATGGGTCGGACGGATGCGGCTATGTGCGGGTGGATATATCGGACACCGGCATCGGGGTGGCGCCCGAGCAAATAGCCAGGATCTTCGAGAAGTTCTATCAGGTCGACCATTCGGCAACCCGGGAATACGACGGCACCGGTCTGGGGCTCCCCATTGCAAAGGAGATCGTTGAGCTTCATGCCGGCAAGATCTGGGTGCATACCAGGGAGGAGGGCGGGTGCACGTTTTCCTTCACCTTACCCATGGCGGATGAAATCGAGCCCGAGCATGGCTCCGTTAATAGTGATTCGGCCGAAGCTGACCAGCCCCCTAAAAAAAAGAGAGAAAAGAAGGTATGAATTATCAGAGCATACTGCCCGTCGTGGCCTTGGCATTTCCACTAATCGGTGCGGTTGCCGTGCAGTGGGTGGAGCGATTCCTCCCCGGGCAGGCGGACCGCTTTACCGCCCTGACGACGCTGGCGTCGGCGATAAGCGTCGGATTCATGTATCCTTACATCAGGTCGGGGCGGGTGCTGGTGTATTCACTCTCCACCGGCCTTCCCGTAGGGATTTCCCTCAGGGTGGACGGACTGGGATTCTTTGTGGGGATAATCGCCGCCGTCATCTGGATGCTGGGGAGCTTCTACGCCATCGGATTCATGAAGGGGGGGCATTCCACGGTCCGCTACGATGCGTTCTCCCTTCTGACCCTTGTGGGAATGCTCGGCGTTGTTTTCACCGGTGATCTGTTCAGTCTCTATATCTTTTTCGAGATCCTCAGTGTCGCCTCCTTCATGCTCATGGCCCATGAACAGACCAAGGTGGCGTTGAAGGGCGGGCTTATATACATATTCATGGGCATCTCGGGTGGCCTTATCCTGCTTCTTTCCATACTCCTCACCTATTCCCTTTCCGGCACCATTGACCTTTCCATGGTGGGATTCGGATTGAAGGGCTCCCCGTTCCTCCCGTTGATTTTTGCCGGGTATATCATAGGATTCGGGGTCAAGGCGGGGATATTCCCCCTGCACTTCTGGATGCCCTCGGCGTATCCGGAGGCCCCGACCTGCGCGGTGGCCCTGTCCTCCGGGGTCATGATAAAGGCGGGCGCCTATGGGATCATTCGAACCCTTTACAGTATCATGGGGAGCACGGTGATGAAGGGGAGCGCGCTCGCCGGGTTGCTCCTCGCCATGGCCCTGCTCTCCATTTTTGTGGGGTCCGCCGCTGCCATCAACCAGACCGACATCAAGAGACTGCTCGGGTACTCGAGCGTATCGCAGATCGGATACATTATCCTGGGCGTTGCCCTGCTTTCGCCCACAGGCCTTTTGGGCGGGTTGGTGCACATATTCAACCACGCCATCATCAAGGCCGCCCTCTTTTTGTGCGCAGGCTCCTTCATCAAACAAACCGGGATGAGGTATCTGCCCGAGTTGAAGGGGATAGGGAAACGGATGCCCATTGTCACCCTTTGCTTTTCCTTTGCCGCGCTCTCCATGATCGGGCTTCCGCCCTTTAACGGCTTCATCAGCAAGTGGTTTTTGGCACTGGGTGCGCTCGAGTCCGCCAAGGTAGGCTCATATGCCCAGTGGGTGGGCATTACGGCGGTGGGCGTGCTCATCCTGAGCAGCTTCATGAATCTCGTATACTACGGCCCTATTGTGTACGGGGCCTGGTTTGAAAGGGGGGGGGATCCCTCGGCGTCACAGAAGGGGACCGAGACCACGCTCGATCCTGAACCGAACATGCTGATTCCCATCTTCATCCTGGCCATGGCGACGCTGGTGTTCGGGATCCTTCCCGGCTTCCCCCTGAGGCTTGCCAGGCAGATTAGCAGCATGTTGTTTTGAAACAATGAAACGGCGCATCGGCACACAATGCGTCCCAAAATGCTTCGAGAGGATTGTTGTAAGGTGACCACGATGAGAACGAAGTATCTTGTGTTGTGTATCCTGGTGGTATGCCTGGTGATCGGGGGTGCCCCGGGTCTTGCTTCATGTGCCCATACCCCGGCATCACATGCCGCTCGCCAGGAGGTGCAGCATGAAGCCCCGCACCATGATGAAGGCGGCGGGGTCCCCTACGACGAGATAACCCCCGGCGGCAGTGTCAATTCCATGATCCCGATCTGGCTCATCCTTGTTCCCCTGATCGGCGGCATCCTTTTGGCATTTCTGCCGAAGGACCGTCCCGGCGGGAACGTCCTGATCGCACTGACCGGGATTTCGTTCGCGGTGAGCCTGCTGCTTTACAATCCCGTGGTAAAGGGGATCGTCAAACAAGGGGTGCTCATGAAGGGGATATATTCCGAAGTCCCCTTCCTTCCCCAGTTCGGGTTCAACCTCACCTTCAAGATTGATCCGGTCAGCATGTCCCTGGTGATCTTCACCTGCCTGATCTGGTGTATTGTCGCCGTCTTTTCCAAATCATACCTTCAGGTGGAGGAGCGGCAACAGCGCTACAACGTGGCGAACTGCTGCTGCCTTGCGGTGACCCTGGGGGCGTTTATGGCAGGCGACTTTTTTACCCTGTACATCTTCTATGAGGGTATCCTCCTGTTCCTCTACTTGATGGTCATCCACCGGGAGGATGAGCAGGCCCTCGCCGCATCGAAGGTATATCTCTACCTCGGGGTGGCGACCGGGCTGATTCTCCTGTACGGCATATTCCTGCTCTACCATATGACCGGGACCGTCGAGATAAGGAGCCTGGGTGCCGCGCTTGCCTCCAGCCCCGCCTGGGCCCGCTATGTGGTGGCGGGGATGCTCATTCTCGGGTTCGGAGGGAAGGCGGGGGTATTCCTGGAGCATATCTGGATGCCGAGTTCCTATGGAAGCGCGCCCTGCCTTACTGCCGCGCTTTCCTCCGGGATCATGATCGAGGTGGGGGCCTACGGGATCTTCCGAACCGTGAATATGATCTTTTCGCCCTTGGGCATGCCGGTCAGCGATACCTTATGGAAGTGGGCCTCCCCCATGTTATGGTTGGATACCACCCACATCGGGCACGTACTGATCTGGCTGGGCGTCATGACCATGTTCCTGGGCGCCCTGAATGCCCTCATTTCTCACCACAGCCTGAAGTTGCTCGCGTATTCGAGCGTGAGCCAAATGGGGTACATCATCATGGGCATCGGATGCGCCGCTTACATGGGCAGCCAGGGCGCCATGGGCCTGGCAGGCTCCGGGTATCACATCATAAACCATGCCGTGTTCAAGGTGGCGCTCTTCCTCTGCGTGGGGGCGGTATTTTTCAGGACCCGGGAGACCGATATACGGAAGCTGGGGGGATTGTGGCGCTCCATGCCCCTCACCGCCTTTGTAATGCTGATGGGACTGTGTGCCATTTCAGGGATCCCCGGTTTCAACGGTTTCGCCAGCAAGACCATGCTGCACCACGCCATTGTGGAGGCATACGAGCATTCCTTTCATATCATGGGGAAACCCGATCAATGGCTGAGGTTGGCGGAGTGGATCTTCATCGTGACCGCCGGATGCACGTTTGCTTACAATTTTAAGCTGTTTTCCTTTATATTTCTGGGAAAACGCCGCAAGGAGCACGCGGACCTCGCACCTGTGCCGACCTCGATGAAGGTCGCCTTGGGCACCCTGGGCACCTTTATCATGTTCATGGGGCTTTTTCCCAATTGGCTCCTGGAGTATTTCATAGGGCCCATGCTCTCCTATTTCGGATTCAATCCCCATTCCCATGCCTACCATATCATCTATAACCTCCACGCAACGGAGACGCCCCGGTCCATCATCCCTCTTCTGTACAATCCCACCACACGGGCCGTTCTCTCCGACGGCGCGGTTGTGCATAATCTGGTCGGCGGCAGCTCCGCAATCCTTATCGGTGGTGTGATACTCATCGCCGGTCTGGTATTCGGCGCCTTTTTATACAAGACCCCCGAGCAATACCGGGTGGAGACATATTACCGGCAATTGTTCAGCGGGTTCCTCTCGCTGTGCTCCTTTGCGTATAATACCATTGTATATGCAGGTGAATTGGTGATCGCCAAGTGCATGGTATATTCGTGGATCCCGCCCCTGCGGATGGAGAGTGTCATCTCCCCCCGTGGAGACCTGGATGACAAGAGGATACTGGATTATCTCTCGGCCCTGGAGCAGAGCAAGGGTGACAAGGCGGCCCTATTCGAAAATATCTCACGGTTCGACCAGAAATACGGTGAGGCCATTGAGAGGGCATTAAAGGAAAAGGGCCTGTTTGAGCACATCAGCAAGGTGGATGAGAAATTTTCCCGGACCACGGAGAAGGCGATCCTCTCCAAGGATCTCTTCACCCGGATATCGAATGCGGATGAACGCTTCTCCGAGTCCATGGACAAGGTCAACAAGGGGCTTTTCACCCGGATCTCGGATGTGGATGAGAAGCTTTCCGGGTCGGTGGATAAGGCAATAGGGGAGAAGGGGGTTTTCGGGAAGGTCACCTCCGCGGACAGCAAGTTCGACGGGATGGTGGACAAGGTGATCTTCAGCAAGATATTCTGGGGAATGGTGGCCCGTGCCGACGGGAGCATCCTGACCTCCGACTTTCTGAAGAAGTTTACGAACCTCGAAAAGAGCTACGATACCATGATGGAAAAGGTGCTCTTCGGTATGATCGGGAGTGAGGACCTGTCAAAGATCAAGATGGAGCGGAGTGATTTTTCACGCTCGTGGTTTCTGAACATATGCAAGAAGGTCGCCCGGATCCACACCGGGGACATCAGCAATTACATCAGTTGGATTGCGATCGCCCTCACGGTGATCATTGTCATTCTCGTGGGGATTCCGTACCTGAGGACCTTATTTGCCATTATTCTGGCCATTACGCTGACCATTCTCTCAACGTTTATTTTGGCCTTATTTTTTCTTTAATCCCTTTTTTCAGGTAAGGTGCATCTATGGAAATGAAAAAGGTTTTAAAGGTTATTCTTATTCGAAGCGGTATACTGTTGAGCCTTCTTGTCGTGCTGATCATGGCAATCAAGACGATGGTGCAGGAAGGCCCTTTAGAACCTCCGAAACAGGAAAAAGTCCTTGCAATCCTTCGCACCGAGACGATCGAGGAGTACGACCTCCATTTGCGGGGGATTAAGGATGGCATGGTGTACAACGGACTGCAGTACAGCGCCAAGATATATGCCTCCCCTTCCCTTATCCGGGACGTGGATCTCGTCTATATCATGGGCCCCTGCGAGGCTGAGGAATTTCTCGCCCAGAGGGGTGAAGATTCCCGCCTTACCGTCGTTGCCTACACCTACATAGAAGAACCGAGCGCCTACTTCACCGGGATCTATTGCGGGCTTGACTGGCAAAAGGTCCTTCCCCTCTATCAAAAGATCATTCCCGATATGAGAAGGATCGGCGTGATCTACACCCAAGGGTCATGCGATGGTGAAAGGCAGGCCCTTTCATTAAAGGCCCTTGCCGCATTGCGACCCCACCTCACCGTGATCGAGCAGCCGATCGACCGATACGGAGCGGACATCGACACACTGCTCTTAGAATTATTCGAACAGGTGGATGCGGTCTATGCCGTGTCACGTGATGTCGTCATAGAGAATCACCTGAAGCAGATCGTGGAACTATGCCTGCAGAGAAGGATCCCTCTCATAGGAGGCGGCATCTTCGGGCCCCAGAAGGGGGCCCTTGCCTCAATGGCATTCGACCCCTACCGAGTGGGGAGAACGGCCGCGGATGTCATACGGACGCTTGAACGGGTGGATAATCCATCCAAGGTCGAGATCGCACGAATCGAGCCCGAGCTGTATATCAATCTGAGGACCGCCTACTACCTGGGTCTGGATATCCCTTCGGACCTGAGGAAGATCGCCAAAAAGGTCTATAATTGATGAACCTCACAAGGTTTTGTTGCTGAAGTCGCGGCCCTTTTGGTGGCCTGAGGGGCAGCATAGTGCTTCGCTGCGCTCCGCCTCACAAAGTTTTGTTGCTCCGCCTGGCAAGCTTGGTTGGTGAAGTCGCGGCCCTTTTGGTGGCCTGAGGGGCAGCATAGTGCTCCGCTTCGCTCCGCCTGGCAAGCTTGGTTGCTCCGCCGCACAAGTTTGGTTGATTCCCCGCACCTTGCGTCCCCTCTATTGCTATGCTACTATGAGCCATTCAATGCTCATGGATTGTACAATGGCGCCTGACTGCCCAAGGACGAATCCGCCCCTTCTTCGGCGGTTTTTGTTCGGGCCTTTAAAATGACCCCTGCATACAGGCAAATGCATTGAACGGTGAATGCCGCTCGTCCTCCTGCGGGTAAAATGGCCGAATAACAGATAGGGATAGAGATAGGTTCAGAATGAATGCAAAAGGAGACAGCTCATGGCAAAAAAGGTAAAGGTTAAAGAGATTTCCCCGGAAGAGCTTTCCCAGGCCATTGAGCAGCATGTTGTTTCGCTGGAGAACCTGCTGGATGAATCCAAACAGGAAGAGATGCACTTTCAGGACCTGCTGGAGGAGATGAGGGCCCAGACAGAGGAGTTTTCTCACAACAGCGAGCTCTTGGTCAGGGTGGAAAAGCGTCTTGAAACCCTCAAGTTTACCGCTGAAATGACTGAGGAGAACATTGCGAAGATACTGGATTTCAAAGGGGAAATCGACGAACTCCGCGCCCAGACCGAGGGTATGCGCCAGTTCACACAGGAATTTGAGGAGCGCATTGCCGTGGTGATGCGGGAGAAGGATCGACTGGAGGAACTGTCGCGCACGGTGAAGCAGCTCAATGTGCCCTTCGAGGATATGACGCGAAGCATCCAGGAGCAGTTCTCGCGCAGTGAGACCCTCGAAAAGAGTCTCAAGTCAATTGACGCGAAACGAGCGACGATCGAGAAGTCCCTGGCGAGCATCGAGGAAATGGGCGCGACGATCAAGGCACGGTCGGAGGAGGTGTCGCGGCTTTCCGCGCGGCGTGACGGCGTCATCGAGAACCTGGAGGACCTTGAGGGCAGGATAAAGGGCTTTGCCAAGAATCTCGATGCGGTGGAAGAGCGCTTTGCCTCCGTCGAAAAAAACCGGCATGTGTATGAGATCACCAAACAGAAGATCGAGAGCCTGAATTCCATGGCTGAATATATCAAATCGAAGCTTCAGAGCCTCTCACAGCAACGCATCATCGTTGAAAAGGCCAATGAAGAGGCGGGGAAGTTGAATGTTCTTTTCTGGGACATGGAGGCCAAGATCAACAAGCTGTCCGAAGAGAACAAGCTGATCAAAAAGGCCGACCGCAACATCGTCCGCGTGGAGGAACGACTGAGGGACCTTGATCAAAAGATGTCCCGGGTCGAACGCGCAGAGGAACATCTCCAGGGGATAACCGCGAGGATGGAGGAGTTGAAGGAGAAATCGGATGACCTGGACAAACGTTCCAGGTCCCTCTCCCACTATTCGGATCTCCTCGAATCCTTTGCGGACAGGATCCATTCCCTGGAGGACGAGGCGAATAAACTCGAATCGAAGGAGATGGCGTTTTCCTCCCTCACCACGGGGCTCAACCATATGGAGGCGCGCTCCAGGCAATTCACCGAGACCCTGAATGGCATCAAGGACGAGATCGAGGCGGTCAAGCGGCATGCCGATCGCATAGGGGATGCAAAGGAGGGCTTTCAGAAGATCGAGATGCTTGCGGACGGCGCCAATAAACGGATGGAAGAGCTGGTGACGAGGGATGCAAAACTCCTTGACATCCAGGGCAGGATGGACAATCTGGGGGGCACGATCTCGGATATAGGAAGGCGGATCGATGAATTCCTCTCCCAGGTGCCTCACATCATCGAGGTTGAAGAAAAGATAGGGCGCCTTCGGGACCTGTCGTCGGAGCTTGACAGGAAAGAGGAGGCGGTGGTAAAAAGGGCTGAGGACCTGCAGCGTGCCCAGGAGGGGATGCAGAAACTCGAGTTTCTCTCACAGGCCATCGAGGGGAGGATCGCCTCCCTGACCGATCAGATGCAGCTCATCGAAAAACTGGAGGCGAAGTTTGACGGGCTTAACGCGATGACTGTGCAGATCCGCAATTACTCCCAGGAGTTTCTCACCACGCGCCAGGAGATCGAGCAGGCCACGGAGCAGGTCCATCACCTGGAGCTGGTCATGGATGAGGTCCGGAAGAGGGAAAAGGATGCCCTCAAACACCGCGATGACCTCGATTCGATACGGGAGGGCCTTTCCGGGACCCAGGCCATGCTTGCAAAACAGGCGGAGGCCCTTGAAGCGTTCGACCGGAAGGTTGCATCCTTCAGCGGGATAGGCGACAAGGTGCAGGAAGAAATCAGGGCGGTGGAAGGACGCCTCGCGCTCACCGAACAAACCCTTTCCACGATCGATGAGCGACGCACAACCATGGAGGAAATCCTTGAGGCGAAGCTGGTCCGGTTCCACGACATGAACGAGGACGTGGATCAAAAGGTGAAAAAGATGCGCGAGGCATCCCGCGAGATCGACCTTTTTGATAAGAAGATGAACGAGTTGAAGATCATTGCCGGGCAGATGGAGGAAAAGACCGGGGCGATTGCCGAAAGGCATGAGGAGATCATTTCCATAGAGCAGAAGGCGAAGCAGTTTTCCGGCATGGTAGCGAATTTGAACGTACAGATGGAAAGCTGTATGAAGGAGAACAAGGCACTCGAAAAGATGAGGAAGGAGCTGGACGGGCTCAAAAAGCTCCAGGGTGAAACCGTTGCACAACTCAAGGCGATGAGGGACGAGGACGAAAACCTGAAACGAATGAAGGCGGATATGAAGGAGATCAAAGGGCTCATCAATGATCTCAACCAGAAGACCAAGGGGATTGTTAAATATGCCCAGCTCATCAACGAGTCCGACGAGAAATTGAAGGCCATCGACCTCTTGTCGGAGGATGTAGGGGTGAAGCTCGAAAACCTCAAGGCCCAGGAAAAGATTATAGAACAGGCAACGCAAAAGGCGGATCGCCTGCAATTCTCGATTGCCGAAGCGGAGGCGCGCATCAAGGAGCTTTCGACACGCACCGACATGGCAAACCAGGCAGAAAAGAGGCTGAGCAGCCTCATTGCACATAAGGGCGTTGACAAGAATTCAGAGGAAGCCCTCTAATCTCCACAAGGGGGCATGAAATCGTGAGACATGTTTTTTCGTGAGTACCCTGAGAAGGAACCCGGCCGCTATTGCCTTCATTGCTGGATACCGATAGGTGAAGGGCGGTCCTTGGGATTTCGCGGCAAGACCTTTTGCAGTTGGAGATGTCTCTGGCATTACCACTGGTGTGTTATGCGGATCACCCTTCTGCGCAGGGCACGAAAGGCACGGGTGCTCTTTCATCGAAAGAAGGGATGGTCTGCGGGGCTTCTCGCGGGCTCGGTGCTTTCTCTTTTCCTCACCATCATGTTTGGTATCCTGTTCAACCCGTTTACAAATCGGCCGGAGCTGCCGCCTGTCACCGAGGCGACCGTTGAGGTGCCGCTCGGGCTGAGGTATCCGTTTTCCCTCCAGATGTCGCACTCGCCCATGGAAAGAGACCGGGGCGCGCCCCCGGGGTCCCCTGCGATTGAGGAGGCGCGGGTCAGGGAAATCAAGGAGAGGATCAAGATCTCCCTCATACGGGAATATCCTCCGGGCCCTCAAAGGACGGTGGGCGTCTCGGGCCAGGCCCCCGAGGGGTCGATATGCGCATTGTATTTGAATGACGCACTGTATGAGGCCACGACCTGTGCGAACGGCACCTTTTTCTTCCCGAGGATTGCCCTCATGTCAGGGAAAAATTTCATCGAGGTCCTGGCCCACGATCTGGAGGGATATGTCATCCCCTCCAACAAGGTGGAACTGTACGTTGGTCCCAATCGCCTTATTACCGAGCGAGGCATGAACATTACCCGGGGAGGGTTTGAAAGGCCCCTGGTGTGCCTGACATTCGACGGAGGCGCCTCAGCATCGTGCGCCCCTGAGATCCTGGCCACATTGAGGAAATTTGAGGTGCCGTGCACCTTCTTTCTTACCGGGGATTTCATCAGGAATCACTCCGATCTGGTGAAAATGATGGTTGAGGATGGGCATGAGATCGGAAACCACACCGACACCCACCCCCACTTCGCCCGTCTTACCCCGCAGATGCGCTTCGAAACCCTTCCCTGGGTCAACAAGGAGTTTGTCCAAAGCCAGATCAAGCGGGCGGAGAAGGCGTTCTTCGAGATAACCGGGCAGCGGATGGCCCCGTTTTGGCGGGCGCCCTACGGGGAGCATAATCTC
>JBLIRP010000023.1:0-44286 GCA_049472355.1 bacterium | reverse complement strand
TGCTGCCACCGGAGATCGAAATCGACCCGGAGGGTTTCTCGGAAACCCTGGGTCCCGGAGATCGCGTGACCAGGACACTGACGATCAGGAATGCCGGCAAGAATAATCTGGAATTCGAGATTTCAATCGAAGATATGGCTGCATTCAGTGAGGTCCAAAATGGTGGCCGGGAGATAAAGCCGGATGACGTGGTCAATGTACTGGTCCTATCCACCTGCGATTATGATTGGGTTGCCGAGAATTTCGGCTCCAAGATGACGGATGTGGCATTTGAGGCCATGGACATAAACTTCGATGTTCCCGATCTGAAGTATCTTGAATTATTTGATGTCGTTTTACTCTTCCAATGCTGGGCATCCGAGGTTTCACGCAAGGTGGGTGATGTATTGTATGAATACGTGATCTCCGGCGGCAACTTGGTTATAGGGACCACGTATTGGGAAACCAGGGATTTTGGATTCGGTTGGGGTGCCCTAAAAGACATCGATCCACTCTATGACGGAAGTTGTGATTGGATGTACGGCGAGTTGGACACGAAGAGCATCATACCGCATCCCTTGACGGCAGGGCTTACCGAGTTGTCCAACTGCTTTGCCCGCGGCGGCCCGGTGACCGTGCGTGATGATGCAACGGCTGTGGCATGGTGGACGGACGGCGATCCCCTGATCACGTTCAACAAGCCCGGGGGGAGAATCACCGCCGTTACGGTGTTGCCCTCAGAGCCAGAGTATGATCCGGTCATAGGGGATTTTTTCCTGCTGTGGGAGAATGCATTGAAATGGACGGCTATGGGAAAATCCCGCTGGGTCTCCGTCAATATCGAAACCGCAACCATCCCGCCGGGATCGTCCATGGCAATCGATGTGACCTTTGACGCCACGGATATGCTGGCAGGTACCCATGTGGCCAACCTGAACATCAGCCACAATGCGCTCAATGAACCCAATCCTTTGCCTGTGCCCTGCTCACTGACTGTCAACGGCGTAAAACATCTCTCCGTTTCACCCACCAGCCATGATTTTGGAGATGTGTTTACAGGGGGAGGTGAAACCCTGACCGTAACACTGACCAATTCAGGTAATGACACGACCATCGTCAGTGAAATTGTCATCGACAATGCAGAGTTCAGCCACGATGCATCCTTGCCCCTGGAGGTACCGCCCTTTGGCAGGGCCGGCTTCGAGGTAACCTTTGCCCCTGTTGATACGGGTGTAAGAATAGGCAGTTTGACGATCAACAGTGATGCGGAGGATTACCCCTCCCTTGTGGTTGATTTAATAGGCACAGGTATTCTTCCTCCGGTGATCGGTGTTGACCCGGAGAGCCTCTCGGAAGCCTTGGATCTTGGGGAAATGGTCACCAGAACGCTGACAATTACGAACACTGGCGGCAATGATCTGGAATTCTCCATTGACATCGATATGCTCGACTTGCCCATGGCCCTGTCGGCATACGAAGGATTGGAGAGCGTACGGGAAGAAATAAGGGCGCAAGCTAACGGCGATGACACGAGAAACAGCATCGATGATTCATTTACGAATGCGACTGCAATGAGTGAATCCGTAGTGAATGATGACAGCAATGTATTGATCTTCAGGGATAATTTGGCCTGGGGAATAAATGTCAATGTCCCCCTGTTGGAGGCCATGGGTGCCACGGTATCCACAGCCAGATCCTCCGACATGTACGGCATTGATCTAAGTCCCTATGATGTAATCATATTTGAATCACAGCAGACGTTTAGCTTCTATAACGCGTACATTGATAACTTCAGCCGGTTTGAATCCTTTCTGCGCTCAGGAGGGGTGATTGAATATCACTGCGCCGCCTTTTCTTTTGACAGGATTCCTAATTTGCCGTTTCCGGGCGGAATGCAGACCTTAAGAAATGAAGCGTTACATATATACAATTATATTGCAGACCCCACCCATCCGATTGTTGCGGGGGCATATGATCCATTATACGGAAGTTTCGCCAGTCATGAAGCATTCGAAAATGTGCCCCCTGAGGCGAGGGTAATTGTTGTCAATGAATCAGGGATTCCGACCACTGTGGAGTACAAGGTCGGATCGGGAACATTGATCGCCACGGGCATGTGTTGGGAATTTAATTACTATCTTGGCTACAACAGCGGCGATCCCTTATTGCCCAATGCGCTCCTATATTCACTCGGCATCAAAGGCGCGGATTGGATCTCCGCCAGCCCGAAAATCGGCGTTGTTGCACCAGGCTCATCCATGGCGATAGAGGTGACTTTTGATGCAACAGAAAGGATCGCAGGCACCTACACTGCCAACCTGAACGTCAGCCATAATGCACTCAATGAACCCGATCCCTTACCAGTTCCATGCACGCTGGTTGTGAACGGCATAAAACACCTCGATGTGTCGCCGGCAAGTCATGATTATGGAAAGCTGTGGATAGGGAAAGGCGGGGCTGTAACCCTGACCCTGGCAAATTCAGGCAACGATTCGACCACGATACGTGCCATTACGATGGACAATGGGGTGTTCGGCCATGATGCGGTTCTGCCCCTGGAGGTACCGCCCTTTGGCAGTGTCAGCCTTGAGGCGACGTTTGCCCCTGTGGACGAAGGCCCGGCAACAGGCGTCATGACCATCACCAGCGATGCGGAGGACAATCCTGCGCTTACGGTCGCCCTTTCCGGTACAGGTGTGCTCCCTCCGGATATCGAAATTGCCCCGGAGAGGTTCTCTGAGGTCCTGGACCTCGGAGAGCGTGTGACCAGGACACTGACGATTACGAACACCGGCGGGGATGACCTGGAATTTGATATCTCGATTGAAGCGGTGGAAGGGTTAAATGTGAAGGTGGAGAACGTGGTCTCTTCTCAACCCTCCAAGGAATCCATATCGTCCGGCCCGAGGACGGGCTTTCGATACGAAGATCACGCTACGCCCGAATATCGGTATACCGTCGATGACCTGCGGAACAGCGACCAGGGGGTAAGGCTGGATCGTGTCATAAACGTCCTGGTCATGTCACCGGTGACCGATTACGATTGGGTTGCCGAAAATTTCGGCGCCAATATGACGGATGTCGCCTTTGCAACGTACGACATGGACCATGGCGCGCCGGATTTGGACTATCTGCAAACCTTTGACGTGGTCTTGATGTTTACCCAGTATTTTCCTGTCAATTCTCCCGCGGTGGGCGATCGGCTGTACGAGTACGTGATGTCAGGCGGCAATCTGGTTCTGGGGACCTTCTATTGGACAGACCGGGAGTACGGAGAGGGTTGGGGCGCCTTGCACACGATAGACCCGCTTTACGGGGGGGCCTCTGATTTCACGTATGCCGAGCTGGATACGGAAAGCATCATACCCCATCCTTTAACCACCGGACTGACCAAATTGGCTTGTTATGGTCGTGGCGGGCCGGTGACCGTGCGCGATGATGCAACGGCTGTGGCCTGGTGGACGGACGGAGATCCCCTGCTCGTGTTTAACGAGCCCGCAGGTCGGATTACGGCTGTCACCGTATGTCCGGTAGCCCCTTACTATGAACCGGTGGTGGGGGACTTTTACCTGCTGTGGGAAAATGCACTCAAATGGACCGCCGAAGGAGGAAAAAGCTGGCTGTCGGTGGATCTCGCATCAGGCAGAATACCGGCAGGCATGTCCCTGGCAATAGAGGTGAGCCTTGATGCCACGAATATGCTGGCGGATACGTATCGTGCCAACATGGAAATCAGCCACAATGCACCCGGTGCGCCCAATCCCGTATCCGTTCCCTGCACGATGGTGGTCAATGCAATAAAACACCTCGATGTCTCACCCGCCAGTCACGATTTCGGGAATGTCTGGATAGGGACAAGCAGCTCCGTGACCCTGACCCTGACGAATTCGGGCAATGAGGACATCAGAGTCAAGAAGATGGATATAAAAGGAGCAAAGAAGGCACATAAGAAAAATAGAGAGTTCAGCCATAACGCGGAACTCCCCTTGATTATCCCTGCCTTTGACAGTGTCAGTTTTGAGGTACTATTCACCCCCGTCCATGAAGGGATGGTAACAGGCAGGCTGAGGATCAAGAGCGATGCGGATGTCAATCGGGCCATTACGGTTGCCCTGAGTGGCAATGGTGTGGCGCCGCCGGATGCCCGACTGGATCCTTCTCTCCTGCATTTTAGCGTAGGGCCGTTTGACCCTCCCGCTGATCTGCAATCCATCCTTTCAAATATGGGTGGGGATATTTTATCCTACCAGGTAACCTCGGTCGAGGAGACAGGCAATCCCTTAGGTATGGTCTCTAAACAGGGCTTTACCCTTGACAGCCGTGTAAACACCTCTCGTATTTACAACGAAGGCACTTATGCAGCCGATTTTGCCCCCGGGCGGATAATTGTCGGGCTGAAGGAGGGCGCTGAATCATTTGCCGATGCCGACCTATTGACCGTTATCGGAGCTGGCTCGGTGCGGGAGCTGGCCACGGCCAGAAGACCTTGGACCGGCGCGCGGTCATACTTCGGCAGGAGGCTTTTCCTGTTGTCCGTAGACAGTGAAACCGAACAGGGCGTCATCGATGCCATCGCCATGCTCAAGGAAGACGCCAATGTGGCCTATGCACAGCCGGACTTCAGGGTCAGCGCCACAGGCGTCATACCGGATGACCCCTACTTCGGCCTACTCTATGCCATGCACAATGAGGGGCAGACCGGGGGGAGCCCGGATGCGGATATCGATGCACCCGAGGCATGGGATACGCACACCGGGACAGGGCGTGTTCTGGTCGGTGTTATTGACACGGGGATCGACTATACCCATCCGGACCTTGTGGATAATATCTGGACGAATCCCGGCGAGATACCGGGCAACGGGATCGATGACGACGGCAACGGGTATGTTGACGATGTGTATGGCTGGGATTTCTGCAATGACGACAACGATCCGTGGGATGACCATGGTCACGGCACCCATTGCGCCGGGACAATAGCCGCGACAGGAAATAACGGCATAGGCGTGGTCGGCGTATCATGGAAGGCCGGGCTGGTGGCCCTGAAGTTTTTGGATTGGAGCGGATCGGGATGGACCTCGGATGCGATTGATGCAGTGGCCTATGCCAACGCCATGGGGATTCCCATCACCAGCAACAGTTGGGGGGGTGGCCCTTATGATCAGGCCCTGAAGGACGTGATCGACGCTGCCGGCGGCCTTGGCTACCTGTTTGTTGCCGCGGCGGGGAACAGTGCGATGAACACTGATGTATTTCCCGATTATCCATCCGGTTATGATTGTGAAAACATCATAGCCGTTGCCGCCACGGACCATAATGACCTGCTCGCCTCTTTTTCCAATTACGGACCGACCACGGTGGATCTTGCCGCACCCGGGGTTGATATCTATAGCTGTCAGCCTTACGAAGGCTATGCGTACAAATCGGGCACCTCCATGGCCGCGCCGCATGTCGCCGGTGCAGCGGCCCTGGTATGGAGCTACAATCCCGGTTTATCGGGTGTGCAGGTAAAGGCCGCCCTCCTGGAGGGTGTGGATGTCGTGCCCTCCCTGACGGGAAAGGTCCTGAGCGAAGGAAGGCTCAATGTCAACCAGGCGCTTGCGGAGATAGGATTGCCCTGGCTTTCGGCCTCGCCCATGGAGCCGGGCATATTGAATCCCGGTGAAGAGCAGCCGATTACGGTAACCGTCGATCCCAAGGGGCTGGTTGCCGGTCAGTGGACCGGGCTGATCACCCTTTCGACCAATGACCCCGTAAATCCAATGCCGACCATCGAGGTCATCGCGGATATAAACGGTTGCCGGACCCTTTCAGCCTCACCCGATTCCCATGATTTTGGCGAAGTCTGGGTCGGTGGAAACTCATCGGTGACCATAACCTTGAAAAACGGCTGCAACGATACGACCACGGTGAGTGCCATTGCAACGGACAATGCAGCGTTCGGCCACAATGCAGTTCTGCCCCTGGAGGTCCCGCCCTTCGGCAGCGTCAGCTTCGAGGCGACGTTTGCCCCTGTGGATGAAGGCGAGATAATAGGCATCATGACGATCACCAGCGATGCGGAGGACAATCCTTCGCTCGAGGTCACCCTTTCCGGCACGGGTTTGCTTCCTCCGCAGATCGAAATTGACCCAGAGAGTTTCTCGGAGGTTCTGGACCTCGGAGATCGCCTGACCAAAATGCTGACGATTACGAACACCGGCGGGGAAGATCTGGAATTTGATATCTCGATTGAAGGGGTGGAAGGGCCAAGCGTGAAGGTGGAGAGGGTCGTCTCTTCTCAACCATCCACGGCATTCATATCTTCAGATGTGAGGCCGGGCTTTCCATACGAGAATAACTCCACGCCTGGATATCAGTATAACGTCAATGACCTGCGCAACAGCAACCTGGGGATAAGGCTGGATCGCGTCATAAACGTTTTGGTCATGTCACCGGTGACCGATTATGATTGGGTGGCTGAAAATTTCGGTGCCAATATGACGGATGTCGCCTTTGAAACATATGACATAATCTATGACGTACCGGATTTGGAATATCTGAAAGCCTTTGATGTGGTCTTGATGTTTAGTAATTATTCCCCTCTAAATTCTTCCAAAGTTGGTGATCGGCTGTACGAGTACGTGATGTCAGGCGGCAATCTGGTGATGGGGAATTTCTATTGGATAGAGCGGGACTGGGGAATGGGCTGGGGCGCCTTGGAAACGATCGATCCGCTTTATGGAGGGTTCTGTGACGGCCGGTATGCCGAGTTGGATACGAACAGCATCATACCCCATCCTTTAACCACGGGACTCACCAGATTGGGCTGTATAGGGCGTGGTGGGCCGGTGACCGTGCGTGATGATGCGACGGCTGTGGCCTGGTGGACGGACGGTGATCCCCTGCTCGTGTTTAACGAGCCGGCAGGCCGAATCACGGCCGTCACCACATTTCCGGCAGCCCCTTTGTATGAACCAGTTATAGGGGATTTCTACCTGCTATGGGAAAATGCACTCAAGTGGACCGCCGAGGGAGGAAAGGGGTGGCTATCGGTGGATCTCGCATCGGGCACAATACCGGCAGGCGTGTCGCTGGCCATACAGGTGACCTTTGATGCCACGGATATGGTTGCAGATACGTATGTTGCCAGCCTGAACATCAGCCACAATGCAGTCAATGCATCGGATCCCATAGCTGTTCCATGCACGATGGTTGTCAATGCAGTAAAACACCTCGATGTCTCACCTGCAGTACACGACTTTGGAAGTGTCTGGAAAGGGGCAAGCGGCTCCGTAACCCTGACCCTGACGAATTCGGGCAATGGTGCAACCACGGTAAGAGGCATTGAAACAGACAACCCGGCGTTCGGGCACGATGCCGTTCTGCCCCTGGAGGTTCCGCCGTTTGGCAGTGTCAGCTTTGGGGCGACCTTTGCTCCTTTTGATGATGGTCCGGCAACAGGTATCATGACGATCACCAGTGATGCAGCGGACAATCCTTCGCTTACGGTGACCCTTTCCGGTACAGGTGTTCTTCCTCCGGAGATCGAAATCGACCCGGAGGGTTTCTCGGAGGCCCTTGATCCCGGGGAAAGTGCCGTAAGGACGCTGACGATTACAAACACCGGAGGGCATGTTCTGGAATTTGATATGCAAATCGAGATGCTGAGTGCGGCTGAAGCATTGTCGGCGGATGCAGGGACCGTGAACATACTTGTCTGGAACAAGTATTCGGATAACTCTCCAACCGGGGAATATGTAAATACCCTGAATGCCATTTCAACCTATTGTACGGATTTCACGGCTGAGCCCACTGATGTGACCGATCCTATTGCATTACAGGCATTATTGACGGGTAAGGAGGTCTTTTTGATTCCCGAGCAAGAGCGGGCCTTGCCCGACATCACGATGATCGGCGCGTCGTGGGCGCCGGTGCTTTCCGATTTTGTGTCCTCGGGCGGAACGGTGATTTTTTGCGGGGAGTTCTGGGCGAGTAATGGGTTTATCACGAGTACAGGACTAATGGAAGTGGCGTTGGTACGTACATCGGTGAATGTCCCATTAACCGTAGTTGCCCCGGATCATCCATTAGCGGAGGATGTGCCGGGAAGCCTCAGGGGAGAGAATGCCACAGGATGGTATGATGTCACGACACCGGACGCAGACGTGGTTGTTGTGGAAAGTGCCTCATATTACCCTGTTGTTGCATCAAGGGGCCTTGGGTCGGGAAATGTGGTGGTATTGGGCTTTGATTATTTTGCGTACAACAACGATATGGCACGCATCATTGCCAATGCGGTCCAGTTCGGCCCGAAATGGCTCTCGGTCAAACCTGAGTCAGGCATCGTTCCACCAGGATTGTCAATAGAAATAGAGGTGACCTTTGATGCCACGGATATGGTTGCAGATACGTATCTTGCCAACCTGAACATCAGCCACAACGCACTCAATGCGCCCGATCCCATAGCTATTCCCTGCACGATGGATGTCAATTCGATAAAACACCTCGATGTCGCACCCGATAGCCATAATTTTGGGAATGTCTTTGTGGGAGAAAGTGAATCCGTAATCCTCACCCTGACTAATACGGGCAATGACACGTGCAGGGTAAGCGACATTGCAATAGACGACCCGCCGTTCCGGCACGATGCCATGATACCCCTGGAGGTTCCGCCCTTTGGCAGTGTCAGCGTTGAGGTAACGTTCACTCCAATTGGTGAAGGCGTGTCAATAGGCGCTATGATAATCGCCAGTGATGCAGATGATAATCCGTCAATTGAGGTGCCCCTTTCCGGGACAGGTATTCTCCCTGCGATATTAGAGATTACCCCGGAGATGTTCTCAGAGGTTTTGGATCTTGGAGGGATTGTCACAAAAACACTCACTATCACAAACAGTGGTGGCATTGATCTGGAGTTTGCTATCAGTGGACCCACCATAGAAAGTATAGCGGGCGTCGAGCCATACCGGTATGATTCAAGCCATTATGAAAGGATTCCCAAGGGTTCGGAAGATATACGGGTAGGACAACCGGTTCCGTATGATACGGGCGGCCCCGATGTCTTTGGATATAGGTGGGTCGATTCCGATGAGCCGGGTGGCCCCGTGTTTGAATGGGTTGATATCGTTGATCCGAACAACCGGCTCTACATTTCTGATGCCGATGACGATTATCAGGAGGTGCCGCTCAGCTTCCCGTTCAACCTCTACGGGGTTGAATATACCAGCATCTTTGTGGGGAGCAACGGGTACATAACCTTTGGCCAGGGCAGCTACGAAGGCTTTAATTCCCCGATTCCGTCTCCTTACATGCCTGCAATGGTTGCAGGATTCTGGAGCGATCTTTGCCCCGGGATGTCGGGAGACATCTACTTTAAGGATCTCGGCGACAGGGCGATCGTTCAATTTAACAATGTGGTCCATTTCAGCGGCATGGGCATATATACCTTTCAAATGGTGCTTCATGCCAATGGCACCATCAACCTCTATTATAAGGAGATGATGGGGGACGCGTCCTTCTCAACCGTCGGAATCCAGGATGCATGGGGAACTGACTGGCTCGGGATCGCCTATAACACCTCCTACGTAAAGGATTTCCTGGCGATCCGCATTTCTTCCGGTCCTTCGTGGCTCAAGGTGTCACCCGGATCGGGCATCGTCCCTCCCGGCCGGAGCGCCGATGTGGATGTGACCTTCGATGCCTCCGGTCTTGTGGCAGGGGTATATGAAATAACGATGGAGATAGGCCACAATGCCATAAATGCCACTGATCCCGTGCCTATCCCCTGCATGCTTGCGGTGAATGGTTTTAGAAGCCTCGATGTTTTCCCTGCCAGCCATGATTTCGGCGATGTATTTATAGGGGCTGGCGGTTTTGTAACCATCACGCTGACGAACGGGGGTAATGATGTAACCACAGTAGGTGCAATTAATCTGGATAATGCAGAATTCAGCCATAATGCAACGATGCCGTTGGCGGTGCCGCCCTTTGGCAGCGTCAGTTTTGAGGCGGTGTTCAAGCCTATAGACGAGGGCCCGGAAGAAGACAGCATGACGATCACCAGTGATGCAAAGGACAATCCTACCCTTACGGTTGCCCTTTCCGGTATGGGTTTGCTCCCTCCGGAGATCATGATCAGCCCGGATAGCTTCTCCGAGATGTTGGATCTCGGGGATCGTGTCACCAGCACGCTGACCATCACCAACACCGGCATGAGTGATCTTGAATTCGATATTGTCGGTGAAAGGGTGGATGCACTCGATGATGCAAAGACCGAAGGCCGGGAGATTGATCTGAGTGACGCGATCAATGCACTGGTCCTTTCCACCTGCGATTATGACTGGGTTGCTGCAAATTTTGGCGCCAACATGACGGATGTGTCATTTGAAACCATGGACATAAATCTTGATATTCCGGATCTGGAATATCTCCGATTATTTGATGTCGTTTTGCTCTTTCAATGCTGGACATCCGATGTCTCTCCCCAGGTGGGTGATGCATTGTATGATTATGTGACGTCCGGCGGCAATCTGGTCCTCGGGCTGGACTATTGGGCCATTAGGGAGATAGGATTTGGCTGGGGTGCCCTTGAAACCATCGATCCACTCTATGGCGGGATGAGTGATTATATTTACGAAGAGCTGGATACGAATAGCATCGTACCGCATCCTTTGACCGCAGGACTCACCGCATTGGGCTGTGTTGCACGCGGCGGGCCTGTGACCGTGCGTGATGATGCAAAAACAGTGGCATGGTGGACGGACGGCGACCCCCTGATCACGTTTAACGAGCCGGGGGGAAGAATCACCGCCGTTACGGCGTTGCCTTCAGAGCCTCAGTATAATCCGGTTATGGGGGATTTTTTCCTGCTGTGGGAAAATGCCCTGAAATGGACGGCTGAGGGGAGAAAACCTCAATGGCTGTCGGTACTACCCGAATCTGCGACCGTCATGCCCGGTGCATCCATAGCAATAGAGGTCACCTTTGACGCCGCGGATATGGTTGCAGGTGAGTATCGTGCCAACCTGAACATCAACCACAATGCACTCAATGAGCCCAATCCCTTGCCTGTTCCCTGCTCAATGCTTGTCAACGGCGTAAAACGACTTGCGGTGTCACCTTCCAGCCTTGATTTTGGCAATATGTTTGCGGGAGGAATGAAGGTGGTAACCATGACCCTGACCAATGCCGGCAATGATACGACTACGGTGACTGAGATCACCACGGATAATAAGGTGTTCGGAGTTAAGGCAATTCTGCCCATGAAGGTCCCGCCCTTCGGCAGTACAACCTTTGATGCCCTATTCATACCCGTCGATCTGGGTACTGAAACGGGCACCATGGTGATCAGCAGCGATGCAAAGGATACTCCGACACTCTTCGTCGATCTTGCCGGTACGGGCGTACCTCCTCCGGAGATCACTGTACATCCGGACAGCTTCTCCGAGAAATTGGATCCGGGATATGCGGTTACAAGGACGATGACCATAACGAACAGCGGCGGATATGATCTGGAGTTTGCCATCAGCGGACCCACCATAGCGGGTATAGCGGGCGTCGAGCCGTACCGGTATGATGCGAGCCATTATGAAAGGATTCCCAAGGGATCGGAAGACCCGCGTATAGGGCAGATAGTTCCGTATGATACGGGCGGCCCGGATGGCTTCGGATACACGTGGATCGATTCCGACGAGCCGGGGGGTCCTGTGTTTGAATGGATTGATATCGCTGATCCGGCCAACTGGCTCTATATTTCAGAAGCTGATGACGATTATCAGGAACTGCCGCTCAGCTTCCCGTTCAGCTTCTACGGGGTTGAATATACCGACATTTTTGTGGGAAGCAACGGGTACATCACCTTTGGCGAGGGCAGCTACGAATGGTCTCATTCCCCGATTCCGTCTCCGCGCATGCCCGCCATGGTTGCAGGATTCTGGAGCGATCTTTGTCCTGGGATGTCGGGAGACATCTTCTTTAAGGATCTCGGCGACAGGGCGATCGTTCAATTTCAAAATGTGACGCACATCAGTGACATAGGGGTGTACACCTTTCAAATGGTGCTTCATGCGGATGGGGCCATTAATCTCTATTATAAAGAGCTGATGGGCAACGCGTCCATGTCGGCCGTGGGAATCCAGGATGCACTAGGGGTTGACGGGCTCGGGATCGCCTATAACACCTCCTATTTAAAGGATTTCCTGGCGATCCGCATTGTCGCCGGTCCTTCGTGGCTCAGGGTTTCACCCGGATCGGGCATCGTCCCTCCCGGCCGGAGCGCCGATGTGGATGTGACCTTCGATGCCGCCGGTCTTATGGCAGAGGTATATGAACTCATCATGGAGATAGGCCACAATGCCACCAATGCGCCGAGTCCCCTGCTTGTCCCCTGCGCATTGGGTGTGAATACGATGAGACGACTCGATGTTTCCCCTGCCGATCATGATTTCGGCAATGTATGGATAGGAACCACCGAGTCTGTAACCATCACCCTGATCAATCCGGGTAATGAAATAACCATGGTACATGAAATAAATCTGGTGGGTGACAAGTTCGGCCATGATGCCGAGACACCGCTGCTCGTACCACCCTTTGGGCGCGTCAGCTTTGAGGCATGGTTTACCCCTGCGGATACAGGTGAAGAAACGGGCAGCATAACGATTCTGAGTGATGCGGAGGACAGCCCTTTACTCACGGTCGATCTGACAGCCACAGGCGTTTTCCCGCCGGAGATCGTGATCGATCCCAAGAGTTTCTCAGAGGTCTTGAATAGCGGAGAAAGTATCACCAGCACACTGACGATTACGAACACCGGCGGCGATGATCTGCAATTCGATATCGGCTTTGAAACCATAAAGGCCCTCACTATCCGGATGGAGCCCGTGGTCGCTTTTCAAAGACCACAAGGTTTCATATCTCCTGAAAGACAGGGTTTCCGATATGAAGATCGCTCCATACCCGAATATCAGGACAATGCCAATGATTTGCACAACAGCAACCTGGGGATAGCGCTGGATCACGTCATAAACGTCCTGGTCATGTCACCGGGTTATGATCGGGACTGGGTGGTTGAAAATTTCAGTGCGAATATGACGGATGTCGCCTGTGTAGCATACGATATGAACTCCGGCGTGCCGGGTTTGGAATATCTGCAATCCTTTGATGTGGTTTTGATGTTCACCTATGATATACCTTACAATTCCCCCGAAGTGGGCGATCGGCTCTACGAGTATGTGATGGCAGGCGGGAATCTGGTGATGGGGAACTTCTACTGGTCGGACCGGGAGTACGGAGCGGGTTGGGGCGTCTTGGAGACGATAGACCCGCTTTATGGAGGGGCTTGTGATGGCATGTATGCCGAGCTGGATACGAACAGCATCATATCCCATCCGTTAACCACTGGACTCACTGGATTGGGCTGTACAGGGCGTGGCGGGCCGGTGACCGTGCGCGATGATGCGACGGCTGTGGCCTGGTGGACGGATGGTGATCCCCTGGTCGTGTTCAACGAGCCGGCAGGGCGAATTACGGCTGTCACCATATTTCCGGCAGCCCCTTTTTATGAAATGGTTGTGGGGGATTTTTATCTCTTATGGGAGAATGCGCTGAAATGGACCGCAGAGGGAGCGAAACCGGGCTGGCTTTCCGTTACTCCAAGATCTGCAACGGTTCCTGCGGGATTGTCAATACTGATAGACGTTACCTTTGATGCAGCGGGGATGGAAGCGGATACGTACGCCGCTGCCCTGAGGATCAGGCACAACGCGATCAATGAGTTGAGCCCCGTATACATTCCGTGCACATTGGTTGTCAATAGTCTATAATGCGTTGATCAAGCACCTTGGGAAATTTCCCTTGACAATCAAGGCAGTGCCTGAGTTTTTCGTAACGGGTGATGTGTGTTATTCTCATTGTGAGATGTGTTCGGCACCTCGACCATGCTGGTCTCGGCGATGATCATTGCGGGCGAGGAGGCCGGCGCAGGGGGGTAGGAGGCTGCCATCGGGCCACGGAAGGTGCAGACGGAAAATAGCACCCCTGCATTCTTGGCCCATTGGTCTGAGGCACTGTGGCCCCTTCAATGAAGGGTGAAGGTATATCGAGAATGGACTCGCGGGTAATGACGGCCGTGCCTGCAATCACTGACTCATTCCCGAACAAAGCCTCGCCTGGATTGCGGCCTCAGTGGGGAGTACACCAGGCATCAGCGCATTGAGAGATCCACTCGCGATGATGGACTGGCTCGGGATTACGGATTTGCCTGCAATAATGAACTTGCTCCGGAACAAGGGCTCGCTCGGGACTGCGGCATGATCGGGGATTACACCATGCACCGGTGCATTGAGGGGTCCGGCTGCGATACATGAAGCGCGTGCGATTATGACCGGCAGCGGGGCATTGAATGGTTTACTCGTCATGAGGGATTTGCTTGGAGTTACCGGAAGCGGCGGCAAAATGGGGAACCCGCTCTCCATTATGGTCCTGTTCCGGCTCCGGATTACGTGATCGAGAGGGGTAAAGCAGGGCAGCGAAACCTTGAGGAACTCGCTCACGATCGCTGAGGTGATGGAGAATGCACCGTCATCCGTGGCAAGGTCCTTATCCTTGGCTGCGAACTCCCGGGGGATGACCTGCTCCCGCTGGGTAACCGATTTCTTCACAGGTGGTTTATTCACCGAAGTCATCTGAACCGGTTTTGGAGATCTGTGTTTGCAGAAGAATGCGTCAAGCTGGTAGTCCCTGTCATCGGGGAGTTTCAGATTAAAACCCTTCGGCAGATGACTCTGGGAAAGGATCGCAGACCTCCTGATTGCAGGATTGTATGTTTTAATGACATCCCTTTCCAATCCCGTATATTTCATGATGTCTTTCAATAACACATCTTCCTTCAACCGGTACGCCTGAAATTTAAGTGGCTCTTCGATGTCGATTTCGCCGAAATACTCCCTGTAGTTTTCGGCAATATCACAGGCAGCCAGAAATTCGCAGTAAAAATTGCGGGATGCAAAACCGAATGTCCTCCCCTTGTGTCTACAGATGATCTCTACGACGTCGGTCGTATCCAGTCCCTCCACAGCCCTCCTCATGCCCGCAAGTCCATAGTTATAGGCTATGATGGCCAGAGGCCATGACCGGATCCTAGTGTAATTGTCCTGGAGATGCTGGAGCGCTCCATGGGTTGATTTAATAGGATCCAGCCGTTCGTCGATCGCGTTATTTATCTTCAGGTATCGTTTTCCCGTATCCCTGGTGAATTGCCAGATGCCGGCAGCGCCGAATTTGGAATAGGCCCTATAATTGAAGGAGGACTCCACATGCGGGAGATAGATGAGCCTTTCGGGGAGATCCATATCTGCGATAATCTCTTTCATGCAGTCAAGATAACGGTACGACAGTTGTATCCCCTGGATGAAGCGGTCTTTCTGCCCGAGCTGGAACCGGATGGAGTATTGAGCATCCAAGAGCCGTTTCAAACTCTTGTTTGAAAAGAGATTGTAGACCCTCTCTTCCTCCTTGTTCAGATTCAACCCCCTTTTGCTCATAATGGAACCGAGGATGTCCCTGTATTTCTCCTTTACGCGCCGTATCCTCTTTCTTCTCACATCCGTCATGCCATCAGTGCCTGCAAGATTCACCACCTCATAGATTATGGTGAGGTCATCCGAGTCATGGATTACGCCCTCTTCGGTGGTGTAAACCGTGTATATCTTCTTCCAGAATTCGATGCTTGGCTCCAGTTCCGCAGGACGCGGGAAGGGATCTCCTTCTGTGGATGGGAATGCAGGATTTCCTGTAAAGGTGACTGACGTGAAAAGGATGAGGACGACAATGATCAAGATGCCCGCAGCGCTCTTCGCGCCGGTTCTCTTTTCCTGTTTCTCTAACGGATCTGCCATATAACCTTGTATCCTTCCTTTGCTCAGAGTCTTTCTTTTCCCCTTATTCTCGGTCTATTTCCGCTCCTGTCAACCGCCATCATTCCATATGATTCCCCTGCATCATCGGTAATCAGTGATGATATATTTTTTTCGGAATAACTCATTAATGTCAACGTATTTGGAAACCCATACCCCCTGCTCAACAGTTCGAGATTATCATGTGCTCAACCCGTGCCAATGGCAATCAGTAAATTTATCGACATTTCAAGAGGTGATTCATCATTTCCTGATAATACGTGCACCAAGGATACATATTTCTTTTATATGACAAGGGAGGTGATAGAGATGAAACGCACATGAGCCGGATGAAACTGCGAATGTCGAATGTAGAATGTCGAATGTAGAATGTAGAAGTGAAACGCAGATGAGACTTCGGCTCACAAAGAGGCATGAAAATACCCAAAGGGGATTTTTAAGTGAAAGGGTTGGTGCTCTTCTCGACGAAGAGCTGGTTGTGCAGGCAAAAACGGTCACCGTTTCCGGAACTGGCCGGCGCCTCATACCATGTAGTGTACGATCGCTCCGATCCAGACAACGGCAAGGAGGACCAGGCTCATCATGACCGCCGCGCTCCCCAGGTCCTTGGCACGCTTTGCCAGGGGATGGTCATCCATGCAGACAAGGTCGCAGAGTGCCTCGATTGCGGAGTTGAGGATCTCCACTGTGAGCACCAATACGATGCTCGCGATCATGATCCCTTTGCTGAAGAGGGGAATGGGAAGCAGGAGGGCAGCCGGAATCAGGATGGCGGCGAGGAGCACCTCCTGCCGGAATGCCGCCTCGGTGACCAGTGCCAATCTCAGGCCGTTGAACGAGTTTATGAACGCATACCAAAGCCGCTGTGTACCGGTGCATTTCCAATTGCGTGCGTGACTCATCCCTCTCCTCTCCCCCTGTATACCAAGGATCCTTAATAATAAAAACATCTTTCGCAAAGAATTTTTTCCGGTTCTCCCCAAGAATTTCATGCAGGATATTTGCCATTATACCCTAAAGAGGCTATAGAAGCGTAGGGAGTAGAAAATAAAAATTGGATTGGCCAAGAGCCATCCCCATACTCCCGCGGTACTGGGCATTAATAGCGCCAACTGTGATGCCCATGGGACCAGACTGAAAATTATTTGGAATCCGCGGTGGTATGATCGTGACGCACCAGGGATGAAGTCTGGGAGCTAACGGCAGGCAATGCCTGCGGTGCGAACCAGGCTTACCTCTGCGGGGATCTCGATGGTGAAGGTTGTTCCTTTGCCTTTTGTGCTTGAAACAGACACGGATCCCTTGTGGTCTTCAATGATCCCATAGGTGATGCTGAGCCCGAGTCCGGTCCCCTTGTCCGCCCGTTTGGTGGTGAAGAAGGGGTCGAAGATCCTGTCCAGGTTCTCTTCGTCGATCCCGATGCCGGAGTCGGTGAACCGGACGCTGATATAAGGTGCACCGTCCCTTTCGATACCCTTTGCCTCTATGGTGATGAGCTTGTCTTCGTGCGCCTGGGGGTATTTTTCGTTGAGCGCATCCCGGGCGTTGATGAGCAGATTGATGAATACCTGCTCCAACTGTGTAGACCTTGCCCTGATTCCGGGCAGATTCGAATCATAGACTGTCTGGATACGGATCCTGTCCTTGGCCAGGTAGGCATTCATGAAGGCAATGGAGGTCGTGATGATGTCGGTTATCTCACAGGGAGTGAACTCCTTGTTGTCTGTTCGGGCAAACGACAGGAGGCTTTTTACGATGGAGACGATCCGCTGTCCCTCCCTGCGGATCCATCGAACATAATCGGCAGGCTCCGTATCCGGGCTTAGATCATCCTCCAGCAGATCGGCATAGTTGATGATGGTGTTGATCGGATTGTTGATCTCATGGGCGACACCTGCGGCAAGCACCCCCATGGATGCCAGGCGCGAGGACTGGATCAACTGGGTCTGGGTGGCCTGCAGGTCCCTGTAGGCATGCTTGAGATCGGCGATGAGCGCCTGTATCTCCCTCATATCCCGGGCCACAAAGACAATGGCCAGGAGGTCACCCTTCTCATCGTGCATGGCCGATGCGGAGAGGTTGACCGGTATCTCATCCCCCTCCTTTGTCCGACAGACCGTATCATAGTTTTTTGTCGAGCCATTGGTGAGGATGTGGTGAAAATCGGGGGCATGCGAGGCAAACGGGGTATCCTTTGCAAAGATCATTTCCACGGGCCGGCCGAGGAGATCCTCCTCCCTCTCGTACCTCAGGAGCCTCACCGCGGCCTGGTTGACCATGGTGATCCTGCCGTCCGGATTGACCACGATAAGGGAGTCGGTCATGCTCTTGATGATGTTGTCGATGTACTCCTTCGCGTGGATGAGCTGTCCCTGGTAGCTTTTGAGATCGTCGGTCATCCTGTTGAAGGATTTGCCCAGTTCGCCGATCTCGTCCTCGGTGCGGCTATGGATGTGGTAGTCGAGGTCCCCATGGGTGATCCTTCGGGTGCCGTAGGTGAGCTCGCGTATCGGTTTGTTCACGAATCTCAGGATGAACAGGGCAATGGACAGGGCGATGATGAGGAAAAGGCATAGAATGAAGATAAGGCATCGCCTCTCATTGGCGGCGATTGCCCGGTGGACCTTCTCCGTGGAGAGTATGATGTCCAGGACCCCCAGCACCTCCTTGTCCGAGCTGTGGCAGGTCTGGCATTTTTCTTCGTTGTAGATGGGGTTTGCAAAGCCCAGGACATGTTCACCTTCCTCCGAGATGAAGAAGCGGTAGCGGGTCACCATGAGGGGGGTGTCTCCCTCTACGGTGTGGCAGTTCATGCACGATTCCGCATCCTTGTTCACCTTCTCGCCTACCTCGCCCTTTATGGAGGATCGCTTGATCCTTCCCTGCTCAACGATCCGCACCTTTCTCACATCCTCCTGGGCGCCGATGGTCTCCAGCGTCTCCTGGAGGTCCTGGCTCCTCGCCTCGAGCATATCCTGGTAGGTGCCCCGTTTGATGATATCGCTCAGGCGGTATGCCTCCTCCTTGATCTGGTTGACCATCATCAGCCGGTCGGCCGTATTCTCGAAATAGAAGAAGAGCTTGAGGGAGATGACGAGGATGACGCCGATCCACAGGATCAGCTTGAAGGCAAGGCTCTTTCTGACCCAGGTGAGGGATTCGATACAACAGGCAATCCTTTTTTTCATTACTGCACTACCATCTCTAACCATTCACCGGCACTATATTGTAAGAATCTCGATAATTCTCGGATAAACACCCGTGATCTTTCGATCACAACGAAGGATGAAAGTTTATAAAAATAAATAATTACTTGAGAACCTTCAAATAAACGCGGGGAAATGGGACCCGTCCGGTATCACTGTCAGAAGGCAATGTGTCATTCGAATTGTATCGTTGCGGGGACCGTTTCCCTTTCACTGATGTCATCAATCCATGCCTGTCCGGCATGTTGCCTATTAATAAAAGCAACTCTTGTGCCAGTAGCGCATGCGGTGAGTCCGAGGCTTGATGGAGGGAAAGGGGATGCAGGGGGAGGGAGATAACAGGAGCGAGGGCCGCAGGATGATGCCTGCGGGCGGATCATTCACGGGAAAATTTTACGATAAGGGGCATAGAAATTACGAGGTGGGCCTTATAGGGGCCGGCTTCATGAATGAAAGAGGAAACCCCATGTTTTTTGGGCCGTATGTTCCGGAAACCGGTAGGCGTGATCAGAAGATCTTCCCCAGGATGTAGCCGATGATGATGCCGATGGCCAGAACGAGTGCATAGAGCCGGGCGCTCACCACCTGTTTGAACATCCCCTGCTTGATTCGAATGAGGCCGATGAGGTATGCGCTGAGGGTGATGAGGAGGGTGGCGGGGAGGGTGAAGACCTTGATGATGGTGGGCCCGAAATGAGGGATCATCGCGATGTAGGTGCCCAGAAAGGCGAAGATCCCTGAGAACACCGGGGTGATGAGACCATAGAGGATGACGCAGGCGGCGGCGATTTTCTTGTCCAGGTGGGTGACCGCAGAGACGGCGATGAACAGGGCAAGCCCGAGCCAGAGCAGGAGGATCTTCGAACGGGTCCATCGGAGTTTCTTCACCGGGGTGCTGTTGATATCCGGTTCCATTTCTTTCCTGTTTTCCACGGCGTTTCCCTCAATCCCTCTCAAACAGTTTGCGGTAGGGCCTCCAGTACATCTCCCTGCACCATGCCACCCCACGGGCAAATCCCCGCTGTGCGGATTCGATCATGGAGTAGAGGACCGGCACGACGATGAGGGTCAGGATGGTGGCGAGGCCGAGGCCGAAGATGACTGCAGCGGCCATGGTCTGCCACCACTGGCTGGACTGGCTCACCCATGCGATGTGGCCCTTGTGAAAGTCGTAGGAGACCCCGGTCACCATGGGAATCAGTCCCAGTATGGTGGTGACGGCGGTCAGAAACACCGGCCTCAGCCTGGTGCATCCCCCGGCGATGACCGCCTCCCGGGAGGAAAAGCCCCGCTGCTTCAACTGGCCGATGTAATCGATGAGCAGGATGCCGTTGTTCACCACCACCCCGGCAAGGGAGATCACCCCCACCCCGGTCATGATGATCCCGAAGGGGAACTTGCAGCAGGTGAGGCCGAGAAACACCCCCCCCAGCGAAAGGACGACCGTGGTCATCACGATAAACGGCTTGCTGATGGAGTTGAACTGGGCCACCAGGATGAGGAACACGAGAAATACCGCAATCACGAACGCCTTGCCCAGGAAATCCTCCGCCTCCTTCTGGAATTCGAATTCCCCGGTGAACCTGGCCCGGTATCCGGGAGGAAGGCTGATGTCCGAAAGGAGGTCTTCGGCCTGCGCGCGGGCCACCGGTCCGGGCACATACTCCTCCTCCACGTTGGCCTTCACCGTTACCACCCGCTCGTGGTTGATCCGGGTGATCTCCCCGAGGCTTCCCTCGTAGGAGAATTTCGCCACGGTGGACAGGGGCACCAGTTGGCCGTTCGGGCTGGGAATGAGAAGGTGCCTGAGTATGCCCGTGGATTCCCGCTCCTCCTCGGAAAGCTGGATGGTGATGTCGTAATCCTCGTCCGCCTCGTGGTAGGTGGAGACCTGGAGGCCGTTGAAGGCGGTCTTCAATACGAACCCGATGCTGTTGGTGGAGAGGCCCAGGAGCGCGGCCCTCTGCCTGTCCACCCGCACCCTTATGGAGGGGTAGCCGGGGATGTAGTCGTCCCGCACGTCCTTCACAAAGGGGACCTGCGATACCGCCTCCCGGACGTTTCGGGCAATCTCTCCCAGCACATCGAACCGTTCACCCACCACCTCGATATTGATGGGGGCGCCGGTGGGAGGCCCCTCCTCCCGTTCCATGATGGTGATCTTGGCGCCGGGAATTCCGGTCAGACGCTGCCTGATCCTCTCGATGGTCTCGGTGGACGGCTCGGTGCGCTCCTCCAGATCGATGAACTGGACCCCGATGTGGTTGGGGGTATTCTCGCTGAAGCGCATGCCGCCGCCGGTCGCGGTGGTGCTCCGTGAATAGATGTATTGTACGTTGTCCAGGTCGCCCGGTCCCGGGAACTCCGATCCGTCCGCCTTCTTGTGGACCCGGGGGCTCATGCACGACTCGTACAGGGCGTCTATATCGGCCTTTCCCTGGCGAAGGGGATCGATGTGCCCGCCGCATGCCTTGACCTCCGCCATTTTTACAAGATTGTCGGCATAATCCAGGTCGGCGCCCTCGGGCATATCCATGTTGACATAGAAGGCCATGGGATCGGTATAGGGAAAGAATTCCACCGGCTTTTCCAGGCCGACCCTCCACACCCAGGCGAGCACGCACACGGCGAGGAAGAGAAAGCTGGCAATCGTGACTGCCAGGCGGTGATTGAGGCAGCCCTCCAGGACCCTGCGGTAGGTCTTGAGTATCCCGGTGGTGCAGGATACCGGCTGCTCCCCTGCCCGCTGTATCTCCTCGGCGGTTGCGGCGGTTCCCTGTCCGGGGAGTATCTTCGGCTTCATCACGAAGCTCGCCAGTGCCGGGGTGATCACCAGGGCCACAAACAGGCTCGACGACAGGGTGACGATCAGGGTGATAGGCAGGTATTTCATGAACTCGCCCATGATTCCGGGCCAGAACACGAGGGGGAAGAAGGCGAACACCGTGGTTGCCGTGGCGCCGATGACCGGATAGGCCACCTCGCTGGTTGCCTTCATGGCGGCCTGGAACTTGGGCACCCCTTGCTCCATGTAGCGGAAGATGTTCTCCACGATGACGATGGCATTGTCCACCAGCATGCCCAGTGCAAGGGTGAGGCTGAAGAGCACCACCATGTTGAGGGTGATGCCCATGGCGTTGAGTATGGTGAAGGACATGAGCATTGAGAGGGGGATGGCGAGGCTCACCAGCACCGCGTTCCGGAGGCCCAGGGAAAAGAGCAGTACCAGCACCACCAGGATCAGGCCGGAGATGAGGTTGTTCTCCAGGTCGGCGATCATGATGCGGATGTCCTTTGCATGGTCCATCAGCTTTGTGATGGTGACCCCCTGGGGCCATGACTGCCTGGCCTTTGCAATCAGCTCGTCGATCTGGTCGGTAATGGCGATGATGTTTTCGCCCGAACGTTTCTTCACCGAGAGGTTGATCGCCTCGCGGCCGTTCAGGCGCGATCTGCTCTCCTGGTCCTTGAATCCGTCCACCACCCGGGCCACGTCCTTGAGGTACACCGGCTCTCCCTGGTGGGTGCCCACCACCAGGCCCAGGATTTCCTCCGGCTGGTCGAATTCCCCCGGCACCCTGAGCCGGAACCGGCCGTTACCCATCCGGATGATGCCGCCGGATACATTCTGGTTCTCACCGGACACGATCTGCTGCAGCGAGGTGACCGGTATGCCGTAGTAGGCAAGCCTTGCCGCATAGGGCTCGATGCGGATCTCCCGTTCAAGCCCCCCGCTCAGCTCACACTCCAGGACCCCGGGTATGGACTCGATATCGTCCTGCAGGTCCTCGGCGATCTTTTTCAGGCGTGCAAGGCCGATGTTTCCGCTCATGGAGAGCACGAGGATGGGGAACTCGGAGAAGTTCACCTCGAACACCGAGGGTTCCTCCTCGAGGTCGGTGGGCAGCTCGGAGTCGGCCTCGTCCACCTTGTCCCGCACCTTTTGGAGGACATCGTCGATGTCCGTGCCGGTGACGAACTCGATGTTGATGGAGGAGAGCCCCTCGGAGCTCACCGACTGGATCTTCTTTACATTCTCCAGCCCCTTGAGCTTCTTTTCGATGGGGATGGTAATGGATTTCTCGATATCTGCAGGCGACACCCCCCGGTAGGAGGCGGAAACGAACACGTTGGGTATGGTAATGTCAGGGGCCGCCTCCCGGGGGAGGGCGAAATAGGAATAGAGGCCCCACGCAATGACGATGGAGGTGAGAACCATCACGCTGATTCTCTGGCGAATCGCGGTGTCGCTTATGATCATAACTGCAGCTCGCTGGGATCGCCTATGGACCGGATGACCGAAACGGGCTGGCCGTCCTCCAGGTTTCTCTGCCCGACCACCACCACCCTGTCGCCCGGCTTGATGCCCGAGATCACCTGTACCCGCCACCCCTGGAGCACGCCGAGCCTCACCGGGCGGTAGTGGGCGGTCTCGTCGTTCACCACGTATACATAGCGCTCATCCTCATTGGTGATGACGGAGTACAGGGGAACCACAAAGGAGTCGGGATATCGTTCCTTGATAAGGTCCACCCGTGCGAACATCCCCGGCCTGAGGATATTGTCCGGGTTCTCCACCTCCAGCTTGAGGGTATAGACCCGTGCGTAGGTTTCCGGCTGGCGGGACAGGAATACCCTTTTTCCCATCACCTTCAGATCATCGAGGGCCTCCACGGTGATCTCCGCCTCCTCGATGTCGCTGATCGCCTGGACGTCCGATTCGGGGATCCCCACCTCCACCTTGACCCGCCGGGTATCGAGGATCTGGAAGAGGGGATCCGAGCGGCTGACCAGCAGGCCGGGCTTGGCAAACCGCCGGTTGATGAACCCGGACAGGGGGGCGGTGATGGTGCACCGGGCGAGATCCAGCCTGGCAGCGGCAAGTGCTGCTGCCGTCTCCTCCATGCGCGCCTGGATCGTATCGAGCTGCGCCCTGGAGGCGGCATCGCGTTCGGCCAGTTTCGAGATCCGGGCGAAGTCCTCCTGGGCAAGCCTGTAGGAGGCCTCGATCTGTCTCAGCCGGTTCTGGTAGTCGCGGGGATCGATCCTGGCAAGCAGATCGCCCTCATTTACGCTGTCGCCCTCCTTTACCGTAATGTCGACGATCGTTCCGCTCACCTCGGCGAGAACGGTCAGGTCCTCGAGAGGGGCGATGACAGCAGGCAGGTTGATGCGGTCCACCACCTGGGTGGGCCGGATCTCCTGTACCACCACGTTCACCGGCTGCCGGTTTTTTTCATACGCGGCGAGCTTCTCCTCCCTGATCTGTTGCTTCTTCCGGACGATACCCCCCAGAAGCATCCCCGCGACAACGAGAAGCGCAATCACCGCCAGCCAGGGTCCCATGCCCCAGATATACCTGATAATCTCCTCCTGTTTTCGTAATGCTTCTTTTCTCATAGTGTGGAAAGTATAGGCAATTACACGGATGGTGTCAATATCGATACATGCCCTTATTGGTTGTATAGCTGGGCGTGAAGGTAATTTTCAAGGAACGTTCGTTTTTACCCGGTACTGCGGGCAGGGGTAAAAAAGGGGATACGCCGATTTCCTAACGGCGCATCCCCTTATCCGTCTAACACAAAACCGCAGCAGTTCTTTTAGAAGAACGGTACAAGCGGTAGTCCAAATGGGCTTAATCCGAATGGGACCAATCCGAGCGCTGCAGCGGTCGCCACCGGAGTCGCCACGGCGGTCGCCACCGGAGTCGCCACCGGCACCGTCGCCACCGGCGTGGTCACCACCGGTGTCGCCACCGTGGTTGGCGTAGTGGTAGTTCCCGGGCTCAGGAGTGCCGACAGAATCGATGAGCCGAGCCCTCCGTACATTCCTCCGTACATTCCGCCGTACATGCCATAGAGCCCGCCGCCATAGAGGCCGCCGAGCATTCCGCCGTACATGCCCATGAGGCCGCCGTACATGCCGAGTCCGCCGAGCAAACCGCCGTACATGCCGTAGAGCCCGCCGCCGTAAAGGCCGCCCATGAGGCCGCCGTACATGCCCATGAGGCCGCCGTACATGCCCATGAGGCCGCCGTACATGCCGAGGCCGCCGAGCATTCCGCCGTACATGCCGTAGAGCCCGCCGCCATAGAGGCCGCCGAGCATGCCGCCATAAAGTCCGCCGTACATGCCGTAGAGTCCGCCGAGCATGCCGCCATACATGCCGAGGCCGCCGAGCATTCCGCCGTACATGCCGAGGCCGTAGTATGAATAAGCGGGTGTTGTCATGGTAAGGGTTACGGCGCATGAAAGGATACAAACTAATGCGATGATACACAGAACAGAGCATTTAGCTTTCATAACCTGGTTACCCTTCTTTTACTTTACCCTGATGTTTGACTTTAACAACCTGAAAATTAACCATAAATTCCTTACTGCTTTTTCAGACGGCCACCACCTCACTCCTTTGGGCCTGAGTGTTATTCATTGTGCAATGAATAATCATCGTGTCAAGAGTAACACCTGCCCATCCATTGATACATACTATTACGCGAGCGTTAAACCACTATCAATTATACCTCTCGGACCTCCTTCTGTCAAAATGGCTTCCCCTAACATCATATAATATATGCACATAAAGAGGAATCGTTTGTTATTTTGTTATGCATATTATATGCTAATACACAAAATCCTTGCCCACTGTTAGGTTAACAAGAATTGCACAATGCGGAAATTATGTCCTTTATTTCACAATGTGCAAACAAAATCACTATTTTCATGCATGAGAAATCACGATGGCTGCTCTTCAACGATTGCTTGCCACGATCCTGGCCCCGTATTCCTCATTAGTGGTGTGTCTTTCGGGTGGTCTGGATAGCTGTCTCCTTTTGAAGATGGTTCATGCCGTCGCAGGCGGCCGGGTACGGGCCGTCACCTTTATTTCACCACTTCATACAACATACAGCATAAATAATGCCACCACCTGGGCAGCTACCCTGGGAATCGAGCACCTGGTAATCGACTACGACCCTCTCGATGAGGAGGGGATCCAATCCAATGGCCCGGAGCGGTGCTATCGGTGCAAGGCGAGGATGTTTTCCCGTGCCCGTGAGATTGCCGGAGAGGGGCCGGGTGTCGCCATTCTGGATGGTTCCAATGCAGGGGACGATCCGGGTGCGCGTCCCGGAATGCGGGCGAACCGGGAATTCGGGATCCTCAGCCCCTGGAGGGAATTGGGGCTTGGAAAGCATGCGTTGAGGTTACATGCGCAGGAGGAAGGCATCCCCTTCTGGGAAAGGCCCGCTGACTCCTGCCTTGCCACCCGCCTTCCCCCGGGTCATCCATTGAAGAGGGAGGAACTCGCCGGCCTGGAGCATGCCGAGGATGCCCTCCGGGACCTCGGACTCAGTGATGTCAGGGTGCGGCCTGCGGATGACCCTCCCCGGGTGCTTATCGGCGGAGAGGACTACCGAAGGGCGTGTATCATGGGTGCGGAGGGAATCGTGGGTGCGATCAGGGCACGGGCCGGTCTCGATCTTTCCCGTTTGCGTATAGAGATGATGAAAAGGCGGTAATAATAATTATGAACCTTCAGCCCGGGGGCGGGCATGCCTTCCCACAACGATGTTACGAGTCTGTCCGGTAACCAAAAATTTTACAAAAAATCATAAATTATACTGTGATTTTGAGATTAAAATTTCCAATATGCAATCATTTCTTTGGGCACAAAATGATGAGCCCGAAAAAATCCCCCATTGAGGGATTCCATAACATTAAGGATAAGTTCGGGAATTCACTCAGGAAATAGTCCCTGACTCATGCGTGTTTCATTATTTTTTGCGATGCCGTCCGAGGCCGTCAAAAAAGAGTTTTCGGACAGCCTCGTACAATGAGCATTGCCGGTGAAGTAAAAGAGGGGTTGACATTCTCACCTGGTATGAATATTCTTATCTATACACAATTCGTCCGGGTTTTTGCCTTCCTGTAATAACCAGCGTATTCATCGTTCACCACATCACCGCTTTTCCTTCCAAGGTCGTGCTGTTAACTCGATCACGTGCGGCGACTTTTCATGCAGAGGGGAAATCGGCTTACATGGCGATCTGCCGGCACAGGGGAAGCAGTCCTTTTCTGCCTGGTCTCCCTTATGTTCATCCCGCATCTCATTGCATTCCCTGGTGTAGCATCGGCATCCTGGGGATACTCCCGCCCTGAACCGGATGCGGCAACGGGGATGTCGCTCGCCGGGGATCCGGTCTCGGAACAAAAACTGTCAATTCAAGACCTGACCCCAAACCCAGACTCCGGTACAGGGGGCACGGGTGTGCTTTCACACCTTCCGCGGGTGTATGTGAAAAGGATCGACCTTCTCGGAAACACCGTATTTTCGGCAGAGGAATGCGCGGCCCTCACCGCGTGTTATGAAAACAGGGATATAACCGCGGAGGAGCTCCAGGACCTGCGGGAGGCGTTCACCCGTTTCTACCGGCAGAGGGGGTATGTCACCTCCTGGGTGGTCATCCCGGATCAGGAGGTGCGCGACGGGGTCATACGCCTGCAGGCGGTGGAGGGAAGGGTCGCCGGGATCGTGGTGGAGGGAAATACACGTTTTCGAACGGGGTATATTTCCGGGCGGCTTCGCCGTTCCTCCGGGCCCCCCTTCAATGCCGCCGATTTTCAGGGCGCACTGGCACGTCTGGACAATGATCCACGCATTCGGCGCATCAACGCCCTGCTCGGTCCGGGGCTACGGGCGGGTGAGGGCATCCTCACCGCGCACATCGAGGAGGAGTCCCCCTATGCCCTCGATTTCGGTGCCTGCAACTGCCGCCCGCCCGGCGTCGGACCCGAACGTGCATGGATTCATGCCGCCCACCGCAATCTCACCGGAAACGGGGACGTGATCGAGGGGACCCTGGGTAAAACAGAGGGGGCCAGCGATGCGGATCTCTCGTACACCATCCCCCTCACCGCCCGGGATACCACCCTCACGCTTTCCTTCCGGGAAAGCGACACCCTGGTCATCGAGGAGCCCTTTCACGAGCTGGACATACGGGGCGAGGACACCACCTGGGGATGCACGGTGACCCACCCCGTATACCGGTGCTCCGGCAGGGAGTTCTCCCTTTCCCTCGCCGCCGAGATACGCCGCAGCAGGACCTTTCTTCTGGGGAGGCCCTTTTCCTTCACCGACGGCGCCGAGGAGGGAAGAACCAGGCTGAAGGTGGTGCGCTTCGCCCAGCAATGGACCGACCGCAGCCACACCACGGCGTTTGCCGTACGATCCTGTTTCAGCCTGGGGGAGGATACACTCGCAGGTACATGGGAAAGCGGCAGGGAGGACGGCGCATTTTTTGCCTGGCTTGGCCAGATACAATGGGTGCGGAGGCTGGGTCGCCGGGGGATCGAGGTGCTGGTCAGGGGGGATGTGCAGCTTGCGAACGATCCCCTTCTGCCCTTCGAAAGATTTGCCGTCGGCGGCATGAACAGCGTCAGGGGCTACCGGGAAAACCGGCTGGTGCGGGATAACGGCCTTGTCTCATCGGTGGAGGTTCGCGTACCGATTATCAGAGGTGACCGGGGCGAGGCGCCGCTGCAGGCGGCTGCGTTTGTCGATTACGGACGGTCATGGAACTCCAATGCCCCCACCCCCGAGCCTGCATCCCTCTCAAGCCTCGGTCTCGGCATCAGGGGGATGATCGCCGGGCGCATATCCCTTACCGTGTACTGGGGCGTCCCCCTGAGGGACCTCCCGGTCACGGAGCGGGACATTCAGGATAATGGGATACACGTTCGGATCGAGGGGCGTGTGCTGTGAGCGCTGTAGTGCTCGTCCGCAGGCACACGGGCGCACCGCCCATCCCGTAGGTTGCCAAGCAGCTTCGATTCATTCGGCCTTTACGCGTGGGTCGATCATACAGGATCAAGATTGATGGACTCTTAAAAAGTCGATTTTACGATTTATATCGCGAGCATAACGGCACCAATACACAGATCAAGATTGATGGAATCATAAAAAGCCGATTTTACCCTATTCTGTCATTCCGTGCTTGACACGGAATCCAGTGTTTTTAAGTATTTCTGGACTCCGGCCTTCGCCGGAGTGACAGGTTTGACGACTTTTTACAAGGCTATCAAGATTTAGATTAATCTATTTGTTTCAATGGAGATTATAATGAATGGACTAAGACAATATATAACGTTGTCAGATAAAAAAGCAATATATTCAATAGGTATAGGTACATTGTTCCTGATTTTTTTCTTGGCGGTACCGGAGGCCCCGGCCCAGATCACCCTCGACGGGACCCTGGGCCCGCATGGCCCCCTTGAAGGACCCGATTATCTCATCAGCGATGCCATGGGGGAGCAGGTGGGCGGAAACCTTTTCCACAGCTTCGGTGAGTTCAACGTGCACACCGGCGAGAGCGCCACCTTCGACGGGCCCGGCACAGTGGAAAACATCATCGGCAGGGTCACCGGGGGGAGCGCATCCCTGATCAACGGCCTGGTCAGCTCCGCCATTCCCGGTGCGGACCTCTTCCTCATCAATCCGAGCGGCGTGCTGTTCGGACCGGATGCCTTCCTGGACATCAGCGGCTCCTTTTATGCGAGCACCGCCGGTTACCTGCGCCTGGGGGAATCGGGCCGGTTCGACGCGGTACACCCGGCAACAAGCCTGCTCAGCATTGCCGCGCCGAGTGCCTTCGGCTTCCCCGACGGCAGGCCGGAAGGGATTGCCGTTGAGGGGAGCTTTCTGCACGTTCCCGAAGGGGAGATCCTTTCCCTGGTGGGAGGGGATATCCGCATAGAGGAAGGGACCCTTTACACGGAGGAGGGGGACATAGGGATCGCCAGTATTGCATCAGGGGGTGAGGCCCTCCTCGATGGGCACGGCATCCGCCTTGAGTGCTCCAGCCAGGGGAGCATCGAGCTTTCCGGATATTCCTACATGTCCGTTGCCGGTTCAGGGAGGGCAGGGATATTCATACGGGGGGGGCGGTTCGTGGTGCGTGATTCCATGGTGTCCTCGATGGTGGAGGGGGATGATGCAGCGGGGTGCATCGACATCCGGGTGCAGGACGAGGTGCGGATCACCGAGGCCGGAGAGATCACCAGCTTCGGCATTGATGAGGGGAGGGGGAGCGCCATCGTCATCGATGCCGCAAGTGTGGTGATCGAGGATGACGGAAGCATCAACAGCGCCTGCGACGGGCAGGCCAGGGGCGGTGACATCACCATAACCGCCGGGGAATCCGTGCATGTCGCAGGCGGGTACTATGCGGAAAGCGGGATCTATGCGTGGACGGAAGGGGAGGGGGATGCGGGCTGTCTTACCATCTCATCTCCCTCCGTCACCGTAGCGGATAATGCGGTGATATCCGGGGTGACCTACGGCGAAGGTGCAGGCCCCTCCATCGCCGTCCAGGCGGAGACCGTGGTCCTCGACGGGGGTGGAACCATCGAGAACTGCTCATACGGACCGGGAAGGGGGGGAGATATCGATATACAGTCTTCCGGGGATACCTTCATCAGCGGCTACGGGGATTACCGGAGCGGCATATATGCCCAGGCCTATGACGAGGGAGATGCCGGGGGTATATCCCTCGACTGCGGGCTGCTTAGTATTAGCCGGGAAGGCATCATAACCGGCGAGACCGATGAATACGCGGATGGCAGGGGCGCGGATATCGCCGTTTCCGTGCAACAGTTGAAGATAACCGAGGGGGGTGCAATTTCGGTCGCCACCTATGGTCCGGGCAAGGGCGGGGAGGTGCGCATCCAGGCGGAGGAATCCGTTTTGATCGCCCACCCGGGGGAGTTCTCTTCCACCGGAATAGGGGCGGAGACCTGGGGCCCGGGGGATGCGGGGTCGATCACCATTGCAGCACCGCTCGTAACGATCGCCGACGGCGGAGAGGTGAGCGGGATCACCCAGGCGGAGGGCAGGGGCGCCGATGTGCTGATCGATGCAGGCCGGGTGTCCATCACCGACGGGTATGTCACCTCGAGCTGTCTGGAGGGCGCCTCGGGAGACAGCGGCGACATCGTGATCAGGGCCTCGGAGCATGTCCTCGTCTCATCCCTTGCAGAATCAGGGGATTCCGTGTCGGGCATATTCAGCATGACCGGCGGGCACGGGGATGCAGGGGGGATCAGCGTATCAGCGCCCGCGGTGAGGGTGGAAAACGGCGCCGAGATAGGTGCCTCCACCGCCTTCGGCACCGGAAGGGCGGGGGATATCCGCCTGAGCACCGGCTCCCTGGAGATCACCGATGGCGGCAGGATCAACAGCAGCAGCGAGGGAGCCGGGCAGGGCGGCATGATCAGCATGAACAGCACCGAATCGGTCCGCATCGACGGGGGAAGGGTCATGGCCATTGCGGGTGATGCCGGTGATGCAGGGGGAATCGAGACCGTCTCGCCATGCCTTGACCTTTCGGACGAAGGGGTCATCGAGACCCTCGCCTCGGGGGAGGGCGCCGGTCAGGCAGGGGAAATACGGATCAACGTGGGGGAGATGTCGCTCACCGGGGGCGGCATGATCAACAGCTCCACCCTGGGTGTGGGCCGTGGGGGAGACATAGGGATCGTTGCATCGGGGTCCGCTTCTATTTCGGCAGGGGATGACCCGGGTCATCATACCGGCATCTTCAGCATGGCCGGTGCGGAGGGCGATGCAGGGGGCATAAGGGTCTTCACGCCCTCCCTGCGTCTCGAGGGCCACGGATCATGGATCATGGCATCCACAGTGGGAAGCGGCCGGGGAGGGGAGATCCTGCTCGACGCAGGAAGACTGCATATTTACAATGGCGCCCACATCATGGCGGACAGCGGCGGGACCGGGGATGCCGGCGCCATTCGCATCCGGGTGACGGATATCGTGTACTGTGAGCACGGCCTGGTGACCACCGAGGCATTGCGTGCCGAGGGAGGGGACATCCGGATCGATGGCGATCCGCTTCTCCATCTCATACACGGGGGCATCACCGCGACCGTCACCGGGGGCTCGGGAAACGGGGGGAACATCGATATGCAGGCGCGCTCCGCCGTCCTGGAGAAAGGCAGGATCATTGCCAATGCAGAGGGGGGAAGGGGAGGAAATATCCGGATCGTCTCCGGCCTGTTCATCGCATCCCCCGAAAGCATGGTGAGCGCCTCCTCCCGCCTGGGGATCGACGGCGTGGTGGAGATCGACGCCCCTTGTATTGACCTGGGCATCCATATGGTGTCGCTTCCCGGTTCCTTCCGGGACTTGGGTGCATTCCTTCCCCGGATGTGCATTCGACGGGATGAGAAGGAGAAGAGCAGTTTTCTGATACGGCCCGGCAGCGTGCCCCCTTCTCCGACGGATTTCCTGCAGGGGCTTTAAATTGCCTGCATATCTTAAAGTAAATTATATGGAGTAACCATATTAAAATTTATTTTACAAAAGGTTGCTCGCGTTATTTCTCGCTTTGAAATATGACCATGAATCCCCATTTCCCTGCCCTTATTTACGCCCGTTTTTTGTATTCTCATTCTCCAGATCCATTGATAAACCGACCTGTTCGAGGAGAAGCCCCCGCTGTCTTTGTAATTCCTCGTTGTCCGGATGAGCGATGATCAATCCGGTGATGCTGTCCAAGGCGTCGTACCACAATCCTTCCCGGGCAAGGATTGCAGGGACCTCCATGCCCTGCGCCCCTTCGAGATCATTGATGAGCCCCTGCGAGGGTTCGATATATTCGATTGCCCCGCCTGCAACAATGTCCTTGGATCGGTGATCCGGGTCCGATACCATGGCCACAAACCATTGGTATTCGATCCCTGGGGAAAGTTCCACATGGTGATCCGAAAGCCGGAGACCCTGGATGCCTCGCTGTAAGGTCTTTTTTACGCCGACCTCCAAAACGGGCTCTATGCACTGCTCGTTGATCAACGTGAATTCGATCCTGTGTGCCGATGGCTGCGAAATGTACCAGTAGAGCGCCGGTTGTGGATGCATGGTGAGGCCCGTATGGTCGGGCGCCAGTGATGCAAGGAAAGGGACCCCGTTATCGGGTCCCCTGGTCCCGCCTCCAACCCGGTTTCCCGGTCTCCCGCGAAAGGGAGGCCGGTAATTGAGCATGATGGGTGAGGATTTTCCCTGTTTCTCATGTCCATCCGTCTGTTCCGGATCACCGGGATGTGAATTTTCATTTCTCCCATCAGCATTTGTTCCCAATGCAAGCGGGGAAATAAAGGCAATCAAGAAAAGGCACGTCAACAGGGTGCAAGGTATTTTGTCACAAAAATGGATTTTCATGCTTCATTGCTCCACAAAGCGGCATGGGCGTTTGTTCCGAAAATGCAAGTACATTTTCATGCTTCGTGGCGACCTTCCCTGTGCCCCTTTACGCTGTACACGGTTATCTGTTCACCCTTGCCCTTCAATAATGCCGTAGCTACCATCTCCGTCTCGTAGATGTCGCTCACCAGGGATAAAGGCGGGTCACCGATAAATATCCGGCAGCCATCCTTTCTAATGAAGTGTGCTTCTTCTCCGCTGCGGAAACCTTCCAGCCTGGAGGCAATGTTGACGGTATCCCCGATGACCGTATATTCCATTCGTTTTGTGCCCCCGATACACCCCGCAACCAGCGGGCCCGTATAAATCCCTATGCGCATGCAGGTGGTCGGCAGGCCTCTGTTATCCCACTGCGCATTGATCATCTGCATGGAGCGTGACATGGCCACCGCGCAATCAAGGGCATGGATCGCATCTCGGCGTACTTCCGCCTCGCATGACCGGGGAACGGGCACCCCGAAAACCGCCATGATCCCATCCCCCAAATACTTGTTGATCACCCCTCCATGTTCGATGATCACATGAGCCATGGCCTCCGCGTATTCATTCAGCCATGCCACCAACCCCTCCGGATCGAGCCTTTCCGATATCGTGGTAAAACCCCTCAGGTCGGCAAATAACACCGTGGCTATGAGCCTTTGGGAACGAGGTCTCCGTCCGTCCATGAACTGGTCCCTCTGCTCCCACAATGTCCGGGCGACCCCGTCGGATACATGCCTTGAAAAGAGCTGCATCAGGGCGTTCTTTTCCGCCTTTTCCCGGTAAGACAGGAAGGCGGTCACCAGCGCCGCGGCAATAAACCAGGAGAGCGCAGGAGGAACCACAGGCACCCACCATCCGCGGGCAAATATGAAAAAGGTACACACCACCAGGACAAGGAGCCCTGAAATAACTGTGATGGAAAAACGTATCAAGGGAAGCCTCCACAGGGCGATCAACCCGCCCATGATCCCCCACAAGAAAATCCAGGCCCATTCAACTCCCTCATCCGGCGATTTCATCGGCCCCTTGCCCTCGACAGCGCCACGGAGTAATTGACCGGTTATATGCGCGTGGAGCTCGACCCCGGACATCCTCCGGTCCGATCCTGTTTTTATTGGGGTATGAAAGAAGTCACAGAGGCTCTCCGCAGTGGAGCCGATAAGCACAATCGTATCCTCTATTGTATCTTCCTCTATCCGGCCCGAAAGCAATTCTGTCAATGAAAGGCTCCTGAATGGAGCCTTGGCACCCCGAAAGTCGAGCAGGAATTGATACCCGCGCGCATCCGCACCCGCATATCCCCCGTCGTCTGCCTCAAAGGGAACCATGGTGGTCCTTCCGAGCCTCATATGCTCCGGGTCATTCTGGTCGGGTTGCGGCACAATGCCTGCATCGTCGAGATAGAGCATGGCAAGGAGCAGGGAGAAGGAGGGATACACGACCTCCCCGTCGTCAAGAAAGAGGAGACCGCGGCGCACAATACCATCGGAATCCACCAGGATGTCGTTGAATCCCGTCCGATCATTATCTTCGAGCACATAGGGGCGTCCGACACCGGCAGATCCGGCGTCCCCGATCTTCATGACGGTCACGATGTCAGAAGAATCATGAAGCACCTCGGAAAGGGCTTCCCTGCCCGGCGGAACGGGGATGTCCCTATAGATGTCCACTCCGATCACCCTGGGCTTGTAAGACATCAGCAGATTTACCGCCTGTGCAAGCAGGGAATCCGTGAGCGGCCATTTCTTCATACCCTGGATGTCTTCCTCGGAAATGGTGATAAGGACGATACGGGGATCAAGGGCATTTCCCCGGGTATTAAGGCACACATACCGGTCGTATGCCGCAAGCTCCAGCACTTCCATATACCCTCCATTCCGCAGCAGGATAATACACAGGCATACGGAGACACTTATCACAAGGAATGCGACGCACAGGGTTCGCGTTTGTTTAGTCATCCACTTCATAGGGAGTCATCAGACAACTAAACCGACCGTCTTAGCTGATATGAAAGGTTGAAATAGATAATGAAAAATTAACTAGTAAGATCCGAGTACGATAGACACGGGAAAACAAGGATGCAGGAAAAGAAATGGACATTCTTCTATTGCTATATATACCCCGTATCTTTGGTTATGTCAACCGGGGAAATTGAAATTCTCCCCGCTCTTCGTGTGAGGCCCGCGATGTGCGCAGGTATCTCTATTTATGTCTACTTATGTCTACCGGGGAAGTTGATATTCTGCGGGTATGCCCCCTCTTTTCAAACCGGGCCCGGGATTCTATTCTTTAATGATTCCGGATCCCATCTCAGCGATGAGTTCGAAGGCTCGGTCGAGATCGAAACCTTCAAAGTCCTGTTACCTTAATGGTGGCTTGAGTTGTGTATCCAATTGAGCATGCAATTCTGACTTCCTGGAATAAGATGTATCCACGGGATCGTTATCCGGAACGTGCAATTTTTTTTGACAAGATCCATACGACTTGAGCAATAGCCTGCCGTTGTAGATCCCCTGTATGGTCCGGATCTCCTGATCCACTATGGCCTCAGACTGGATTCCGCCGGCATCTGTTGCCGTAATTTGATGTGATGATTGCTATTTTTTGCTGTATAAGCTAATATTTATCATATGGATACCAAAGACAAGATCTTAAATCCTCACGACAAGTTATTCAAGGAGTTCTTCTCAAAGGAGAAAGATGCAAGGGAATTTTTATACCATTATCTGCCCAATAACATCAAAAATATCATAGATCTCACAACACTCTCCATCTCCAAAGACTCATTTATTGAAAAAGAACTCCATGAATACTTCTCGGATATCCTTTATAAGGTGGAGATAAAGGATCAGCCTGCATGGGTCTATCTTCTGTTTGAGCATAAAAGCTATCCTGATACATTCGTGGCCTTCCAGTTGCTCAAATACATGGTAAAGATATGGGAGTTGCTTTTAAACCAAAAACAGATACACAAGGCGCTTCCTGTCATCATTCCCCTGGTCATCTATCATGGCAAAGAAAAATGGAGGGCAGATACAAACCTCTCTCACCTTTTTTCTCCTCAGGATACCGCTCTTTCCTCGTATATACCAAACTTTGACTATATTCTTCATGACGTATCCCATCTCAGTGATGATAAGATGAAGGGCGCGGTTACACTCAGGGTATTTCTTCTGCTGCTCAAATATATCTTCCATGATGAATTCAGGGAGCAACTTTTTAGGATGACAGACCTGGTTAAGGAATTGGCATCAAAGGCTACCGGAATGGAATATCTCGAAACCTTTCTCAGATATATCATCAGCGCTACTGATAAAATCACAGAACAAGATATCAAAAATTTGATTATTAACACATTGCCACAAGGAGGTGACACAATCATGCCTACCTTAGCAGAAAAATGGATTGAGCAAGGCATACAGCAGGGAATGGAAAAGGGAATACTACAAGGGCTTCTTGAAGCGATACAGTTAGGATTGGAGCTTAAGTTCGGGCCAAAAGGGCTTGCGCTCTATGCAGACATCAGCAAGATCGACGATATTGCCCAATTACGATCGATCAAGGAAGCCATTGTGATTGCAAAACATATTGAAGACATTCAGGGACTGATTAACAGATAGTATCCTAAGATTCTATTCTTTAATGATTCCGGATCCCATCTCAGCGATGAGTACAAAGGCTCGGTTGAGATCGAAACCTTCAAAATCCTGTTGCCTTAATGTTGGCTTGAGTTGTGTATCCAATTGAGCATCCAATTCTGACTTCCTGGAATAAGATGTATCCACGGGATCGTTATCCGGAACGTGCAGCTTTTTTTTGACAAGATCCATAAAACGAGGTTTTTTTATATCCAGATCGAGTTTAGCCACTGCAAAGTCAACATCGTAGACCGTTGACAACATTTTCAATTTGTTAATCGAAACATCACAACCAGTTTCCAATGATGATGAACGGCGACCAGTAGCAGGGGTGTTTGTAGCGGGGATCATTGATGAGTCGTAACTGGGCCTTCTGCAGCGCCTGGGCCTTTGATAGTGCCTGCTCCTTGAGTTGCCGGTAAAACTCCGCGATCAACTCGGATGATGCACGGTCATCGATGTGCCAGAGGGTGGCAAGGGTGCTCCGTGTTCCTGCCTTTATGGCGACGCCTGCGAGACCAAGGGCGGCCCGTTCGTCCCCTGCGGCGGTTTCGCATGCGCTCATGGTGAGCAGTTCAACAGGGGTTGTGCTGTAACGACTGGGACCAAGAATAGTGTCCAGGTCATCCATCGATAGGTTTCCGTCCCATGCAATCAGACAGGATTCCCCTGCATCTCCCGTAAATATCCCGTGTGAGGCGATATGGACGATGGAATAGGGATTATGGCGCAGCTCCCGCGTGACATTCCCCAGGCAGAAATCCCTGTTGAGAAAGAGCCTGCCGTCGTAGATCCCCTGTATGGCATGAAGCTCCTGATCAACATAGGCAAGGGCCGGAAAGCCCTTGATGGGATCCGAGATGCCGGCCATGAGAATCCGGACCCTTTCCCTTTTTATAGGACGCGGATCGGTCAGGGTGAGGTTGATGGCATTGGCGGTAGCATAGCGCTCGACAAGAAAATGATCCCCGTCATGGAGGGCAGCCAGAGGAATGCCCCTCATTGCGCCGTCGGGGATACACACCAGGGTTTCGACATGGGTTGATTCGAGTGCGTCTTTTACAGGCCGAATGAGCCAGTCATAGAGCCTTTGGGCATGGATGAGATATTCACGGGTGGTGCGCTTTTCGAGCTTGTTGCGAAGGCACTGTGCCTCTTTTCTGAGATTTGCACCCTTGACCTGCGCGGAGAAGCGCGCCAGCCTCCCATGGAGGGACAGCAGCAATTCAACCCTCTCGTCGAGGGGGATTATATATAAGACCGCGGTGGTATCGGATATGACATCGATGGATTTGATTTCCGTAAAGTATTCGCCAAGACAGGGATCATGAAAAAAATCCCGGAGTTCGGCCGTCCTCAGCAACTCGATGGTTTCTCGCGCCTCGATGAGGCAGGATTCCGTCTGCCCGCTCTCTTTGAGAGAGACGGCATACTGCAAAAGAAGATCGGCCAGGCCGAAGTAAACCGGTTCAATGGATTCCCGGAAGGATGCCGCTTCGTGCCTGTCGCACCGGGATGCAAGCCCATGACGAATGGACTCGAGTGTATCGACCGCCTTCCGGTATGCCGTAATGGCCTCCTCGATCTTCCCCATTGCCTTATACAGCCGTCCCGATTGCCAATGCCAGAGATAGAGTGAATCCAGTGCGTTTATCTCCTGGGCGGCAAAAACGGCCCTTTGCGTACTGTGCAGTGCCTCATCGTAGCGCTCGGCATCCTCGTATAATTGTCCGATGTATCCCAGGGCATACGACAGGGATCGTTTGTCATCGTTTGCCTCCGCCATGTCCGAGGCCCTTTGGAGTGCATTCGATGCATCGGCGCGAAGGGAAGGATGCCCGTCCGGATCGGTTGTATCCAGAAGCCGGTATGTCGTAGCTATGTTGATCAGTAACGTGGAGGTCTCATGCGAATGGTCCAAGGTGAGTGATCGTGTATACGCCGAATCAACGAACATCTTCGCATCCGTATATCGTTGCTCCCTTAAGGCAAGATGAGCCAGATTGGCGAGAATGCGGGTGATAAGGGGGCGGTTGTCGCCCCTTTCCGCGCGGGCAAGACCCTGCCTATACGCATCCGCTCCCTTTGCATAGTCTTCACGAAGCACATGCATGTTTCCCATGGCGTTGAGGATGGATGCGGCGACATCGTGCGCATCCCCCCGGTCTGCCCGTTCGAGCCCCTTATGAAAAAAATACCCGGCCGCATCCGGATTGCCCGTATGCATGAATGCATTGCCGAGGAGCATCGGGATGTTTGCGGCCCATGCGTGTCCATTGAGGAGAGGTGCACAGACAAGCGCCCTTTCGAGGATTGCAATGGATTCCCGGTATTTCCCCATGGACTGATAGGCACGCGACAGTTCAATCATGACACGGCAGAGCGCCTCACGATCGCCGGTTTCTTCATACACCTTCGCCGACTTTATGTAGCACGGTATCGCCTCTTCAAATCTGCCACGCCTGAAATACCGTGCGCCCTGCCCGGTCGAGATGTCCGCTGGTGTCAATGCAGGGTGGATGGGATTCGTAAGGGTCTCCTGCAGGGGCAATAACATGACAACAACGACAATGATGGTGGAGATGGTGAAGAGTGTCAGGCCCCTGCCGAAAGGCCCAAAACTATCCGAGCATTTCATGCCCTGGTGTCCCCGGAATACGCATGAATTTCAAATGATTCTTGGATGTAAACGAAAGGTGTTCAATAGAAGAGAATCAAAGGAGGCAACCTGATTGTAATCCAACTATAGCACCCTCTCTGAATAGGATCAATAACTGAGGCGATTTTAATCTCTTCGGGGTATCATTCCCTGCACCTTGAGCCTTCTCGTAATTCCTTCCGGCATCCGGCCGCTTGTGTCAGGGTAATTGACTATACCTAAGGCATATCATTCATGGAAGGGGTTTTCACCCATGCGGCGAATTTCTCTATATCCGATGATTCCCTATCCCATTTGCTGTTTTTGATATTTTCACTATAATAAGGGGGCACAAAGGAAAGGAGAATGGCGTATGAAGATCATGATCATCGGCAGCGGCGGACGGGAGCATGCCCTGGCCTGGAAGGTGAGCAAAAGCACGCTCGTTTCGGGGATTGTCTGCGTACCCGGCAATGCGGGCATGGCGGAGGTGGCGGAGTGCATCCCCGGGGATGTCGCCGACTGCGAGGGGCTTGCGAAAATCGCCCGGGAGAAGGGCGCGGACCTGACCATCGTGGGGCCGGAGGCCCCCCTGAGCCTCGGCATCGTGGATGTATTCCGGGGCAAGGGGCTTGCCGTGTTCGGTCCATCACGTGAGGCTGCCCAGGTCGAATCGAGCAAGACATTCGCCAAGGAGCTGATGCGGGAGGCCGGGATTCCCACCGCGGATTTCGAGGTGTTCACGGACCGGGACCGGGCCCTGGACTATATAAAGGAAAAGGGATTCCCCATCGTGGTGAAGGCGGACGGCCTGGCCGCCGGCAAAGGGGTGATCATCTGTAACACTATGGAGCAGGCCCACGAGGCCATCCAGGACATCATGGTGCGCAGGGTGTTCGGGGATGCCGGTGACCGGGTGGTGGTCGAGGAGTGCCTGCAGGGTGAGGAGGTCTCCTTCCTCGCATTCACGGACGGGGATACGGTGCTCCCCATGGCCTCCTCCCAGGACCACAAGCCCATCTTTGACGACGACAAGGGGTCCAATACCGGGGGTATGGGCGCCTATTCCCCTGCGCCGCTGGTGACGCCCGACATGCACCAAAGGATCATGGACCGGGTCATGATCCCCGCGGTCCGGGGGATGAAGAAAAAGGGTATCCCCTACCAGGGTGTGCTCTATGCAGGGATCATGATCGTTGACGGAGAGCCCCAGGTGCTCGAGTTCAACTGCCGGTTCGGCGACCCCGAGGCCCAGCCCATCCTCATGCGGATGGAGAACGACCTGGTGCCGGTCATACAGGCTGCACTGGAGGGACGGCTTTCCGAAGTCGCCCTCTCCTGGTCTCCGGGTGCGTCGGTTTGCGTGGTGGCGGCTTCATCCGGGTATCCGGGCCAATACGAAAAGGGAAAGGAGATCAGGGGGCTCGATGAGGTGTCGGACATCGATGGGGTTGCGGTTTTTCATGCGGGCACCGCGATGAACAACGGAAGGGTGCTCACCAACGGGGGAAGGGTCCTCGGGGTCACCGCCCTGGGGAGCGACCTGAGGCAGGCAGTGGAAAAGGCGTACAAGGCGCTTGACCGCATCCGGTTCGAGGGGATCTACTTCCGGAGGGATATCGCCCGGAAGGGGCTCAGCAGGCTTGGTTTTTGATCCTGCGGATTCGTTTTCTGCCGTCACCTGAAAAGAATAAACCGCCATGATCTACCTATCACAACGAAGGATGAAGGTTTGGAACAAAATAATTATCTGAAAGCCTTTATATAAATCCCTGTGCTCTCTGTGTCCTTTGTGGTTAAATAATAATTATAATGTATGTCTACAACGGTGCACAGATATTGAATATGCGGAAATAGTATAAAATTACCACAGAGATCACAGAGGGCACAGAGAAAAGAGAAACCTTTGTTAAACAAATAATTGGCTGAAAACTTTCATATGAAAAGCAATGGTATTGCCGAGAGGGAATGAAAATCATGGATGAGCGATGCAAGGATCACTACGCAGCGGCCGGGGTGGACACCCGGGCGGAGTCCATGGCGATGAAGGGATTCCTGGATCTTATTCGCGCCACCTTCCCCTTCACCCGGGGTATGCCCGGGGAGGTGGTGATGGATATCGGGCATTTTGCCAACGTGGTCCGCATCCCGGTGGGAGACCGGGAGATCGGGATTGCCCTCTCCGCCGACGGCGTGGGTACGAAGGTGCTGATCGCCGAGATGATGGAACGGTATGACACGGTGGGGATCGACTGCATTGCCATGAATGTGAACGACCTCCTGTGTGTGGGTGCACGTCCGGTTTCCATGCTCAACTACCTGGCCCTCCAGGAGACCGACGAGTCCATGCTCACCCAGCTCGGCCGGGGGCTGCACGAAGGGGCGCGGCAGGCAGGGATAGCGATACCGGGGGGGGAGACCGCCCAGGTACGCGACCTCATCAGGGGATATAGGGAGGGGGCGGGTTTTGACATTGCCGGCATGGCCATGGGGGTGGTGGACCTGGACCGTATCATGACCGGCACGGGCATCGAGCCCGGCGACCTGGTATTCGGCCTTGCAAGCAGCGGGATTCACAGCAACGGCCTCTCCCTGGCGCGGAAGGTCCTCCTTGACGAGACCGGCTGGGGGATTGACAGGAAGATACCCGAACTGGGTAAGACCATCGGCGAGGAGCTCCTCACCCCCACCACCATTTATGTGCCCCTTGTCCTGGAGATCATGGAAAGGGTTCCCGGGGTGAAGGCCTTCGCCCACATCACCGGGGACGGGCTGCTGAATCTCCTGCGGGTGGAATCACGGGTGTCGTTCATCATCGACCACCTGCCCGACCCTCCGCCCATATTCAGGCTGATCCGGGAGAAGGGGGGAATATCGCACCGGGAGATGTTCCAGGTGTTCAACATGGGGATCGGGTTTTGCATCGTGTGCGGCCCCGAGGACATCCATCCCCTGACCGAGATCTGCGAGGCACACAAAACTCCTCTCCACCGGATCGGCTACGCTATTGAAAGCTGCGAGAAGTATCTGGAGATACAGCCCTTCGGCCTCAGGGGGGAGGGGCGGACGTTCAGGGAATCCTGATGGATGGCCCCCTGCCGCGATGGTATGCAGTGACCCCCGGTCATGGAATTGTGAAAGGTTGTGCATGAACGAAGAACTGTTTCCCATGTCGGAGGCCATACGCGAGGCATACCGGCGCGGGGAGGATGAAGAGGGGATGTCGCCCCTCGTTCTCGTGGACGGTCAACAAGGTCCCATCGGCAGGATCGGGCCGGGTGATTATGTCATCTTCTACGATATCCGTGGTGAACGGGAGATCGAGCTGACCCGGTCATTCACCCAAAAGGGATTTGACCGGTTTTCCGTTGATCCTCATCTCACGACCCATTGGGTCACCATGATCCAGTACCATCCCGATCTGCCCGTGAGGGTGGCCTTCCCGCCGTACGACCGTCTGGAGAATACCCTGAGCGAGCTGATCAGCAGGGCAGGGTTGCGACAGCTCAAGATCGCCGAGACGGAAAAGGCCCTCCACGTCACCTATTTTTTGAATGGCAAGCGTGAGAGCCCCTTTCCCGGCGAGGAGCGAATCATTGTCCCGTCACCCAAGGATATCAGCAATTTCGACCAGTGTCCCCACATGAGCTGCGCCGAGGTGGCCGACCGGGTGATCGATCGCATCCGCGACGGGCACGAGGAGTTCATCTGCGTCAACCTCGCGAATATCGACGTGGTCGGCCACATCGAGAACAGGCCGGCCATACTGGAGGCCATCCGGGTGGTGGACCGCCAGGTGGGGAGGATCGTCGGCGAGGCCAGGGATGCGGGGGTGTTCACCCTGCTCGTTGCGGATCACGGCACCGTGGAGAAGTGGTATTACCCCGACGGGAAGATCGACACCGGGCACACCGACAGCCCGGTGCCCTTTGTGGCGATCCCCCCGGAAGGGGTCGAAAACGTGCCCATGACGGAAGGCGAGACAAGCCTTATCGATGTAGCGCCCACAATACTCCACCTCCTCGGTCTTCCCGTACCGGACGCCATGACCGGAAGGAGCCTGATTGCGGATGCGCTTCAGCAGGCATGCGGCAGGAGGGTCCTCCTCCTGATCATGGATGGATGGGGGTACAATCCCTCTTCGGAGGGGAACCTGATCGCCGAGGCGGAGACCCCGTACGTGGATGGGCTTATGGCGCAACATCCCTGGAGGCTCCTTGCAGCATCAGGGGAGGCGGTGGGACTCCCCTCCGGGACCGTGGGAAACTCCGAATCAGGGCATCTCCATCTCGGTACAGGCAGGATGGTGGCCTCGGACCGGATCAGGATTGCCCGGGCGATCGAGGAGGGCACCTTCCAGAAGAATCCGGAATTCCTCTGGGCGATCAGGCAGGCAAAGGAGCAAGGCACCGGCCTCCACCTGCTCGGGATCGTGTCCTTTTACAGTTCGCATGGGTCCATCGAGTACCTCTATGCCCTGATGGATATGGCAAAAAAGGAGGGGCTGGAGCGGGTGTTCATCCATTCCCTGCTCGGCAGGAGGGGGGAGCGGCCGGAAAGCGGGGCCTACTATGTCCGGCAGATCGAGGAGCGGGCTCACACGGTGGCTGCGGGCAGGGTGGTTTCGGTGATCGGGCGCTACTGGGCGCTCGACCGGGAGCACAACTGGGACAGGATCCAAAGGA
>JBLIRP010000022.1:0-44021 GCA_049472355.1 bacterium | reverse complement strand
CCGACGGCACCTATGGGTGGACGAAGACCATGGGCGGGCCAGGCATTGATTATGCTTCGTCTGGCACTGTTGACAGCATCGGTAATATCTATTTGACGGGTTGTTTTTATGACACCACTGATTTTGACCCTGACCCAAACACCGTGGACAGCCATACATCAGCCGGTCTTTCAGACATCTTCCTTACAAGGATCAATTTCGATGGCACCTACGGATGGACGAAGACCATGGGCGGGGCTCACAGAAATATGTCCAACTCCGTTACCGTGGACAGTAGCGGGAGCATCTATTTTGCAGGATTCTTTTATGAGCATACTGATTTCGATCCGGACCCAAACACCACGGACCACCATTCATCGGCCGGTAGTGCGGATATCTTCCTTACAAAGATCAATTCGGACGGCACGTACGGGTGGACGAAGACCATGGGTGGGACAGGCGATGATCTAGTAGAGTTTGTCACTGTTGACAGCATCGGGAACATCTATTTGACGGGTTTTTTTACCGGCACCGTTGATTTAGACCCGAGCGCAGGCACGGATAGGCATACATCAGCCGGTGCTTCCGACATATTTCTTACGAAGCTCATAATAGTATCCGCACCGGAAGACTTAGGAGTTGTCAATGACGCAGGTTGCTTCATTTCTATAAGTGCTTTTCAATAAGTGCCTTCGGCAGCGATCTGAATCCGCCGGAAAAAGCCCCGAGGACCTTAACTTCCATTATATTTACGCCTTCAGATGGAATGAGACACTCACTGTTTCCCTTTTTCTGTCTGCAGGCGCAGAGAAGGTCAGTTTCTTAATCTCTTTGTTTTTAATTACCCGAAGCTTGCTTTGATATAAAGATATTTTCACACGAGATACCCCGCAGCTTGCTGCGGGGTTAGCACGCGAATTACAATCAAATAATGACCACCTTACATTTGAAGCTCCCTGCAGCTTGCTTCAGGGAGCTTCAGTCGATTTCATGCCAATGAATCAATATGAAAAAATATCAGTCATCAATAATTGCATGCCTACGAGTAATCGGCCTTATTACCAAATGCCATAGGGTCGTTGATAGCCATAACCTGAGGGATAGTTATAAAACCCGCCATAGGGGCGGAGATTACCAGTGCCATAATTGGGATAGCCGACATTGAATGATGGCCCATATCCCGGACCATAGTTGTAATATCCCCTGTTGTAACCATAACCACCTGGATAAATACCACCCATATAATTTCCATATCTATAACTGGCATTGACGGGATACGAAGGGTAGTTGAAATAATTAGTATAGGGAAGGGGATAGGTATTGTATCCACTAAAGGCGGCATTTCTATAGCCGTTGTTGTAGATATACGGTGAGCCGTAATAGCCATAAGAAGGAGTGGATGCCATGCCATAATAATATTGGTAAGAATCATCGAGCTTGCCGTCCATGATGCTATAAATGTTCACCGTTCCCTCTAAAGACAGGTCCGTGGGATCTGAAATATCAAAAATTATCAATTCGGTGTCGGTATGAAGGCACAATCTATCGGTCGCAACAACATACAGCCCCCTTCCGGCGCCATCATATTTGCTGCTTGTCTCCACCTGGTCTGCGTTTGGCGGATCGGTTACATCAAAGACATGGACCTTGGACTCAAATGAACCTGCATTCAACCACCAGGTCGCCCCTGATATCCAAGCCCCATAATCCCCGATCGTGGTCAATAAAAAGACATGGTTGCCGGAACAGGCAATGTTTTTTTGATCGGGCAGGGGAACCCCCTCCAGCCTGCCGGAAGAATACACCAGGGCTGGGTTTTCCGGATTGCTGATATTGATTATCTTGAATTTGAAACCATGGTCTTCATAATCCGAGGAATCTTCATCAAGGCCGACTGTTGCAAAGAGGTAGTCCCCGTTCACTGCCAGACTCACATGTGAATAGTCATCTCCGTCCAAATCGGTAAAGGTCTTTTCCAAAGAGAGATGTTCCGGATCCGATATATCGAACACAAGGATCGAGGGCTCATCATTTGCCTCATTGCCTGCGACATAAAGATATCCGGAATCAATAACCATCGTGTGAATGTCGAAATCATCTATGGTGTAGGAATCCAAATCGTCGTCTTCATCAGTGTCATCAGGATTGGAAATGTCATAGGCATGGATGGTGGTCTCGGCGCCTTCACCCATTACACCTTCACTCGTTACTACAAAAAGCACATCGTCTTTCATGGCTAAAGGATACGCATCACTCAGGCTGGAGTAATAGTCATCGTCAATGTCAATGATAACCAACTCGTTGATAAGCTCGGGATCATCCTTATCGGATATATCCACGAAATAGATTGTCCCTTTGGCAGCACCGATTACGGCCAGATCATCTTGAATGACGATTCCAAGAGGGATTGGGACAATGCCGGATGCCGAACCCCCTTTGTAAAGGGCAATATGGGAAACATAGTCATAGTCGTCGGATCCGGATGCCTCAAAAATCGCCAATCCGGCTTCACCCGCAATCCCACCAGTGCCGGTGCTTGTGGTCATGTTCTGATACAATACGTAGATGTAGTCTCCGTCCGCCACCGAATAAGCCAAGTGGAGCTCTGCAGGAAGATAGGCTGAACCGGACGTCAGATTCGGCATATAGTTTGAGGGATAGGGATAATATCCCGTGGAAGAGCCTCCGTAATATACGCCGCTATTAATATTACTGTAGATCGGGGGTGACAAATAATATCCTGATTGAGAATATGGGTTTTGCATATATGGTGGATACCACGATTGGCATTGTGACAGGGAACTAAAGACCAATAGACAAAAACTCAGTGTAAAGGTCAAGAGAACAAATTTGAAAACCTTTTTCATCGCCTAACCTCCCTCGTACGCATTTAGACTTGGGGAGAATCCTGCAATTTATTTTGCATTTTTTGTTCCCTTTGAACCACCTGCCTTTCTCTATCTCCTTTTGATGCAGTAGACACAAAAATAAATATATAATATAAATTGACGAAGAATATTTTAATTGGTTATGCAGGAGCCTTCCTAAGGCATGCATGTAAGAAATAGGGATTTAGACAAGACTATGGATGGCAATGATGTTGTAAACCACCTTTTGGTTTTCACTGTCATTTATCATCCGCTTCCGGCTGACAGGGGCCTTGATGATATACTGCGCAAGGGCTTCTCATAGCTGCTTGAATGGAAGGTTGTGTAACCATACGGAAGTTTCCCTCATCTTCTTCCTTACGCTCTTCCTTTCTTTCAGCTATGAGTCGAGCGGTAGAATAAGATCCTTTGCCACGACCTCGAAATACGGCAACCGGCTCTTCCCCTATAGGAATAACGGTGATAAGGCCGTTTTCTACGATCCATTCCAACTGTGAATTTGGCTTGATTTTAAATTCCTTACGAATAGCTGCCGGTATTGAAACCTGTGCCTTTGAAGAAACCTTCGTTCTCATGGCATAATCCCTTTTTGCTTTACCTTTTTAACATTCACTTTGTAAATATACAGTGCTACATTACATTCTCCCTGTCAAGAAAACCGGTTCACAGGGTATCCTAAAACATCTTAGAAAGTTAAAGGGGGATGAGGTCGATACATCGGTCTGTGCCCGAACAGGATGCGTGGCTTCAGTCATATGAGTACGCAGTGGTTCGTTTATAAGGACGGGTTCCCCCCTTCGGAGGCTCGAGGCTCGCGATGCGCGAACAATCTCCCTTCATAGTTCCGGAAGGTGATCTGCTGATCGTCCTGTGAGACGATGTAGTCGGGCAGCAACGGCACCTTTCCGCCTCCCCCGGGCAGGTCGATCACGAAGTGGGGTATGGCAAGCCCCGATACCCTTCCCCTGAGATGCTCCATGATTGTCACCCCGGTCCATATGCTGGTCCTGAAATGATCCGTCCCGGCAACCGGATCGCACTGGAAAAGGTAGTACGGCCTGACCTTGATCCGGAGCAGCGCCCGGTTCAACTCCTCGATGATGTCGGGGCGGTCGTTGATCCCCCTCAGGAGTACGGTTTGATTGCTCACCGGTATTCCCCTGCGCAGCAGCATGTCACACGCACGGGCGGACTCTTCGGTGACCTCCCGGGGGTGGTTGAACTGCGTGTTCACCCAGAGGGGTCCGTTTCTCTCCAGGACATCCAGAAGGGAGGGGGTGATCCGCTGAGGGAGCACCACCGGAATGCGTGTCCCAATGCGGATGATCTCAACGTGGGATATCACGCGGACCTGCTCGAGGATGAGTGCAAGGAGGGGGAGGGGCAGGCAGAGGGGATCCCCGCCGGAGACAAGCACATCCCTGATTTCGGGATGGCCGCGCAGGTATGCGACGGCACGCGTGACCTCGGGTGCGGTCAAGGTCCCACCGAATCCCCTGTTCCATTTTCGTTTACGTGTGCAGTGCCGGCAATATGCCGCGCATACGTTGGTGACAACGAACAATGCCCGGTCCGGGTACCGGTGGGTCAGCCCTTTCACCGGCGTGTTTTCCTCCTCGCGCAAGGGGTCGACGGATGCGGCAGATGCAGGGACGAGTTCATGGATCGAGGGGAGGACCTGCCGTATGATCGGATCCTCGGGGTCGTCAGGGTCCGCCAACGAAAGGTAGTAGGGTGTAACGGCCATAGGAAACCGTGCGCATACCTCCATGAGGGCGGACCGTTTATCCTGGGTCAGCCACGGGAGGGATAACTGTTCTACATCGGTAATCCTTTGGGAGAACTGCCATTCCCAGTCATCCCATTGTACACTGCTTCCTGCTCCATGCCTGGTGAGGCAGTGAGCGCTATGTCGCGGCATACAAAACCTCTCCTCCCCTTATGGGATTGCCTCGAGTGCTTCCAGTTCTGCTGTCTCCTCGCGTTGAGATGCGTCGCTGTGAATCCCTTTTTGCCATGTGCAGTATATCAGAATGTCATGGTCCGGTAAAAAATCATCGAGGGGCAGCGGCTACAATGCCGTATTCCACAGAATGTATTTGGCAGATACGGCGGATTGATGCTTGCAACAGGCGGATGAAAGGGCATACAATAGCCCCATGAAGGTCGGGATGTATTACAGCAACAGTGACGTGCGGATCGAAGATGTGCCGGTACCGGCCGTCGGCCCGGGTGAGCTGCTCGTAAAGGTCATGGCGAGCGGAATATGCGGGAGCGACCTGCTCGAATGGTACCGCCTGGACAGGGTCCCCCTGGTGCTCGGACATGAGATCGCGGGGCAGGTCGTTGACGCAGGGGAGGGGGAGACCAGGTTCGCACAAGGCGACCGGGTGTGCGTTGCACATCATGTCCCCTGCGGGAGGTGCCACTACTGCATAGGCGGTCATCACACCGTGTGCAAGACACTCCTCACCACCACCTTTGATCCGGGCGGGTTCAGCGAGTATGTCCGCGTTCCCCGGATCAATGTGGAGCGGGGCACATTCCTGCTCCCCGGGGATGTGGGCTTCGATGAGGCCACCTTTGTCGAGCCTCTCGCCTGTGTCTGGCGTGCCCACAGGATCATCGGGAACTATGCGGGAAGGACCCTCATGGTAGCGGGAAGCGGCATGGCGGGCCTTCTCCACATCCAGGTCGCCCGAATGCTCGGGGCAGGGAGGATCATTGCCACGGATGTGAATCCATTCCGGCTCGAGCAGGCACACCATTTCGGGGCGGACGTCACCTTTGCCGCAGACGATGACATCCCGGCACTGGTCAGGAAGGCGAACGAGGGGCGCGGCGCGGATGTGATCATCCTGTGCACCGGTGCCGCAGCCGCGGTGCACCAGGCGCTCCAGTCCATTGACCGCGGGGGAACCATCATGTTTTTCGCCGTTACCGACAGGGATGTGGAGATACCCCTCCGTCCCAATGAGATCTTCTGGCGAACGGAGATCACCCTTACCAGCTCGTATGCGGGGTCACAGGAGGATTATGCAGCGGCCCTTGCATTGATCCATCTCAAAAAGGTGAATGTGGGGGAGATGATTACCCACCGGTTCCCGCTTGACCGTATCGGCGATGCGTTCAGGGTCGTTGCTGAGGCGCATGACTCCCTCAAGGTGGTTATTCGGCCCCATCACATGGAGGATACCTGATTGTCCCGGTCCCGGGGCGGGGATGTTCGGGCATATCCATTCTCGTTCGGTGCCGGACGCCTTACGTTATTGATTGAGGGGCGAGCGCCCTCTGGAGCGCATTGAGGAGCGCCGACAGTTGGTAGGGCTTTTGAAGGAAGCCGTATCCCTTCGTGGATATGGTATCCCATTGGGACTTCTGTTCGGTATACCCGCTGCTCAGGAGTACCTGGAGCGCGGGATTGCGGGCTGCCAGCCGATCGGCAAGCTGGATGCCGGTGCCGTCGGGCAGCACCACGTCGCTCAGGAGCAGATCGATCCGTTTCCCCTGCCTTTGGAAGACATTCAGTGCCTCCTGGACATTCGAGGTAGCAAAGACCTCATACCCGTTGAGGTGAAGGGCCTTTTCGATGAATTCCCGGACCTCGTCTTCATCCTCCACCAGGAGGATCCCCTCCCTGTTGCCCCGGAGCGGGCAGGCCGGGACCTTGCTGCCTGATTTTTCCTGGAATTCTTCGGAAAAGCCGGGGAGATGGATGCTGAAGGTGGTCCCCTGTCCCGTCTCGCTGGAGACGTTGATCCATCCGTCGTGCTGTTTTACGATACCATACACGATGGAAAGGCCGAGCCCGGTGCCCTTACCGTGTCCCTTTGTGGTAAAGAAGGGATCGAAGATATGCTGGAGGGTCTCCTCGTCCATGCCTGTGCCGGTGTCCCTGACCGTAAGGTGCACGAATGTCCCGGGCCGGGAATCGGGTATGCACCTGCACTGGTCGGCATCCAGGGTTACGGTGCCGGTGGTGATGGTAAGGGTGCCGCCATAGGGCATGCTGTCCCTGGCGTTTGCAGCAAGATTCATGATCACCTGGCCAAGCTGGCCGGGATCACCCTTCACGCAGGTGGGCCCTGGTACCAGGCTGCTTACCAGATGGATGTCCTCACCGATGAGTCGTCTCAGCAGCTTTTCCATGTCTCCGACAATGGCGTTGACATCGAACACCGTTGATTGCATGATCCCTTTTCTGCTCACGGTCAGCAACTGTCTGGTGAGGGCGGAACCACGATCCACCGCCTTTTTGATTGCGTCGATATCATTGATAAGGGGGGTGCCGGGGGGGAGCCGTGAAGCGAGCAGTTCGCTGTACCCAAGGATGACCATCAACAGATTATTGAAATCGTGCGCAATGCCGCCTGCAAGTATCCCTACTGCCTCCATCTTTTTTGCCTGGAGGAGCTGTGTCTGAATGATCTCCTTCTCCTGTTCCGACCTTTTCCGTTCGGTGATGTCTCGGGTGACCCCCAGGATGCCCATGGCCCGGCTGTTCGAATCGTAAAGAAACCTCACCTTGTTCTCGGTCCATACCGTTGAGCCGTCCTTGCAGACAAGCTCGAGTTCGAACATCCGTGTCCTGAAGATGTCCTTCTGAGGTGATTGTTCTATGGCCATCTCCTCTGCCAGGATTTTCATGGCCGCCTCCAGGGAGGATGATGAAAGGAGGTGCTCCAGGCTCAGGGATGATATCTGGTTGAGATGGTAGCCGAGAAGGCGGGTGACCGAGGGACTGAGATAGGTAAAATGCATGTCGAGATCCATGGTCCAGATGACGTCAATGACATTTTCCGCCAGTATCCGATAGCGTGCCTCATTTTCCTGCAGGGCCTTTTCGACGCGCCTTTTTTGAGTGACATCGATCCCCACCCCGATGAAATATTCGATCTCTCCGTTTTCCTTGAAAACCGGGTGGACGTTCCATTCCACAAACAGGCTCCGTCCATCATGGGCCGCGAGACAATATTCGAAAAACATGGGCCCCTTGGGCGATACTGTCTGTTCCGGATCCGTGTATATACTCAGGCCGGGGGACTCGGACACGAATGTGGTGAAGCAGGGGGTGCCGACCACCTCCTCGATGGTATGTCCCAGCACCCTCAACAGGGAGTCGTTCATGAAGAGGGTCTTTCCCTCCGGATCTATGGCGACAATAAAGGTGGGCGACGCCTGGACAAGGTTGATGATGAAATCATGCCCTGCATACAGTGCACCCTTCGGAGATTTTCGAACTGCGGTTTCCTTGTTGAAGTCTATGATCTCTGACACCCCATCCCCCCCGAGCATGCTCAATGCCTCTATCAGTCTAATCGGATTTTTCGGGATATGCCTTGGGCTGTTCCGTTGTATCCCTGCGGCAATGCTGATTGCAGCCTTTTGTCATCATAGGCGGAATGTCCGTCCACGATCCCGGGCCAAGGGTCGAAAAGGAAAATTGCGAAGATCCATGTGTCCATTTGAAAACGGGGATCATTTCGGGTAGAGTAAACCCTTTAACCAAGCTTGCCAGGGCGGAGCGAAGCGGAGCCACTATGAACCGCACCCGGTTACCCAAAGGCCCCCGACTTCGTCATCCAAGCTTGCCAGGGCGGAGCGAAGCGGAGCCACTATGAACCGCACCCGGTTACCCAAGGGCCCCCGACTTCGCCAACCAAGCTTGCCAGGGCGGAGCGAAGCGGAGCCACTATGAACCGCACCCGGTTACCCAAAGGCCCCCAACTTCGCCAACCAAGCTTGCCGGGGCGGAGCAAAGGGAAGGCGTATTAGGTATTACGTGGTGTGAAAGGAGGCCGATCACATGGATTGGGGTATGAGAAATCGTCTCAGCCGTATTATGAAGCCCGATACCGGGCGCACGGTGATGCTTGCCGTGGACCATGGATATTTCCAGGGGCCTACCTCGGGTCTGGAAGACCCCAGGGGGGCTATCATGCCCCTTGTACCCTGTGCGGATTCACTCATGCTTACCAGGGGCGTATTGAGGAACGCCATCGATCCCGATGTCTCGGTTCCCATTGTCTTGAGGGTATCGGGAGGGAATAGTATCATCGATAAGGATCTCTCCAACGAGGGGCAGACGGTCTCGGTGAGGGATGCGATCAGGCTGAATGTCGCCGCCTGTGCATTTTCCATTTACGTGGGTTCAGCGTACGAGCACCAAACCCTCATGGGCCTCGCGCGCCTTGTCGACGAGTGTCAGGAGTATGGTATCCCCGTTCTCGCGGTTACCGCCGTAGGGAAGGAGATGGAACGGGACGCCCGCTATTTGAGACTCTGCTGCAGGATCGCTGCAGAACTGGGAGCCGGTATAGTAAAGACCTATTTTTGCAAGGACTTCGACAAGGTGGTGTCGACCTGCCCAGTGCCTGTCGTCATAGCCGGAGGGAAAAAGATCGAGGAACGGGATGCACTTACCCTTGCGTATCGAGCCATCCAGGAGGGTGCGGTGGGCGTTGACATGGGAAGGAATATCTTTCAATCGGAAAGGCCCGTGGGAATGATCAAGGCGGTGAGGGCGATCGTCCACGAGAATGCCTCTGTGGAGGATGCATACGGGATTTACATGTCCGATGGCTAAGAATCCCCCCTCACATGAATCCGATGGACGGATGGAAAAAAAGGGTCAGATTCAACGGCTTTTTTCCGGGCTCTCCCCCAACTATGACCTCTTCGATACCCTGTTCAGCCTCGGGGTGGACCGGTTCTGGCGGGAGATGGCGGCTGCCAGGATGCCCGGCCAGGGTCCGTTCCTGGACCTATGTGCGGGCACCCTCGAACTCAGTCTTGCCCTCCTGGGGCAGGAGGCACGAAAGGGGTGGGTCGCTGCGGTGGATTTCTGCCCGGACATGCTCCTGCAGGGGAGAAGGAAATTGGGGGCAGGGCGCCCCTTGAGGGAACGGATAGCGATCCTTGCGGGTGACGGTGAGCATATCCCCTTGAAAGGAGAATGCTTCCAGGGGGCAATGATTGGATTCGGCCTGCGTAATCTCACCGATCGCGAGGCCGGCCTGAGGGAGCTTTGGAGGGTGCTCAAGCCGGGGGGGAGGCTGGTGGTCCTCGAGTTCTCCGATCCGGTATCCCCCTTGTTCCGTCAGCTCTATTATTGCTACTTCTGCCATATCCTCACCCCGCTGGGGAATTTGTTCTCCGGAAGGCTTATGCCCTTCAATCATCTCAGGGATTCCGTGTTGGCCTTCCCCCGGAAGGATGATCTCGCCGCCATGATGGAGGAGGCCGGGTTCATACGGGTGCGCTATCAACTTCTCACCTATGGCATCGCAGCCATTCATTGGGGAGATAAGCCTTCCGAATGAACCGGGCATACGGTGGTCTATAAGGTTCCGATAACCGCTCCGGCATCCCTGACCGTTACCCATATGCCCTGATTCCAGCCAGCCTTCACTGCGTAATCGTTGTTTCTATGAAGTGGCATGTAACTTGTATCTTAAATAGCGTTTTGCTGTGTCTTCAGGATGGTGATACGTACCGGGATTATGGGAATGGGTGCGTTGACCGGGAGCAGCAACGGCCGGCCGTCTCGGTCAGCGCCCAGGACATACCCAGCAACTAATTGTATTTATTGTTTAATAATCTATCAATCCGGGAGCGGTGTCGGACATGCAACAAGGCAAACAGGATTATTTGCCCGCTATTGATAACGCAAAAAAGATCCGGATGCTCAAAAAGGTGGGTTTATTCAGTTTTTTTGAAGAATCGACCCTGAGAGAATTGTGCGAAAATTGCGCAGAGCGCTTTCTCGATCCTGAAGAGATACTCATTCAGGAAGGATCGATGGATAATGCGATGTACCTGATCCTTTCCGGGGAATTGTTGGTATATAAGGGGATAAGAAACATCGCCGTACTTGGCCCCGGTGCGTTTCTGGGGGAGATGTCGCTGATCGAATCGAAGCCGCGTTCGGCGACCATCAAGGCACTCACCCAGTCACTTCTCATGGAAATCGACGAATGCCATTTCAACAAGTATCTCGCTTCCGAATCAAAGGCATTGGTCGAGATGGTAAAGACATTGTCCTCGAGAATCAGGAGCGACCTCGATCTCATCTCCAATGATATGCAGAAGTTGAACATATTTGTCCACGATATGAATAACTTTCTTGCGCTCCTGGACCTGGGACTGATTTACCTGCAGGACGTGATGGAGGAGTCCGGGGACCCCCGCCGGCAGAAATCATGGGAGAAGATCGAAAAGGCCTGCAAACTCTTCATCGGCTGCAGAGACGGCCTCAAGGATCTCATAGCCAAGAGTTTACAGCAGGCGAAACGCGGCGATTCCGTGTACCATAAGAACCAGGAGAGGATTCTTCCCCTGATCCGGGAGACGATTCAGGAACTCCAGCACCACGATAGTCTCAGGGGGAAAAGGGTTACGGTGAAGTCGTCGGGGAGAATACCTGCCGCCCTCTTCAACGCCCTTGACATCAAGAGGGTTCTTCAGAATCTCCTCATCAATGCGGGGTACGTAACCAGGGAGCAGGGAACGATCGATATCATCGTGAAGAGGTATCAGGGGAGCATCATCGTGAGCATCATTGACGAGGGATGCGGTATTCCGGAGAGCATCAGGCCCTTTCTCTTCAAGTACCCCATTACCACCAAAAAGGATGGCAATGGACTCGGATTGCTCTCGTGTAAGCAGATAATAGAGAATAACCACCAAGGGAAATTCTGGTTTGATTCAAAAAAGGACCAGGGTACCGCCTTTCACTTCCTGATCCCGATAAAGGAACCCCCGAAGATCGGGCAATAGGTTGTCACACGCCCGCGCCCTTTGCGCCTTCTCCTTATCCGACCGGCGCCATCGCCTTTTTCTTCAAGGTATCCTGATAGAGCTTCAGGTATTCCCTTGCCGATTTTTCCCACGAATACTCCAGGGACATCGCCCTCCACACCAATTGGGCCCAGGCCTCCTTGTGGGAATAGTAGTCGCAGGCCCGCTTGATGGTGGCCAAGAGTCCCTTGCTGGTGTAGTCGGTGAACTTGAACCCGTTCCCCTTCCGGGGGTCCGCGTGGATATCGATGATGGTGTCGTCGAGCCCTCCGGTGGCCCGCACCACGGGGATGGTTCCATAGCGAAGGCTATAGATCTGGTTGAGACCGCAGGGTTCGTATTTGGAGGGCATGAGATAGATGTCGCTCCCCGCTTCAATCTTGTGGGCGAGTGCATTATCGAAGCCGATTCTGATCCCGGTTTTTTTGGGGTACTTGTCGCCGATATGGGTGAACATCTCCTCGTATTTTTGATCCCCGGTGCCGAGAAGGATGAAGATGATATCCATTTTCATGAGTTCATCAATGGACTCGGCGAGGATATCGAATCCCTTCTGGTCCGCCAGTCGGGAGATCATGCCGATGATCGGTGTGGTTGCCCTGCACTTGAGGCCGAATTCCTGAAGAAGGTCGAGTTTGCACTTGGTCTTGTTCTCCAGGTTGCTCTTGTCGTAGGGCGCCACGATGTAAGGGTCCTTGTCGGGGCTCCAGTGGTCGTAATCCGCACCGTTCAGTATGCCGTACAGGTCCTTCTGCCTGGTGCGCAGAATGCCGTCCATGCCCAAGCCGTACTCTGGGGTCTGGATCTCCTTGCTGTATCCCTTGCTCACGGTGGTAAGGATGTCCGCATAGACCATGCCCGCCTTGAGGAAGCTTATATTGCCGTAATATTCAACCCCGTTGATGGTGAAGATATCCCAGGGAAGATTGGTGAGATGCATATCCAGTGACCAGAAGATCCCCTGGTAGCCAAGGTTGTGTATGGTAAAAATGGAGCATATATCCTTGTAGAGATCCTTTTTTCGATAGAGGGTCTTCAGGTAGGTGGGGATCAATCCTGCTTGCCAGTCGTTACAGTGGATGATGTCCGGTTTGAAGTCGATGTGCCTGAGCATTTCGAGGACTCCCCGGGAGAAGAATACAAAGCGTTCTGCGTTATCCTTGTAATCACCCTGTTTTGTGGTATAGAGATCATCCCGGCCGAAGTAGGACTCCTTTTTGATGAGGTAGACGGGCACCCCGCCGTCTATCTGGGTCATCTCCACGGAGCCTCTCACCTCTTTGTCGGAAACGGGGACGTCCAGTCGATTCAGGACCTTTTGGGTGGATTTCACATGCTTCTTCACCATTTTATAGTAGGGTGTCACCACCCTTACATCATGTCCGAGTGCCTTTATAGCTTTGGGGAGAGAACCTGAAACATCGGCCAAGCCACCGGTCTTGGAAAGAGGAGCCACTTCTGACGACACATACAGGATCTTCAACCTTTCTCCTCCCATCGACAATGCCTCCTTTCTGCCTGCATTGCGAGCTGTCAGGGCAATTATGTTGGAATAGCAGGGGCATTCTCCGGAAGCATCTTCATCCAGATGTGCCTTCCGCTTTTCAACCGTGCACAGGGTATAAGCCCTTAAACGATATTAGGATGTACTGCGCCGACTGTCCTTTGTTCGACTGAAACGTACAGCATCACTCCTGCGGGAGCGCGGGCCGTGCTGGTGCATCTTCATGCGATTCGGGCCCTTTCTGCTGTATTTGGCCCTGATCAGGGGATTGCGAGGGTGCGTCTTGAATGACCCTCCCCGATGAAGGGGGGGCATCCGACGGTGCATCTTGTTGAGGCGGTGTCTTCGGTTCGGGCTTCAATGTTGCGTAGACCCTCAAAAAGGCGGCGTCTGCCTTCCCCCCTGCGTAATTTATCTCGACCTGTTTTGAGAACCTGGAACCTCTTGATTGATAGTGAAGGTTGACCAGCAGTTCCAGGGCTTCATCCGGTTGTAACTCCACTGGCAGGTGCAACGAACGGTTCACAAGATCGACCTTGATCAGCGTATCATAGGTATTTATCGCGGTTATCCGAAGTGGATGCGAAGCGGTATTCCTGACCGATACCTTTTGGTTTTTTTGCTCTCCTCGTTGCATATCCTTAAAATAGACGGTCATTGGTTGGGGGTCGAGCTCGACATCCACCGTGGCCACCAGTGAAAGCCTTATCACGGGCTGATTGGGATCCGCTGTTTCCACGGAGATGGTCTTTTTTAACGTCCCCTTCCTGCCGGTCGTATGCAGGGTGGCCTTGATCTGTCCCGTCGCCTTGGGGGCCAAATCTCTCTCCGAGAGATTGACTGCGGTGCAGCCTCACCCGGCCCTCACATTTTTGATGCTCAGGGTCTCATCGCCGATGTTTTGGAATTCGAAGACATGGGTGACCTTTTGGCCCTGAATCACCTTGCCGAAATCGAAGGTGGTGTGATCAAACCGTATCTGCGGTGCGGCCCAAATGCCTTCGTTGGCCCAGAAAAAAAGGCAGAGGAAGACCCCGAATACAATGAGGGATTGCAAAAAACGGCCTTTCATTTCATCTCCTAACATTCTCAATTATAAAGAAAACTATTAACCATGTTAATTGAAAATTGTAAACGAAATGCATTATGTTGTCAATAACGGGATAGTCTGATATAGTGGTGATGCCCTATGAATTCGGATTACAATCACATTCTCTCCTTCCTCGGGACCATCGATCCCTTCCGCGACCTTCCCCTGCACACCCTTGAGCAGATGGCAGGAGATGCCAGGATGGAGATGTTTCCCGCCGGTGGCGAGATCATTGGACAGGGAGACACCGCCCCCGGACTCTACATTCTGGTGAGAGGTGCGGTGGAGGGCATTTACTGCAATCAGCAGTGTGCAACGCCACTGGTGACGGTTCGGCCGGGGGATTATTTCGGCGATCTCTCCTGTATGACCGGAATGCCGAGTCAAATGGGGTTTCAGGCCATTGAGGACTCCGATGTCGTTGTTGTGCCCGGCGCCGGCCTGTTCACCACGCTTGCCGTTTCCGCCCCCCTTCGTGAACGACTGTTCAGGAAAACCACGGAAAGGATGGCCACGATCGCCTCCGCATTATACGAGATCACGAGGAAACAGGAGTACCTGCGGAGAATAATGAAGATGATCGAGGAGGAGGCCCCTTTTCTGGTGGGAAGCACCCCGCCGATGAACGTGATCTGGCAGCGCATTCCCGAGCTTGCTGCGGATTCCCACCCTGTACTTGTGGTAGGTGAATTCGGAGTGGGAAAGGAGCTTGTGGCCGAGATCATTCACTGCAGGGGACCGGCACGGAACGGGCCTTTCATCATCCTGGATGCCTCGGAGATCTCCGACGAGGAATGGGGGGAGCAGTTTCGGGAGGGACCACCATCGGCCGATCCGGTGCCTGGGGCGCGTTTCAGCCCTTTCGGCCTTGCCCGCGGCGGCACGCTCCTTATAAAAAATGTGGACGCCCTTACCCCCGTTGCACAGGAGCGATTGACATGTTTTCTGAACGGGGACTCCGCCCTAAGCTGCGCGGGGGATTCGAATCACGGGAAGCATTCCCCTGGACGATCCCCGGTCAGGATGATCTTCACCTCCCATAGCGATCTGCGCCTTCGGATGAATGAGGGGACATTCTTTGCCCCCCTCTATGACCTGCTTTCCAGGAAGGTTATCCATCTTCCTCCCCTCAGGGAACGGAAGCAGGATATCCTGGAGCTTGCCGTACACTTCATGGAGCGGCATTCGCGCAGATACAACAAGGAGGTTGGAAAACTCAGCCCCCGCGCACGGGAACAACTCCTGGGGTATGACTTTCGCAGGGGAAATATCCACGAACTGGAGGAGATCATCGAACGGGGGGTGGTGCTGGCCGCTGCCGATACGATCCATTCCGAACAGCTCTTCATCGGTCCCCCTGCCGGACGGGCACACACCTGGTTTAATCTGGGAAGGATCAAGGCGTTTGAAACCATGATCCGGAAGGGGATCTATCCGGGGCTTTTCCGGTGGATCGCCGTTGCCTTTTTCTTCTTTATCATGGCCTCCTGCTTCTTCGGGCCCCGGGACCCGTCGAGAAACTGGGGGACCATCCTGGTATGGTGGATCTGGTGGCCATGGTTGTGCGCGGCGGCCTTCTGGATCGGCAGGACATGGTGCTCCTTCTGTGCGTATGCAACGATGGGGAACGCCGTCCAGCGAAGGGTGCATCTTGACAAACAGTTCCCGAAATTTTTCAAGGACTATGACTTTGCGGTCACTACCATATTGTTTTTGTTTATCGTGTGGGTGGAAGAGGCAACAGGGATGCGTTCACGCCCCCTGTATACCGGCATGCTCCTCCTCTCGATACTGGGCCTGGAGATTTCCTTCAGCATCCTGTTCCCCCGGGATACCTGGTGCAGGTATGTGTGCCCCATGGGGAACCTGATCGGGGTATTTGCAATGACCTCTATCGTGGAGGTGCGATCGAATCCGGACATCTGCGCCCACCAGTGCACCACCGATGAGTGCTATCACGGCACCGCGGAAACATCAGGGTGCCCCATGTTCCAGCACCTGATGTTCGTGGACAACAATCAGACCTGCAAGCTCTGCTTGAAGTGTATCAGGACGTGCCCTCACCAGTCCGTGTCTTTGAATCTGAGGGCACCCGGATGGGAGATATGGTCATCGAACCATGTGAGGCCGGGAATGGCGATCCTTGTTTGCGCGCTCATGGGGGTATTGGTGCCGGTAATCAGGCCGTTCGATTCACTACTGCTTACCACGCTGGGCTTTGTGCTGGTCCCTGCCGCCATGATCGGTCTTATGATGGCCATATCCCTCATGTCGTTTCCCGGCGGAGTGACGGTATCCGAAGGATTCTGGAAGACCGCTTACGGATATGTGCCCCTTGCTCTCGCAGCCCATATCGCGTATCAGTTGAGGTATATCCCGGGGGTCAAGGATATGGGATATGCGATTCTTGTAAAGGGCAGGGATCTGGTCCGGGTGGTTTCAGGGCTGCATGTATTACAGGCGATCACCCTGTGCCTTGGGATTCTCTTTTCCTGCTACGCCATATTTCGAATCGTTCAGGATAAATTCAATCCCGAGACCCGTCCCCGTTGGTTTTTTTGGCTTGGTCACGCCGTCTTGATGATCCTCTATTCCCTCCTGATAGGGTATCTTCTGAGATGACTGGGAGCTATAGTAGAACGAGAGCAACGAAGCGTCTTCTGCACTGGACATAGGGGCCCTCCCTATTTATGGTGTGTACACGGAATCGGGGTAAACAAAAAGGGTATTGTTTCCCTCATTCCCTTCGTGCCAAACAGTCCCTACCTGAAAGGCCTTTCCGTTCCTGTGAAAAACACCGGTGCATAAGGCAGGAATCGTATCCATCATAACTTCGGCATTTTCAAGACAACCGTGGTTCGTGAGAACAAACACACATAAAACAAAAAAATAAAAGTATACCCATTATCCATTTTTTAACGATTGCTGTCAACCCGGTCTGTTAATCCGGCCGGCACGGCAGCAGTAATTCTTTTTTTTGAACTGTTAATCCGGCGGACAGGGTTGCTTCTGCGGATACGTTTTGGCAGGGCGGTTGAAAAAAATTATACGCTATTGTAAAATTAATATAAAGTGTTTTGAGTATGAACAATTATTGAAATAGGAGTAGTATCGGCGGATTTTTTTGTACTTAGCAGCGCCGTTTACCATGCGATTCACCTGCTGAACGGCATCGGCATATAAAAGCAGTTTTCCGGCAATCCCTTCACCTGACATCTCCTTCAATGCAGGGACGCGTCGATACTGCCCTGTTCGGTCGTCCCACTGTGCTCTCATAGGCCTGTTCGTTATGGAGGATAATGGTGGAGGAGGATGGTCATAAGAGGATCAACAGCTCAGTAGAGAGGTGAGTTCACCATGTATAAGAAAGTTCAAGAAATTCTCATCGTTTGTATCATTTTTTCAGTCCTCGTGTTCCTCACCGTCCTCAGCCCGTCTCCGGGGGCGGCCCAGCTTTCCGGCATCACCTTTAATCCGCTCGTCTCCACGCTTGCACCGCTGACTTCATGGGGGTATCAATCGTGGGGACCGGGTTCTCCGCTGTTCCGGTTCAATCCCTTTGGCTACGGCTTCAATACCGGTTCCCTGTATTCCTCGTTCAATCCGCTTGCTGCACGATTCAGCCTGCCGTTCTCTTTTCCAGGAGGCTTCTCCGGGCTCACGTCGTTAACGCTGCCACAGGTCCCCTTCTCGCTACCCATGCTGTCCCCGGTGTCGCTGAGCCAGGCCTCTTTGTCCCTCGCCGCGCCTCTGCCCATGCGCATGGCGGCACAGGCGGGGACCTGGATCGGCACATGGCAGAGCACCTTCGTTGCCTTTATCATCCTGTTTAATTCCGGCACCATGACGATGACCCTCGTTGAAAATCCTACCCTCAATACCATCAGCGGCACCTGTATCCTGGAGGGGAGCCGTTTTGCGAACACCCTCTTTGATGTGCAGGGGGCGCTGACCGGCACGCCCCTTTTCGAATTGCAGGGGGTTATCGGGGCCGGGGGATTCACCGTTGTCATGAGCTGTACCCTTACCTCCCCCACCACCATGACCGGAACGTATTCGGAATCGATAGGATTCGGCGGCCCTGTCGTGGATAGAGGGGTGTTCAGCCTGACCCTCATCTGACGGGTACTTAATGGTTCTTTCCCTGCCACGTATCCTCTTGTTCCATTCTATCGTGGATGAGGGCGAGGACCTTCCCCTTGTCAAGTGCCCAGGAGGGCGCCAGGAGCTCCTCCGGATGGGGATCGCCGGTCAACCTCTGGATGACGATGTCAGGGCGAAGACGGGCGAGGAAGGAGACGAGGATATCCACGTATTCCTCCCTGGTGAGACAGGTATATTCCCCCCTCTCATAGAGGCGTGCGAGGGGGGTGCCTTTGACCACATAGAGCAGGTGGATCTTGATCCCCTGGATGTCGAGCATGGAGAGGCGATTCGCGGTTTCGAGCATATCCCCTCTGTCCTCTCCGGGGAGCCCGAGTATGACATGCACGCACACATTGATCCCCCTGGTTCTCGTCCTCCGGACCGCATCCAGGAATGCATCCACCGTGTGCCCCCTGTTGATGAGGGCAAGGGTGCGATCATGGAAGGACTGGAGTCCGTATTCCAGCCAGACCATGTATGCCCCGGTAAAGCCCTGAATCATGCTGAGGGTGTCCTCGGGGACACAGTCGGGTCTCGTGCCGATGCAGAGCCCGACCATGTCATCGGGTTTCAACGCCTCCCGGTACAGTGCCTCAAGCCTTTCGTGAGGCGCATAGGTGTTTGAAAACGATTGAAAATAGGCGAGAAATTTCTCCGCCTTGAAACGCTTTCTCAGGTATGTCTGTGCCTGTAAAATCTGTTCCCTGACGGAAAGCCCCTGTTGCCATGCCCCGGTGCCCGATCCCCGATCGTTGCAGTATATGCACCCTGTTGAGGAAACGGTCCCGTCGCGGTTGGGGCATCCCAATCCGGCATCGAGGGCGATCTTGTGGACCCTGCCCCCGAAGGTCCTCCTCAGAAAGCCGTTGAAATCGTTATATCGTTTCCGTTTTCCCTCAAAGGGATTCCTCATGCCGGGCATGCACCTATTATACAACAATCAGGGGATACGGGATAACGGCCGCAATTCATTTTTGGTGGTGCAATCCTTTGGGCAGGCATGGTTACGGAGTGGTATGGAGAGGCTTTTTATTGATTTTGCAATCGAAGCGGAGCGAGCCTAAAAGATGTGCAACTGTTTAAACGTTTCAAAATCGGAATCGGTCGATGCAAACGGATCTTTGACGGCTGTTGCAGGGGCATGGTATTATTGACTAAGTTGTTTCAATGATTACGGTTTCACCCTTTCATGTGAAAATCCATCGTGGGTATTTTCATAATCCCTTGTGAATCATGAGATTCATGGATGTTATGTGTGAAGATTCCTATGGTTCGTTTTCATGTCTCTTGGTGGACCGAGGGCCCATGGGTGTTCCATCGTACAGCAAATCCTCGATGAGTGCGTGAGATCTATGATGTATAACTATGATGTCATCGTGGTCGGAGGCGGGCATGCAGGGGTGGAGGCATCCCTGGCCTCCGCCCGCCTGGGATGCAGGACCCTCCTGCTCACCATCAATTTGGATACCATCGCCGCCATGCCCTGCAGTCCCTCCATCGGCGGCCTGGGTAAAGGCCACCTGGTAAAGGAGATCGACGCGCTGGGTGGGGTAATGGGAATGGTCGCCGACAGCACCGCTTTGCAGTTTCGGGTTCTCAATACCAGCAAGGGCCCTGCGGTACAGGGGACGCGCACCCAGAACGACAAGCTCGGCTACCATACCGCTGTCAAGGGGATTCTGGAGGGGCAGGCCAATCTGGATGTCAGGCAGGCCATGGTGGAAAGGCTGGTGGTGGAGGAGGGGAGGGTGTGCGGCCTGGAGGACAATCTGGGCAATCAGTACAAGGCCGGTGCCGTGGTGATCGCCACAGGAACCTTTTTACACGGTTTGATTCACGTGGGGAATCGAAGGTTTCCTGCGGGAAGGGCCGGGGAATTCTCCTCCGAGTCGCTTGCAGACGACCTGAGGGGCCTGGGCTTCCGCATGGGACGCCTCAAGACCGGGACCCCTGCGCGGCTGAAACGCTCCACCATCGATTTTGACTCCATGCAAAGGCAGGATGGTGATGAGGTCCCGCGGTTTTTCTCATCACGGACGGGCGGGCTCGTCCTCCCACAGCTTTCCTGCGCCATAACCGCCACGAACGAGCGGACCCACGCGCTGATCAGGGGGCATATCCACCTGTCACCCCTGTACAGCGGGGCGATTACAGGCACCCCTGCCCGGTATTGTCCCTCCCTGGAGGACAAGGTGATGAAGTTCCCCGAACGCGAGTCCCACCAGGTAATCCTGCAACCGGAGGGGCTGGATACGGAGGAGATGTATGCGAGCGGCCTGGGAAACAGCCTGCCCCCCGATATCCAGTGGAAGCTCGTGAGGTCGGTGAAGGGACTGGAGGAGGCGGAGATCATGCGCCATTCCTATGCCATCGAGTACGACTATGCCCAGCCGAATCAGCTCCTGCCCACCCTGGAAACGCGGCCGGTCTCCGGCCTCTATCTGGCAGGACAGGTAAACGGCACGTCCGGATATGAGGAGGCAGCGGCACAGGGCCTGTGGGCGGGAATCAATGCGGCCCTGAAGGTGCAGGGGAGGCCTCCCTTTGTGCTGGATCGTTCCGAGGCATACATGGGGGTGATGGTGGATGACCTGATCACGAGGGGAACGGACGAACCCTATCGGATGTTCACCTCGCGGGCGGAGTACAGGCTCCTCCTGCGGGAGGACAATGCTGTATACCGGCTCATGGACAGGGCCAGGGAGTTGGGCCTCATGGACGATGTGACCTACCATGGGCTCTGCGATGAAAAACGGCGGATCGACGCGCATATCAGCCGCCTCGAACGCACCGTGCTGAAGCCCTCGGATGCGGTCAACCGGGTGCTGGCGGAGGCCGACACCACCCCCATCGACGAGGCGTGCACCCTCGCCGGTATCCTCAAAAGACCGGGTGTGGATGCCCGTACCATGGAGCGGTTGGACCCGGAGTGGCCTTCGTCCGAGCCCCGGGTGTCACGCCAGGTGGAGATCCAGCTCAAGTACGACGGCTATATCAAAAAGCAGCTCCAGGATATCAAACACTTCAAGGAGTTGGACCGAATACGGATCCCCCAGGGGATTGAATACAGTGAAGTCCCCGGATTGTCTCACGAGGTGCGGGAGAAGCTTGCGCGCATCCAGCCCCTCTCTCTTGCCCAGGCATCACGCATACCGGGCATGACCCCTGCAGGGCTCTCCATCCTTATGGTGTTCCTCAAAGGCAGATCTGCCGGAAAACGCCCTTAGAGCCGCACCGATTTGACGCTCACCACGTTGGGGAGTTTGCCCAGTACGGTGAGCAACTCCTCGCTCACCCGGCTGTCCACGCTCAGGACGGATACTGCATCGCCGCCCGGTTTCGCCCTGCCGAACTGCATCCCTGCAATGTTGACATGGTACTCCCCCAGGGTCATGCCGATGCTCCCGATCAATCCCGGCTTGTCGATGTTTGAAAAGACGAGCATATTCTCGGCGGGCACGATCTCGATGTCGAAGCCGTTCATCTCCACGATCCGTGGCTCGATGCGGTTGAAAAGGGTGCCGGCGATGGAGGCCTTACCCTTGTCGGTGACGAGCGTGATGGATACGAGACTCGAATACGCCCCGGTGACGCTCTCCTTTATCTCATCGACCTTTATCCCCCTGTCCTTGGCAACGAGCATGGCGTTGACATCATTCACCTCCTCGTGGAGAATGGGGCTCAAAAGCCCCTTGATCGCCGCCATGGTGATCGGTGCCAGGTCATTGTTGAGCACCTCCCCGCTGTAGCTTACCAGGAACTCGTTCATCCGTCCCTCGGCGATCTGGCACGCGATGCTTCCCATCCTCTCCGCGAGGGTGATATAGGGCTTGATGTTTGCAAGGACCTCCTTGGCCACGCAGGGGGCGTTCACCGCATTGCACACGGTGCTGTTCTTGAGCATGTCAACGATCTGATAGGCGATGTCCACCGCAACCTTGTCCTGGGCCTCTTCCGTTGATGCCCCGAGGTGGGGGGTCATGATGACCTGGGGGAGGCCGAGGAGGGGGTTGTCCTCAGCGGGTGGCTCCTGGGAAAAGACGTCCAGAGCGGCCCCTGAGACCTTTCCCTTCTTGACGGCGTCAGCCAGATCCTGCTCGTTCACAATACCCCCGCGTGCGCAGTTGACGATCTTCACCCCGTCCTTCATCAAGGCAATGGTCTTGGCATTGATGAGGTTCATGGTCTCCGGGCTCTTCGGGGTATGGACGGTAATGAAATCGGCGCGCCTGAAGAGGTCCTCCATGCCGACCAGCTCCACCTCCAGCCTCTGGGCGGCATCGGCGGAGATAAAGGGGTCGTAAGCGATCACCTTCATCATCAATCCCCGTGCCCGTTTGGCCACCTCGGTGCCGATCTTGCCGAGCCCGAGGACACCGAGGGTCTTGCCGAAGTATTCGGTGCCCATGAACTTCTTCTTCTCCCATTTCTTCTGCTTCATGGAGGCGTCCGCCTGTGGTATATGACGGCACAGGGCAAGGAGCATGGAGACGGCATGCTCTGCGGTGGTGATGGTGTTCCCGCCGGGCGTGTTCATAACCACAATCCCATGTTTTGTGGCAGCCGGCAGGTCGATATTGTCCACCCCGCTTCCTGCCCGGCCGATCACCTTCAGGTTTTTTGCCGCCTCGATCACCTGGGGGGTGACCTTGGTGGCGCTGCGCACCACCAGCGCATCGTATTCCGGAATGCAGGCGATCAACTCCTCAGGGGTCATGCCGGTTTTGACATCCACCTGGATGCCCTCCGTTTCCTCGAACACCTTTACGCCCTTGGGCGAAAGCTTGTCACTGACAAGGACCTTCATTGCTCGTTCCTCCTGTTTTTATCAATCTATTCGGCCAGAAACACCTGTTCCGCAGCAGCGATGCCTGCTCCCGGTTTTGCCGGGATTCCCAGCTCCTTCAGGGAGAGCTCCAGGTGGGCGATGGCCGAGAATATGTCGCTCTTGTCAAAGTAGCCCAGATGGGCGATGCGGAAGATCTTCCCCTTGAGGTGCTCCTGGCCTCCGGCGATGATCATCCCATACTTCCCCTTCATCTTTTTGATGATCTGGGAGGCATCGGTGCCTTCGGGGGCGAGTACCGCGGTGACCGCATCGGAAGGGGAGTCCTTTGCCAGGAGCTTCAGGCCGAGGGCCTGGCATGCGGCACGGGTTGCCGCGGCCAGGGTGGCGTGGCGCTTGAACACATTGGTGAGCCCCTCTTCCCTGATCATGGTGAGGGTCTCATTCAGCCCCACGATCAGGGATACGGCAGGGGTATATGCGGTCTGCCCCTTGGCCAGGTTCTTCTTCTCCTTTTTGAGATTGAGGTAGTATTTGGGGCAGGTGGAGGATTCGGCAGCCTTCCATGCCTTTTCACTGAGGCTGATGAAGGCGAGTCCCGGAGGGAGCATCAATGCCTTCTGGGAACCGCACACCAGGACGTCGACACCCCATCTGTCCATGGGCACATCCATGACACCGACCGCGGTGATGGCATCCACCACCAGGACGGTCCCCGGGTGCCGGGAAACGATCCTGGCGAATGCCTCGATGTCGAATCTTACCCCGGTGGAGGTCTCGCTCATGGTTGTGTACACGGCCTTGACATCCGTGTTTTTGGAAAGGTGGTCCTCCAGGACCTTGGGATCAAGGGCCTTTCCCCACTCCACGTCGATGTTGATCGTGTTGACGCCATAGGCGGTGCACAGCTCCGCCCAGCGCTCGCCGAATTTCCCCCCCCGAATACAGATGGCTGTGTCTCCCGGGGAGAGGATGTTGGAGACCGCGGCCTCCATCGCAGCAGTGCCCGAGCCGGCGATGACGAGGACATCCTGCTCCGTCTGGAACAGATATTTCAATCCCTCCTGGACCTGATTGAGTATTTCGGTGAATTCCGGAGTCCGGTGGTGGACGATCGGCTGTGCCATGGCAAGCAGGGCCTCGGACGGAACGGGTGTGGGACCTGGCGACAGGAGCAGTTTTTTTTGCATTGTAATGACCTCCTTCTGGATTGATACGATTCGGGATGTAGGTATGATCAGATGGAATATTATTAAAAAATAGCAACTTTTTTGGTATAAGTCAATAATTCACCGGTGATTTCCCTCCCATTTCATGCTGAATTCATTCCGGAATATAGGGAGGAGTCAACGATGGCGCCGTGATGAAAATCTGAGATCTCCCGGCGGACCGGATATGAAGAGATTGATGAATCCGTGGGTATCCGGCGTGGGCAGGAGGGTGGCAAACCCGCCCAGTCTCTGCCGCAGCCCGGGGAATACCTTTAGGCCCACCTGGGTATCCACAAAAATCTGTTGTAACTGGTAGGCGAGCCGCACACGTCCGGTGGCGTTAAGGGAAAGATCATCCCCCTGGACCTCGACGCGGTCGATCACCACGTGCTGGTCGGTGATGGAACCCTCTCCCGTGATCGACGTATAGCTGAACGCAGGGAATTGCCTGGGGATCATTCGTCCCTCGTCGATGGTGAACGACCACGTTCCGTTGCTGTTGATTATGTCTTTTCCCACCCAGTCAACGTCCAGATCGCCCTGCAGGATGCCGGTGACATGGATTCCAAACTGCTGGGAGAGCACGGGGAAATCCTGAATGGCCAGATTGGTTAAGGCGGCGGAGAGGTGTCGCGCAGGCGCCCCCCATAGCCTATGATTCACGGAGACCTGAATCCTTCCTTCTCCTTTGGTCAGTTTCCCCTTGATCCCGATCTTTCCCTTCACCAGCGAGAGGAAATCGATCCCTGCTTCGGCTCGGTCTATCACGATGGAAAAGGGCTTCTCGTCTGCGGGGACGATCATCTCCAGTCCCCGAATCCGCACCCGTGCAGGGAGGATGAAGGAGACATCCTTGATCCGGATCGTGCCGGGAAAATGCCGTGAGAGGGCCCACTCGGTTTTTCTGGTGATCATCTCGGAGGGAAACAAGAGTACCGTGAAGATGAGAAACGCGATAACGGTATACGCCGAAAGAAGAAGGATCCGTTTTGTGTGTATGGTGCCCCTCATTGGGAATAATTCCGATCCCTTTGATCACGCATAGTGCATGAAGTGTTCAAGGGTGTTTCTCTCATTGTCTCCCTCAGGCAACCCCAATTTTGAATCGTCAGCCCACAACGACGCACCGCCAAAATTGGAATCGCCGAAACCCCCAGGGCTTGTTTGCAACATGAGAAAAAGAATGCTATCATATTAAACTTTGTTATGTCAAAACATCCAGGCACTTGTGCGCGAAGAGGGTTCCTGGTGAAAACCGGATGGGCCCTGAGGCGAAATTCAGTATGGTGTTGGAGGGGAATGAGCATGTCCAGACGATGTGATATCTGTGGTAAGGGACCTGGCATCGGGTTCAGTGTGAGCCACGCACACAATAAGACAAAGCGCAGATGGCTTCCCAATATCCAGTCGATAAAGGTCCTGCAAGGGGGGACCGTTCGGCGCATGAAGGTGTGTACTCGATGCATCAAGGCCCGGAAGGTGGTAAAGGCCATATAGGGAAGCCCTATGCGGTTTACCGGGTACGTTCCACCTGGAGCACCCCGGAAATCCTGCGTACGGCGTTTATGATCCTTTTCAGATGATCCAGATCGGTGATCTCGATCATGAAGTTGCTGATTGCCGACTGATGTTCCGTGGTCTTCACGCTCGCCGAGATAATGTTCCCCTTTTGATTGGAAATGGCGGTGGTGACATCCGCGAGCAGTCCCCTGCGATCAAGTGAGAGGACATTGAGCCCTACGGGAAAGGGCCGGTGGTCCTTTACATCCCATGCCACCTCGATCTGGCGGTCCGAGCCGAGACCGAGGGACTGACTGTTGGGGCAGTCCACCCGGTGCACGGTGATCCCCTTTCCCCGGGTGATGAAGCCGCATATCGGGTCCCCGGGCACAGGGTTGCAGCATTTTGCAAAACGCACCAATACGTCATCCAGCCCCTTTATGCTGACCCCTTCCTTCTTTTTCCTGGTGATGCGGCGCACCGCCTTTTGCACCGCAGAGGCCTCCTTCTTCTCCTTCGGCTGTTCGTGGGGGGCGATATATTGGATGACCTGCTTTGCCGAGATCTTCCCGTATCCGATGTCTGCGAGGAATTCCTCGATCCCCTGGTAGGAAAACCTCTTGGCCGCCTGGGTGAGCATCCCCTCGTGGAGAAGCTTGTTGTAGGTGAGGTCGTATTTTCGCGCCACCTTGTCCAGGATGTCCCTTCCCATGGATATGCTCCTCTGCCGCTCCTCCACCTTGATCCAGTGCTTGATCTTCTGTATCGCCTTCGGCGATTTCACGAATTTGAGCCAATCCCTGTTCGGTTTATGGTTCGCTGAGGTGTTGATCTTGACCACATCCCCTGTCTTGAGTGTGGAATTCAACGGAACGATCTTTCCATTGACAATGGCGCCCACACAGTGGTCCCCGACGTCCGTGTGGATGCTGTAGGCAAAATCAACGGGGGTGGCATCCTTGGGAAGCCCCTTGACCTCTCCCTTTGGGGTGAATACGAAGACCTCGTCCTGGAAGAGGTCCACCTTCATCATGCGGAGAAATTCGTTGGGGTCCTTCAGCTCCTGCACCCACTCCATCAACTGTCGCAACCAGAAAAGCTTTTGGTCATATTTGTCGTCGATTTTTCCCTTTTCCTTGTAACGCCAGTGAGCCGCGATTCCCTCCTCCGCGGTTTTGTTCATATCGTCGGTGCGTATCTGGATCTCCAGTGGTTGCACGCCGGGGCCGATGACCACCGTATGCAGGGATTGATACATGTTGGGCTTGGGCATGGCGATGTAGTCGTCGAATTCCCCGGGCACCGGTTTCCACAGGGAATGGATGACCCCCAGGACCGCGTAGCAGTCCCTCACCGACTGGGTGATGATCCTGATGCCGCGCTGATCGAACACCTGTTCGAAGGAGATCTCCTTCCTGACCATCTTTTGATAGATGCTGTAGATGTGCTTTGGCCTGCCGTAAACGGTGCAGGATATGCCGAATGTCTCCAGTTCCTTGGTGATGATCCCGATGGCCTCCTCGATCAGACGCATGGTCTCCTTCTTGGTGCTTTCGATGTTTTTGACCAATTCCTCGTAGATCTCCGGTTCCAGGTACCTGAAGGAGAGGTCCTCGAGCTCTGACTTGATGCGTGCCATACCCAGCCGATTGGCAAAGGGGGCATAGATATCCATGGTCTCCTGGGCGATACGCCTCCTGCTCGCTTCGCCCAAAAAGTGCAGGGTCCTCATATTGTGGAGGCGGTCGGCAAGTTTTATCAAGATGACCCGGATGTCCTTGGCAATCGCCAGGATCATCTTTCGATAATTTTCCGCCTGCTCGGCTGCCTGGCTTTCGAAGGATATCTGACCGATTTTGCTCAAACCGTCAACGATGAAGGCGATTTCCTCACCGAAGAGGTCCTTGATCTCGTCGATGCCGGTCAGGGTGTCCTCGACGGTATCGTGCAGCAGCCCTGCGGAAACCGTCACCTCGTCCAGTTTCATCCCCGCGAGAATGCCCGATACCTCGAGGGGGTGTTCGAGGTAGGGACCGCCCGATGCCCGGGTCTGCCCCTTGTGGACCTTTGCCGAAAAGATATAGGCGCGGTTTATGATATCGATATCCGGATCGGGGATATACAATCGAACCCGATCCGTGATGTCCTCAATGCGAAGCATGGGCCTTTATGTCCTTGAGCCGGAGCTGAATGGTGCGCGCTCCCTGCCAATTGTTGATTTGGGGGTAAAAGACCACATCCCAGGCATGCTCCCCCAGGGAACCGGTCATCCGCTCCCACACATGCCGCATGTTGAATCCGATGGCCTCATGTATCCCCGATGTGCCCCTGAAACGGACCTTGATGTGCGCGTCTTTCAGGAGGCGGGGAGGTGTGGTCTGGCACAATCCCTTCATGCAGAGGGCCGGCTCGGGGTTTGCGCTTCCGAAGGGGGCGAGGATCTCCAACTGCTCGACGAGGGAGGTGTCGAGGGAATTCCCGTCGATGACTGCGTCTACGGTCATCTCCGGTACCAGTTCCTCCCTGATGTAGTGCTCGTTCAGGACCTCGTTTGCCCGCTTCCTGAAGGCGGGGATCATCCCCTCGTCTATGGTGAGACCGGCGGCGCGGGCATGTCCCCCGAAGTCCTTCAGCAGGTGCCGGCAATGCTCGAGCAATGCATAGAGATGGATGCAGGGGATGGAGCGCGCCGATCCCTTTCCGATTCCGGATTGCAGGGAAATGAGGATGGCGGGCCGGTAGAACTCCTCCACCAGCTTCTGGGCCACGATTCCGATAACCCCCGGATGCCAGTCGGAATCGGCAAGGATGATCGCCATCTCCTCCTCGAGATAGAATCCCTCCTTGATCTTGCGGTGTGCGGTGCGAAGGATCCCCTCCTCGACCTCGCGTCGTTTCTGATTCTGTTGATTCAAAAGGCGGGCGAGGTGCTCCCCCTCCTGGGCGGAGTCCGTCATGAGGAGCCGCAGTCCCGCCTCGGGTCCCTGCATCCTTCCGGTGGCGTTGATCCTGGGGGCGAGCACGAACCCCACCGCTCCCGCGGTCATCTCCTTTCCATTGATCCCGGATGCCTCCTTGAGCGCCCACAGGCCGGGCCGTATGGTATCGCGCAGTGCCTCCAGCCCGAATTTCACCAGCACCCTGTTCTCCCCGGTGAGGGGCATGACGTCCGCAATCGTGCCCAGGCACACCAGGTCCAGGTACCGGTTGAGCGCCTCAGGCCAGTATCCCACCTGGTGGAGGCTCATCTGCCGCCCCTGGCGGGAGAGGGCAAGGGCCTGCACCAGTTTGAGCGCCACCCCGACCCCGGCAAGGTCCTTATAGGGATATGGGCAGTCCAATTGTTTGGGATTGATGATGGCGGCGGCCTCGGGCAGGATATCCGGAGGATGGTGGTGATCCGTAACGATGAGATCGATCCCCAGATCGCGTGCACGTGTCGCAGCCGCATGATCCGATACGCCGCAGTCCACGGTGATGATCAAAGCGATGCCGTTCCGGTGGGCCTCTTCGATCACCCGGGGGTGAAGACCGTATCCCTCGGTGACCCGGTTGGGGAGGCGGACCTGCACCTTCCCCCCGTATCCGGTGAGGCACTCGGCCAGCATCGCCGATGCGGTGATGCCGTCAACATCGTAGTCGCCATATACGAGCATGGGCCGGCCTTTTTTCAGGGCACGATCGATCCGTTCCACCGCCTGGTGCATGTCTTTCAGAAGAAATGGGTTGTGTATCGAGGCCAGGTCGGGCCGGAGAAACCCGGTGATCGATTCGGGGGTGTCGAATCCGCGCTGGGCGAGGATTTGACACACCACCGGGTGCAGGTCCAGGGCACTGGCCAGTCGGTCGATCGTTTCCATGGATGATGGCTCCCTGAAGGTCCACCGGGCGGGGATCATTGATCATCCCTCGCAGTCGAGGTGTCAAGGCGTCCTATGATGTGCCGGATATCCTCGATCCCCCCCTCGTGCAGGAAGGATTCCATCCCCTCCAGCACCCTGACCGGACAGCAGGGATCCACGAAGAGGCCGGTGCCGATCTGAACGGCGATGGCGCCCACCATGAGGAATGCGAGCGCATCCTCGGGATTCAGGATCCCCCCCATCCCTATGACCGGCAGGGCAACGGCCCTGACCGCCTCCCACACCATGCGCAGGGCCACCGGCCGGATGGCCGGGCCTGAGAGACCGCCGGTGATGTTGGCAAGGTGCGGGCGTCTTGAGCGGACATCCACGGTCATTCCCAGGAGGGTATTGATAAGGGAGAGGGCATCCGCACCCGCCTCCTCCGCAGCCTTGGCAATGGGGCGGATATCCGTCACGTTCGGGGAGAGCTTGGTGATGACCGGCAGATGGGTCGCCTTTTTGACCGCCTCGGTGACCTGAAAGGTGCAGGCAGGGTCCGTTCCAAAGGCGAGCCCTCCCTTGTCTACATTCGGGCAGGAGACATTGATCTCCAGGGCATGGATCCCCGGATGCTCCGAGAGTCGCTGCGCCACCTCGCGGTACTCCCCGACGGTGTGACCGTAGATGTTCACGATGACCTTGGTCTCGAATGCGGAAAGTCTGGGCAGATACTCGGTCACAAAGGCGCGCCATCCTATGTTTTGAAGCCCGATGGCGTTGAGCATGCCCGAGGGTGTCTCGATGATCCTGGGAGGGGGATTTCCCTGCCTGGGGGCGAGGGAGATCCCCTTGACCACGATCCCACCGAGGCGGTTGAGGTCGAGGAACGGGGCATATTCCACCCCGTATCCGCAGGTGCCTGAGGCGAGCACGACGGGATTCTTGAGGGTGAGTCCGGCAAAGGAAACCGCTAACGAGGGCACTGTTCCCCTCCTGACCATAGGATTTCCCGTGCTTCAAACACCGGGCCGTCGCTGCATACCCGCACATAGTCTCCCCCTTCGGGGTGCCCCTGGTGCGTCCCCTTCACCACGCACCCCTGGCATGCACCAACGCCACAGGCCATATGCCGATCGAGGGAGACCTGACAGGGGATCCCCGCACTGATGCATTGCCGCGCAACCGCTGCGAGCATCCCGTCTGGACCGCAGGCGAAGACCTTGGACCGTTCCTGATCACAGGCATTGAGTTCCGTGCCCAGATCGTCGGTGACGCACCCCTTCCTCCCCATGGTCCCGTCCTCGGTGTACAGGGAGATCTCGATCCCCGGCCGTTTGAATCGTTCCATGGCGATGATATGTTCCGCGGTCCGTGCACCGAAGAGCAGACGTATATGGGCGGATGTATTTTTCTCCGCAAGGATCTCGGCAAGATAGGGAAGGGGGGCGATGCCGATTCCACCGGCAATGAGCAGTGCGTATTCCAGGGAGGGGGGAAGACCGAATCCCGTGCCCAGGGGGCCCATGACATCCAGAGGGTCCGCCGGTCCCATGCGCGACAGGAGCGCGGTCCCCTTTCCCGCCACCCGGTAGAGGAAATCACACCGAGGGTTCCCTCTCTCGCCTTCTGCGCAATATCCATGGATGCTCAGCGGTCGTCTGAGAAGGGGATCGGTGCAGGGGCTGCAGCGGAGCATATAGAATTGACCCGGTTCGGGTTGCTGCCTGTTTTCGGGAAATTCAACGGATAATAGATACAGGCCGGATGCCTGTTCAAGATTGCGGGTGATGACGCCCATGTATCCTCCTTGTTACCTGAGAGGATAGCCTAAGGTTTTCGAAGAGTCAAATGGGTAACGCCCACCCAAGCTTGCCAGAGCGGAGCACCCAAGCTTGCCAGGGCGGAGCGCAGCGGAGCCACTATAAACCCCTCCCGGTTACCTCACAGGCCTGCGACTTCACCAACCAAGCTTGCTATGCGGAGGGAAGCGACGCAGCATAAATATACCCGCCCACAACACGCCCATGGAATAATGAGAATCGTCGGGCGATACCATGCAGCTTGACTATAAATGAACGTGCTCGATGCGCAAAAAGGCCCGTTTGAAGGGTCATTTCCTCCAACCGGGCCCGCGAACATGCAAAAATCAAAATCAGTGAAACCGAAGTCAATTACCTTTTAGAGGTCACTATCATTACCAGCCCACATTGGTGCCGCCGTAAGTGGCTCCGCCTGCGCTGACAAATCCGCCGCCGACAGCGCCGCCGCCCCCGATACCAAAACCAGAGGTTGCGCCTATCCCGCCGCCAAAGACACCGCCGCCGGTTGCAAATCCGCCTGCAGGTGCACCCCATCCGCCGGATACAACGCCAAACGAACCACCATACGAACCGCTAGGAGCCGCACCCCAGCCGGCAAACACGGCGCCGGAGCCGCCTGTTGAGGCAGCGGTTGCGCCGCCGACCAAGCCTCCAGCAGTAGCGCTGCCCAGAAAGGCAGCATTATAAAGGGCCGCAGAGGTTGCCAATGAGGCGCCTGCATAGCCAACCATCGAATCCGGTACTTCCTGAACTACCGAATAGCTGCCGGCAGGGGTCATCCCGGCCTCTTGATAGCTGATATCTCCGGCGAAGAAATAGTTCGTGCCGCCCACGCTGTTTGCATTATAGTAGCTGGCAACGGGGATATACGCCATCCCTTCCTTGGTATAGGCGTATGTATTGCTCAGCATCCTGTCCATTGCTGCGGTTTCGTGTCCATAGGTTATGAGGGACAATTGGCCTGCAACCGCAGGATTAAATCCCATCATATTGTACACGGTAGGCATACCGAATGCCGCGTGTTGGATGCTGGTACCGGCACCTGCAATGCCCGCTGCCGTATTGATATTCGTCTCGATGTGCGTCCACGGTGTGGTCAATGAACTCCCCAGGTGGGTGGTGCCTCCAAACGGGGTCATGGTATACCCCATCTCAGACGAGAACCCTCCGATAAGAGAGGAATAATTCGTATATTTCCCTCCGGCCGCATAGAAGGGGTCCCTGTAAAATTCCTGGCCTGTTTCAAAGCGTTGCCCAAAGACATTTTGATACGACATGGTATTGGAAGCCGCCTGTGAAAAAGGATCGGTATAAAGCATGGAGGAAGAGCCGTAGGTGGCGAAGGGGTTGGAAAATGCCGTGTTTTGGGTCCCGTATGTGGTATAGATGTCACGATAGTAGGACGAATTCATTGCTGAAGTGGTGAAGGGGGTCGTTTGCACATAATTGGTTTCGTAACTAGTAGGAATATAATAATTAATAGGAATAGGAGGCAATATCTGGGCATACCCCGAGAAACAAACGGACAGCATGATTCCAAGGCCCACGATCAAACCGATAACCAAGACTCTCGATAACCTTTTCTCACTCATAACCTTGCAATCTCCTTTCTTTGTATAAAGACAGAGATAGTTAGAAAATCAGAATCAATTCACCTCCCCTTCATGATAAATGGATAAAAAAACTGGAGTATTCCTGGTATAAAAGACGCAAAAAAAATCCAAAAAATTACGCTTCGGGCAGAAACCGACGCCCGTCAATGGTATCGACGGGCGTCGTTCGCGTCATTCTCTATCGCCGCAAAGAATCTGCGCCGGGGTTATTGTGGTTGATATTTCCCTACATTGAAGCTACCGATAACATAGTATTCGTTGGTCCCATGAATCGAGAAATTTCCGGAAAAACCGGTATCCTTTATCTTCAGGTTATTGAAGTTCCAGGTATAATCGCAGATGAGATTGGACAGATCGCTCTGGAGCTCATCCCCGGTGAAATTGAGGTAGTGCGCATAGAGCAATCTGCTGGACTTGTCGACCCATCCGGTGAGCTTTATCTCATCCGATTCGCCGTACCAATCCGAACAGTCCTCGACTTCCCATTCGGTGATCTTCACCGTTCCGCTGAGGTCGCCACCGGTCATTTTCTGATAGGTGATATGGAAGAGGATGTCTCCTCCCCCCGTTTCCACGATAATATCCTTGCCGTTCGGATCGGTCTCGAATTCCAGGATCGTCCAGGTGCCGGACCAGTAGCCGCGTATATCGGGGATGTCGTCGGTGACTTCAGTGCCTCCGCCTCCGTTGTCATTATTGCTGCTATTGCCTCCGGTATTGGGATAGGGGTTGTATGGATTCACTGCATATGGATTCCATGGATTGAAGCCCTGCTGCTGCCGCATGAAATTTTGATTCCAGGGAGCCATTACCTGAGGGCCGAAGGGACCCATTTGGACGGGCTGCATGAATGGTCCCATTTGCGTGGCAAAGGGGTTTACCATGCCGCCCATGAATGGATTCATTGCTCCCGCAGGCTGCCCGAAGGGGGCGAATCCCGCAGGCTGCCCGAAGGGGGCGAATCCCGCAGGCTGCCCGAAGGGGGCGAATCCCGCAGCAGCGGCGGGTGCAAAACCGGCGTATCCGAATGGCTGGATTCCTGCCTGCTGCACGTTCATGGCTGCTGCCGGGCCGAAGACACCTGTTGTGGGCAACCCGCCCGGCAGGAAACCGGGGTTGTATCCGGTATTGAAACCGGGGTTGTATCCTTGATTATAGGATTGGTACGTTCTGGTATCGGAGTCCGATGAATCGGAGCTATTCGATGAGATCGGCGCATAGGGGACATTGGGAAAGGCGGCATTGTATGGTGCATAGCCCTGATTGAATCCTGTACCCTGGTAGGGGAGACCTCCTTGTTGGGGGAACTGGGGGGCGAAGAATCCGCCTCCCTGCTGGAGACCGAAGAATCCAGCGCCCTGCTGGGGACCGTAGAACCCCGAGAACGGGGCACCGAAGCCGCCGAATCCGAAGCCGCCGAGTGCGGGATCGACCGGGAAAAACTGCGCATACACCGACGGTGCAGTGTACATCATAAAAAGACATAACACAGTGATCAAAAAAAGGATGTTCCAAAGGAATCTTTTCTTATTGTTGCCCATCTCTTAAACCTCCTCATACTTTGCATAAAATAATCCGCTCCTTAATTATGCAATAATATTGCCAGATAATCAATAGTCCGGCAGGGGGCCATATCTAATAGTTTCAATTAATTCTTTGATTTTTTTTAATTTAATTTAGATATACTGTAACCTCCCTTTCATAAAGAATGAATTTTCTTGCACAAATACCACGCGGGACCTATGTCCCCCGTGATATCCGATGTACGGCTGCAGAAACTCGGAAGCGGATGCATCGGTATGTTCAAAGGCACAATCGGAGATACGAACGTTCAGGCCGCCTGGATCACTATATCCCCAAAGGTGTGCCCTTGAAGGATGGTGATCTTATGTATCCGGGCCAGCTCCAAGAGTGCCAAAAAACCGGCAATAAAACGCGCCGGGTCGCAATTACTATATATAAGACGAAAAAATATTTTTTTCTTTACTCTTAATGTGGATTCAATTGCATCCATCTCGTCCTTGACGGCAATCGGATCAATGGAAACGCTATGGGGCCGGGCAGGATCTATCTGTTCCTTGAATAAAAGGTAGTAGGCATTGAAGAGATCGAAGAGGTCGGCCTCGATCATTTCCTCTTCGGAGGGGATGGGGATGCCCGGCGCAGGGATGACCCTGTTCCTCTCCTCTTCGAGTTGGCCAAGGATTTCCGATCCCCTCTTGCAGGCCTGGTATTCGACCAGCCGTTGAGCGAGCCGCAGCCGGGTCTCCTCGGGGTCCTCTTCGTCGTCTTGCGGCCCGGGAACGAGGAGTATCCTTGACTTCAGATACATCAGGTATGAGGCCATCACCAGAAAATCCCCGGCTACATCCAGATTGAGGTCCTGCATCATGCGGATGTAGTCGAGATACTGTTCGGTAATCAGGGCGATGGGGATGTCCCAGATGTCTATTTGTGCCTTTTTGATGAGATGGAGGAGGAGGTCCATCGGACCTTCGAATATAGGCAGCTTGATGGTGTAGTCATGCGTGGAGGGCGGAGTCATCACAAACCCTTCTGTTTGGACCTTGTTGTGCGGGTGCGGAGGTGACCGAATCGTCCCTCGACGAACGATGCCTCCTCCTCGAGATTGGTGACCATACCGTCCAGTCGTGCCTTGAGTAAATCTTCAAAGATTTCCCTGAATGAAGGGCCCGGGGTGAACCCCATTTTCTTGAGGTTCTCACCGGTTATGGCGACGTGAACACCCTTGAGGGAGGTCAGAAAATGGGAGATCATCTGTTTCAGCCTCGATGCCTCGCACCTGGCCATGAGATAGAGCAGCCCTTCGGTGGGGATCGGACGAAGAAGGAGGTAGATCTTGCTGTATTGACTCGTCTTGAGGCGATAGAGCCTCTTGATCACCTGAGCTGAGGTGCGGTGGCAGGAGAGGATCTTGTCCCGCGCCTTGGCGGATATGTTGAATCGCTCCAGGAGGGTTATCATCTCCTGATCGGTGAGGGAATCGGTCAACGCACAAAAATAGACGATCCATTTTTCGACTTGTTCGGTGAGATACAGCAGGTCATACCAGGTGATCACGTTTCTCACGTTGATCATCAATTTTTCGAGTTCCGGGGAATAGATGATGGATGGCGTGAGGTGCTCGAGCACCTTGAATTCACCCATGCGGGTCAGGGCCTTTGTGGGATCGGGTTCCTGAAAAATCAGGTCGAGTTCCACAAAGAGCCTTTTGCCGTCAAGCCGTGAAAGCAATCCCCGTTTGATGGCGGAGATGATGAGGTTCCTGGTATATTTGCCTATCTGGAATCCGTACCGCTGCTCGAAGCGGATGGCGCGAAATACGCGGGTAGGGTCCTCGACGAAGCTGAGGCTGTGCAGGACGCGGATCTTTTTGTCCTTGAGGTCCCGCTGCCCGCCGAAGAAATCGATGAGCCTGCCGAAGCTTTGAGGATTCAACTGGATGGCGAGGGTGTTGATGGTGAAATCCCGCCTGAACAGGTCGTGCTTTATCGAACTCATCTCAACGCTGGGAAGGTCGACCGGCTTCGGATAGTACTCCAATCGGGCAGTTGCCACGTCCATTTTGAATCCATCATGGAGCACGAGTACGGCGGTGACGAACTTCTGGTGGGAGCAGAGCCTCCCGCCCAGTGTATGGTGCATGTATTCGGCAAAGAGGATGCCGTTCCCCTCCACCACGATGTCGATATCCAGATTCTCCACCCGCAGCATCAGGTCCCTGACGAACCCTCCCACCACATACGCGGAGAAGCCCAGTTCCTCGGCCACCTCACCGGCTGTTTTGAGCAGGGCCTGCACCCGCTCGGGAAGGCGCTCCTTGATGAGGCTGGTGAGGTTTTTGGACTGGTAGTCCCCCTTTTCGACCATCCCTTCGTACAGAAAGGGCCGGGGCAACCGGGAGAGGTCGTCGTGCAGGACCCGCAACAGGTCGGTCTTGGTGATCACCCCCACCAGGGTGTCTCCCCGCAGCACGGGCAAAAAACGCTGGTTGCTTTCGATCATGAGTTCCCTGACCTTGTCGATGGAGGTCTCAGGGGCGACGGTGAGGAGATCGCTCACCATCAACTCCTTGACCGGGGCGGTCCCCATGCCGTGTCCGATCGCCTTATCGATGGTCTGGCGTGTGATCAGGCCGATCAATTCACCCGTATCCCCCGTGACCGGTATGGTATTGATACTGTATTGATTCAGCAGGTCCTTCGCCTCCAGCATGTTCCGGTGCTGGGTCACCGTCTTGACCGGGGCCGTCATGATCTCCTGGGCGGTCTTGGGCGTATGGATGTTCTGCTGGAGAACCGTGAGCAGTTTTTCCTTTGCCTGAACAAGGGTCATCTCCTTGATCGTGGCGGAGGCGGCGGTATGGTGCCCCCCGCCGTTGAATTCGCGTGCGATCAGGCCGGCGTCCACCTCGCTGATGCGGCTCCTGGCAACGAGGTGAACCCGGTCTTCCATCCGCACCAGAAGAAAGAGGGTGTCCATGTTTTCGATATCCCGGATCTTGTGGGCCAGAATTGCAATATCCCCCATGTACCGGTCGATGGATGCCGTGGACACGTGGATGGGGATGCCGTTGATGAGGTGAACCTCCAGGGAGTTGAGGAGATCGTTCATGATGGTGATGTGCCCGGTGGTCAATCCCCTGTCGATCAGGTCTGCAACCATATTGAGGTTTGCACCGCGATCGAGCAGATACCCCGCTGCATGCAGATCATCCGCAGTGGTCGAGCTGAAGGTCAGGCACCCCGTATCCTCATAGATGCCCAGCGCCATGATGGTCGCCTCGTGGGGGGTGATGTCGATCCCCCTCTCCTGGAAGATGTTGACAAAGAGCGTGGTGGTGGCGCCCACCGGCCTGACCACCTCGACCTGCCCGTGGATGTCGTTGGGATGGCTCGGATGGTGATCGAAGATGTGAATGGTGAGACCGGGGGCATCGAGCACCTTTGCCAGGTCGCCGATACGATCCGCCATCCGCGTATCCACCAGTATCAGATGATCGATGCTGTCCAGATCGATTTCCTTGGGTTTGTGATACCTCACCTTATACTCGGGGATTTTCAGCAGATAGCGAAGGTTGCCCTCCTGTGAACCGGGAAAAACGATCCGCGCATCGGGATAGAGCTTCTTGGCTGCAAGCATCGAGGCGAAGGAATCGAAATCGGCGTTTATATGCGTGGTGATAACCTGCATCGGATCAGATGATCTCGGAGAGATCTTCAAAACACGTTAATTGTTTGAATTCGCCATATCTATTCCTGATCTCCTGAGGATTCAGGTCAATCAGCCGCCTGGGGGTAAATGCCTCCACACAAAAGGATGCCATGACGCTTCCCATGACGATCCCCCTTCGCACATTGGTTTCATCCACTGTGCCGACGTTGGCGAGGAATCCCATGAAACCGCCGGCAAAGCTGTCTCCGGCGCCCGTAGGATCAAACATCTCCTCCAGGGGATATGCAGGCGCCGAGAATACCGAATGGTCCGAGAACATCAGCACCCCGTACTCACCCCGCTTGATGATCAAGATCGTGGGTCCCCAGGAGAGAATGGTTCGGGAGGCCTTCACCAGATTAGGCTCTGCGGTGAGCTGCCGCACCTCCGACTCGTTGATGATGACGATGTCCACTCGTTCGATCGTCTTTTTCAGGGATTGGGGCTTGTGTCGGATCCAGTAATTCATGGTATCGCATGCCACAATAGTCGGTGAATCGACCTGTTCCAGGACCTTTCTCTGAAGGTCCGGATCGATATTGGCAAGAAAGACGCAGTCACTGTTGCGATAGGCCTCGGGCAGTTGCGGGGTGAAGTCCTGGAATACATTGAGTTGCGTATCGATGGTTCGGGCCTCGTTGAGGTCGAATCCGTACTCGCCGGTCCATCGAAAGGTCTTCCCCGGAGACCTCTGAAGCCCCTCAATATCGATTCCCTTTCCCTGAAAAAGGGTTACATATTCCTGAGGGAAATCATCACCGATCACGGCAACCAGGTTGATATCCGTCAAATGTCGAGCGGCCAAGGAGAAATAGGTGGCGGAGCCGCCGAGGCCCTCGTTGATGGTGCCGAATGGGGTGGTTATGGTATCCAAGGCGATCGATCCGACAACGAGAAGACGCATCCTGAAAAACCTCCGTATCTGAAAGATGACCATTTAGGTGCTTGTATGATAGTATATATCTCATGATCACAAACCCGCGAAATCATCAGGGAAAAATGCCTTGCCGTGCATGCAGGGGATCAGCCATTGTCGCCGGAGGGCCTATTATTTCAAGTGGAAGGCCCATATCAACACCGGTAACGGTGATGCACGCCGGCAGTCGACTCGGGGGGCATCGACCGCACGGGTAAGGAACACCCCTGGGATCCTTAAAGGGATTTCTCAACGGAATTATGTAATGATACTATCACAACAGGGGAGTCGATACCACTCGGGGTTTTCCCGTGCCGATGCTTGACAAACAAGGGTGGCATGACCCATACTATGTAAAGAAGGGACATAGGATAAACATCGATATACTCCACATACACTATATCTTGGTACGTTTCCCCCATTACCGTATTTCTCACAACACGTTATAGTACCAGTAAGGCGGAGAACTCTCTTCGTTTTTCAATCAACGCAAGGGTTCCGTGAAGAATCGATGTCCATAGGTCCTGTTGCCCGTGGCACCGGATATATTCCATGAGCGGGCAGACCTGAGAAAGGGGAAAATGGTCGGACACGGCGGGTGCGATTGCCCGTTTTGTTTTGTCCTTACATAAGGAGAGTTATGATGATTGATAAAAGGGGTGTTCGCCTTTGGCAGATGCTCTTGATCCTCCTCATGGTATCCCATGCGATGATATTGGGTGCTCCAAGGGATGGTTTGGGAACGGATCCCCTGACATCATATGCGAGCCTCGACTTGAGGGACGATGCCGCGTGGATTCAAGAGAAATCGCTGCTGAGCTTTTACTACGTGGTCAATGAAACCTTTGAGATTATCCTGTTTGTCGAGACATACAACCCGCGCATGCCGAGGATACTGGTTCGGTATTGCCCGTATACGGGTGATACGGGATCCAAGCGGGGATCGTTGTACCTGGTGCCTCTTGCTGAGCTTGAAACAGGGCAGGATACCCCTGTCTTTTTTGAGCATGATATCGCCGAAGACATCGTCGATTTCAAGGCCGTTTCACGGATCGGAATCAGAGGAGCCGACTGTTATGTCGGAGATATCTGGTTATGGTCGAAGGATCCTGTTACCGGGCAAAAGACAGGCCCGTATGACATATACCTCGATACGAATGTGCATTTGTTTGACCAGGGATGGTCCTCCAATGATCCCCGTGAATCGTTCCGGCTTACCAGAAAGATCGATGGGAAGGATTATGGATTGGTCTTCATCCATCTTACCGGAGAGGAGGCGAGTCTTCCCCCCGACGATACGCAGACCGATGCCGACTCAGGAGATTCCGGGAACGATTCCTCGAACACTGCGCAGGTGACCACTGCCGGAGGATATGTACCTATTTCCTATCCCGGTCTCATCTATCCGGCCGGCTCAGTCGGCGGATATGCCGGAGGATATGGCTATTACGGCGGTTCCTACGGCATCTATGGAGGGATGGGGGGGCTCTACGGTGCTTCGCTGGGAAGATACGGCGGGGGGCTGGGATACTACGGCGGATTGGGGTTATACGGAGGTTATGGGTTATACGGGGGCATCGGAGGTCTATACGGGGGCTACGGCCTCTATGGTGGAATGGGGTTATTGGGAACATATGGGGGCGGCTACGGCCTGTACGGCGGTATGGGACTCTTCGGGCTCTACGGCGGCCTGGGAGGGCTGTATGGGGGAATGGGATTATACGGGGGAATGGGATTATTCGGTGGGATGGGTCTATACGGGGGCTACGGCCTCTACGGCGGAATGGGGTTATTGGGAACATATGGGGGCGGCTACGGCCTGTACGGCGGGACAGGACTCTTCGGGCTCTACGGCGGCCTGGGAGGGCTGTATGGTCTGGGGGATATCCTCCTTGGTATGGCGCTGCTTCAGAACCCTGATCTGGAGATCCCCCTGCCCGGCGGTATCCCCGATTTCCTGCTTGCCCTGTTCGGCCCTTTTTCCCAGTCACCCGCACCATCACCCGGGATCCCACTGCCTGCCACGCCGGTAGCCGTTGCCAGCCCTGCTCCTGTTTTGCAGGTTCCGGGTGTGATTCCCGTGGTTGCCCCAACCGTTGTTCCCGCCCCCACCGTGACCGTGGTGCCACCCGCTGCAATCACCCTTCCCACTGCGGCGGCGCCTGTTGGAATCACACCAGCGCCTGTGGGCACTCCCGTTGTTGTGCCGCCCGCTGCGCTGCCTGCAACACCGGTACCGGCGGTTACCACCCCGGCTACCCCGGCCCCTGCGTTGACAGTGCCGGTGGCTGTACCACCCCCTGCAGCGGTAACGCCCACGCCGGTAGTGCCCGTTCCGGTAGCCCTGGCCCCTGCGTTGACAGTGCCGGTGGTTACACCGCCCCCTGTACCGGTAATCCCTGCGGTGACGGTGCCGGTCAACATTCCGGTCACTGTTCCTGCGCCGGTGGTTTTTCCGGCAATGACGCCGTTAATGGCGGGGCCGGGGGCGGGCGGACCTGGTCTGGGCGGTGGTGTACCCGGGGGAGGCTTCCCCGGAGCCGGCGGAGGGATCGGCGGTGCAGTGCCGAAGATTATGCCGCCGGCTGCGCCGGTGACACCAATGGTGACGGCACCGGTTACCCCGCCGGTTACTGTTCCCGCGCCGGTGGTTACCCCGGCAATACCGCCGGTGATGGCGGGTCCGGGGGGAGGCGGAATCGGTCCGGGCGGCGGTTTCCCTGGGGGAGGCTTCCCCGGGGCCGGCGGTGGATTTTTTGGGGGCGGCCTGGGAGGGACCCCGGGTGGAAAGCCGCTGATTTAGCTTGTCCCCCTCCCGGGCGGGGGTACGGGCACCCGGTAGCTTGCCAGGGGCCTCAGCGGTTCAAGCCAATACGTTAAAGGGGAGGTTTCATCTGAAAATCCCCTTTGGGCATTTTCATGCTTCTTTGTGAGCCGAAGGCTCATGAATGTTTCACTCGAATATCTGCATAGGTTGATTCGGTCCCACCCGGGCAATCTCCTTGTTGTCGGGATTGAGAAAATTGATGAAGGGGAAATCATTCGGGGAGCATTCGGTCCTGACGCCGTGAATACATGTTTGATTCCCGTATCGCATGGCCACCAGGTTTATCATGACCTGCTTCTGAAACGGCGGCAGGACATACCATGCCTTGGTCACATACATGGTAAGTCTTTTTCCGCCGTCTCGTATCTCGAATCCCGAGACCATGTCCTGCCCGAACAGCTCCGTTGCCCTCTGGTTGATGAAGGCCGCGATATTATCCGTATCCGCCCTGAGCTGATCGAGCACCTGGATATTTTCCTGGACCTCGGTGTCGGGATGGGCGGGTTTTTCCGCCTTCCGTGAGGACGGGAGCCTGTCGATAACCTGCTCCCTGAGTATCCATCCCCTCTTATCCTCGAATTCCACCTCGAACCATCCCTCATTCGCGCCGATCACGGTGAGTTGGTCCCCCCTTTTTTTCTCCGCAACGACCGTGGCATCCGATCGAGGCTCCATCCGCACCTTTGCCCGTGGATCGATGACATACACATCCTTTCCCTTGTATCTGGTATCAAGGGTGGGGGGGAGGAAGAGATTGACGTTCTGGTCACCCGGCTCCACCGAGGGAGGGGAATTCGGCTTGGAGCCGGGATAGAAAAACAGATAGAACACCAGGCCCGAGATCACAACGAGGAGCAGGATCAGGATAACGGTACTGCTGATGTCTCTATTCATGTCCATACGTTAATAATACCATTGTTATGAAAAAAAATCATAGTGTACCAAGGAAATCATCCGGATGCAAAATAATCGGCAAGGGATGTCGGCAAGGGAAAAGGGATTTCCACTTTTGGCTTTCCGTCGTCGTGGGCGGACATGTCTGCCCATGTTCCCGGATTCACGATTCAAAATTGGAATTGGGGGGAACGCAAGGGGGCATTTTCCCCGTGGATCGAATATTGTGCCTAAAGATATTACTTGAATAAAATCATAGAGATAGCCGTATCTTGCCTGTAGAAATAGACAGAGAAACCATTTTGGGGAAATTAAAGACTTGACAACGGTTGAGGGTTATAGTATCTAATAACGTGTACCGGATGTTATTGTTGTTTTGCAGGTCTATTTAACCATACAGTAACATGAGAAAGGAGGGATGGGGTTGAATAAGGCGGATTTGGTGGAAAGAATGGCTGGAGAGGCTGGTATTAGTAAGGTGGCGGCTGAAAAGTCACTGAATGCGTTCGTCGATGGCGTAAAGGGTGCGCTGAAGAAGGGGGAAAATATTACGCTTATCGGCTTTGGGACGTTCTCGGTTGCCAGCCGTAAATCCAGAGTGGGTCGTAACCCTCAGACAGGTGCCGAGTTGAAGATACCTGCCAGAAAGGTTGTAAAATTCAAACCGGGTAAAGGGTTAAAGGACATTCTGTAAAATCGATCAATACAGGGGGTAGCAATAGATCGGACGATCCAATCTCTTGACCTACCCCCTTCCTTTTTTGGCACGTAGATGCCTTTACCCGTTGGAGGGAACGCCTATCCTTCCTCCGCCGCTGTGTGTTGAAGAGGATGAGGCAATCGCCGCAGGGTGGAAGGAATGGACGAGGGGAAAATGACGGAAGCGATCTGTGCCCAGCCTATCCACAGGCAGATTGCTCTGCTAAAGGAAAAAAGATTGAGCGCCAAGGAATTGGTGCGTTTGTACC
>JBLIRP010000021.1:0-44491 GCA_049472355.1 bacterium | reverse complement strand
CGAGAAGGTCGCCTCGTCCCTGATCACCGTTATCGACGACGCAACCCTCCAGGGGAAACGAGGCTCCTATTACTACGACGATGAGGGCATCCCCGCCCAGAGGACGGTGCTGGTGGAACGGGGCGTGCTGAAGGGATACCTCTACGACCGCCTCACCGCACTCAAGGCGAAGTCATCCTCCACAGGAAACGGGAGGAGGGAATCCTACCAGCATGTGCCCATTCCCCGAATGAGCAACACCTTCATCTCCCCTGGCACCACCCCGCCCGGGGAGATCATCGCAGCAACCCGGCAGGGCCTGCTGGTGAAAAAGATGGGGGGCGGCCAGGTGGATACGGTAACGGGCGATTTCGTGTTCGAGATCAACGAGGGGTATCTCATCGAAAAGGGGAAGGTCACCCGCCCTGTCCGCGGGGCGACCCTCATCGGCAACGGGCCGAAGGTCCTGCAGAACATCGACATGGTCGGCGACGACCTGGGCTACCAGGTGGGCACCTGCGGCAAGGACGGCCAGGCGGCCCCGGTCTCCGACGCACAGCCCACCCTCAGGATCAAGCAGATCGTGGTCGGAGGCCACGCCCTTTCGGAGTGAACGCATCCGGCTCTCATCGCCATTCCCATTCAATAGCTTGCAGGATGTCGTTTGACTAAAATGGCCATTGTGGCTATAATAGGGTCATGAAAACGGTTGGAATAAAAAATCTCAAGAACTCCTTGAGCCAATATATCAATCTGGTGAAGGCAGGCGAGCGGATACTGATAACCGATCATGACCGGATAGTTGCCGAGATAATTCCCTCTACGGGAGGGTTAACTGAATCGGACCTTCTGGAGGTTTACCTTTCAGATCAAGTAAAATCAGGCCTTATTGTCAGAGCGAAGAAAAAGATCACGTTGAAGAAGGTGAAAAGCGAAAGAAGGCCTGACAGGGCGATTCTCGAGAAAATCTACAATAAGACACGGGCGGACAGGGTATGAAACCCGCCTATATCGATTCCAGCTTTTTGCTTTCGATAGTCTTTGAGGATGAACGCTATGATTTGTCAATCGATATCTGGAATTCTCTGGATATTCTCTTAGGTTCGATAATCATGGAAATAGAATGCCGAATAAATATCTATAAATATTGCTTGCTTAGCATCAAGGATAAGGAACTTTATCATGAGAAGGACGCCATGCTCAGCAGGCTGCTCAACAGCATAAACAAGAAAGTGGTCGATAATGAAGTTTTATTGGAAATCAAGAACAATGACTGGTTGAAACGATTGAGATCATTGGACAGCATTCATCTGGCAACAGCAAATATATACAAAAAGCTCATACACGATAAGTTGTTGATCTGCAGTTATGACGCCAATATGATAAAAATTGCAAGAGAATTAGGGATGGAAACCATCAAAAAAGAATAACGTCGCATATAAAAGCAATTCCTCTTGCTCGATACCTTCCGTTGATTTATAACGACGCATAGTACCAATCAATCACATTGACCCTCACTGTGTGAAATCGTCAGCAATGCTGATCGCATTTTTCGTGGGTGCGCCCTGCCTGGCGCATAGGAAAAACATAGGGCACCGGGCATGCGCCCGGTGCCCTATGAAAAAGGCGAATTACTTCCCGGAGGTTTTACACCTCCTTGAGCTTTCCTTCCTTGACCATCTTCCTTGTCCAGCGAGGCCGATGATGATTACACCACGCCCTGGTGACCCGGCCCGAGGTGATAACACTCAAGCTGCCGGGGTTTGCCCAGGATGCGAGATACCCGTGTCCGATGAACCCGAGTGCGAACATGAACGCGGAGAGTGCATGGAGGGGATAGCTGACCTGGACGGTCCCCCGGCCCCATGAAAAGGGACTCCACATGATGTAGCCGGTTACGGATACCACCAGCCCGAAGAAAATGGTATACCAAAAGAAGATCTTCTGGCCGGGATTGAACTTGTAGAGATCGAAGTGCTGATCCGTCCGGATCAGGTAACCGCCGAGGACCTTAAACCACTTGGCATCCTCGAGTTCAAACCCGGAGTCCCTGACCCACACGAAAAAGGTGAGGATCAGCGAAAGGAAGAAGACGAGCCCGAAGAAATGGTGGACCGTCTTTGCGCCGTGCGGGAATCCGAAGATCCTCTGGAAGATGTCCAGGGAACGGAACATGAATCCGAACCCGGTGATCATACAGATGACGCAACTGGTAACCAAGGTCCAATGGGCGATCTTCTCCCATGCGCTCGAGGCATTGACAACGACTTTTCCGGCCATTACTTCTCACCCCCTTCCTCAACCACATGGGGACCGTGCAGCCAGAAGTGGAGGAGCACCCCCACGATGGTCAGCGGGATACCCCATTTTATAAGCGGTTTGATGAAATTCTTCCATATCACAACCGAGGTCGGCACCTTGGGATCGACCGGGAGGCCGTACTTGTCGGGTGAGTCCTCCAGCACATACATCGCGTGAAGGCCCCGGAGCTCGTGCTCCCCATAGATGTACTTGGCGCCGTTCGCCTTTGCCTCGGCAATGAGTTTATCCCTGTCGCCATAAGCAATGGCGCCGGTAGGGCAGGCCTTTGCGCAGGCGGGGATCAATCCGTTGGCAACCCTGTCGTGACACAGGTGGCACTTGCTGATCGTCTTGGTCACCTCATTGTACTTCGGCACCTCAAAGGGACAGGTCATAACGCAGTACTTGCACCCGATGCAACGATCCGGGTTGAACGCGACCAGCCCTTCGGGGGTCCGGTAGAGGGCCCCCTCGGAGGGACATACGATCATGCAGGTGGCATCGGTACAGTGGAGGCACTGTTCCTTGGTGAAAAGCCATTTAATCCCGTAATCCTGACCATTCGGATACTCGCTGAACTTGATCTTCGTATAGTTGAAATAGTCCAGGGAAGGGGGATTCTCGAAGGTACCGCGGTTGATCGTCTTGGTTGCCTCGTTCTGGTTCCAGTTCTTGCAGGCAACCTGACAGGACCGGCACGCGGTGCACTTCGCGGGATACAGCATGAAGGCCTTTTCCTTCTTGTATTCGACCATTTCCATTTACTCACACCCCCTTTCGCACCACGTTGACCATGAACGCCTTGGACTCAGGGATCATGGTGTTGGAATCGCCGACGGTCGGGGTCAGAAGATTCGCGCTGTCACCGAAGGTCAGATTGGGCCCGTTGTTGAAGTCGGTGGTGACCCATCCGTAGTGCCAGGGTATGCCCACCTGATGGACCGTCTGCCCGCCTATGACGAACGGCTTGAACCGGTCGGTGACGATGGCGACCGCATCGACCTCGCCGCGGGCGGATTTGACGATACACAGGTCGCCATTATTGATCCCGCGATCGTTCGCCAGTTCCTTGCTCATCTCGACGAACATGGCCGGCTGCAGCTCGGCGAGCCACGGCTGCCACCTCGTCATGAGCCCTGTCTGCCAGTGCTCGGAAACCCGGTAGGTCGAGCAGACGAGGGGATAGCGAGGATCGCAGCTCATAAACACATCCTGTCCCTCCCCTTCACCCTTCTTGCTGAACATCTTGACCGTGGGGCTGATCATGAGCGGATTGCCCGGGATGAGGTTCTTCTCGATCGGACATTCGAGGGGTTCGTAGTGCTCGGGAAAGGGGCCCTCGGCAAGGCCGGGGCCGAAGATGTGTGCATACCCCTCGGGCTTCATGATAAAGGCATACCTTGTCTTTCCCTCGTTCGCGAGCGGGGGCCAGCCTCCGTCGGGCACATCGCCCTTCCATCCGCTGCCGTTCCACCAGATGACGGGGTGCTCCTTGTCCCAGGGCTGACCCTTCTCGTCAACCGAGGCGCGGTTGTAAATGATCCGCCTGTTGACCGGCCAGCACCAGGCCCATTCGGAGTAAAGGCCGATGCCGCTCTCGTCCTTGTTGTTGCGACGCGCCGCCATATTGCCCTTTTCCGTGTAGCTGTTGCAATAGAGCCAGTTCCCAGAGGAGGTGGAACCGTCGCTCTGGAGGAAGGCAAAACTGGGCACCAGGGTGTCCTTCTTGTAAAGTGTCCCGCCGATCTCCTTGTCTTCCATGAAGTAGCCGTTGATCTCCTTCGCGGCTGCGTGGGCGTCGAAGTGCTTCAGGGAGCCGTCCGGATTCTTGGGGCCGTAGTCCCAGGTCATATTGATGATTGGATCAGGGAATTTGCTCCCCTTCTCCTTCACCAGCTTCTTCACCTTGTGGGCCAGCTCGCTGATGATCTCGCCGTCCGGCAGGGATTCGCCGGCCGGTTCCACGGCCTTGTAGCGCCACTGCATCCAACGACCGCTGTTGGTGATGCTCCCCTCCTTCTCGAAAAATCCGGCGCAGGGGAGGAAAAAGACCTCCGTCTTGATCTGGGCCGGGTTCATGCCCGGTCCCTTCCAAAAGGAACAGGTCTCGTTATCGAAGATATTCACGTTCACCATCCAGTCGAGTTTCCCCATGGCCCTCCTGACTTTGCCGGCATTGGCGCCGCTGCAGGCAGGGTTCTGTCCCCATGCAAAGAATCCCTTGATGTTCCCCTTGTCCATCGCATCAAAGAGCGTCAGCCAGGAGTAGTTCGCCCCGTCATCCAGCTTCGGCAGCCAATCATAGCCGAAATCGTTTCCAGCCGTCGCGTTTGCGCCGAAGAATGCCTTCAGGAGGCTCACCGAATACTTGGGATAGTTGCCCCACCAGTTGGCGCTCTTCGGATCGTTCGTGGTCGGGGTCGATGCCTCGTTGTATGCCTTGAGCGTGGCAAGAGAGGCATTAGGGGTCTTGAGGTATCCGGGGAGTATGTGGAAGAGCAGGCACTGGTCGGTGGAACCCTGCACATTGGACTCGCCGCGCAGTGCGTTCACCCCGCCCCCTGCTATACCCATATTTCCGAGGAGCAACTGAATGATGGACATGGTGCGGATGTTCTGGGTGCCCACGGTATGCTGGGTCCAGCCCATCGCGTACATGATCGTTCCCGCCTTACCCGCTTTCCCGGTCGAGGCGTATGCCTTGTAGACCTTCAGCAGGAGATCCTTCGGGGTCCCGGTGATCTGCGAGACGATATCCGCGTCATACCGGGAGAAGTGCTTCTTGAGAAGCTGAAACACGCAGTTCGGGTCCTGCAGGGTGAGGTCCTTCTTGATGATGCCGTTCGCATCCTTCTGAAACGACCAGGTGGACTTGTTATACTTGCGTGTCTGTGGATCGTAGCCGGAAAAAAGCCCCTCGTTCTCCCCCGGCATCTTGAAAGCAGGATTCACGAGAAACGAGGCATTGGTGTACAGCTTGACATACTCTTCGAAATACAACCTGTTATCCAGGATGTACTTGATCATGCCGCCCAGGAACGCGATGTCCGCTCCCGACCTGATGGGGGCATAGATGTCCGCCTTTGCTGATGTCCGCGTGAATCGTGGATCAACGTTAATCAGGGTTGCGCCCCGCTCCTTTGCCTTGGTGACCCACTTGAATGAGATGGGATGATTCTCCGCTGCGTTGCTTCCCATAACCAGAACCACGTCGCAGTTCGCGAGATCCGTCCAGTGGTTGGTCATGGCCCCTCTACCAAACGACTCTGCCAGAGCCGCTACAGTAGCGGAGTGTCAGATACGGGCCTGATGTTCGACATAGACGAGGCCGAGTGCGGTGAGGAACTTGCGGTAGATATAGCACTCCTCGTTATCCATGGCGGCGCTGCCCACAGAGGCAATCGCCTCCGTCCGGTTGACGGTCTGCCCCTTGCTGTTCTTGAATGTGAAGGTCTTTTCCCTGGTGTCGTGGATCCTCTCGGCGATCTTATCCAGGGCCCAGTCCCAGGAGACCTCCTTCCACTCGCCGCTGTTCGGCGCACGGTACAGTGGCTTCTTGGACCGTGCCGGGTTGTTGGCCGAAAGCTGATAGACCGAACCCCCCTTACTGCATAACGAACCCTTGTTAATCGGATGATCGGGGTCTCCCTCCGTATAGACAACCTTTCCTTGTACGGAATGGATGATGATGCCGCAACCGACCGCACAATATGGACAAATGGTCGTGGTTTCCTTGGCATAATCAATCCTCAGAGGAGAGACCTCGGCATGGGCCGAGGCAGCGTCAAACCCCAGCTCCTTCAGAGCAAGGGCGACGGTGCTCGCCCCGGAGATCTTTAAAAAATCCCTCCTTTTAACCTCCATACGTATGTTACACCTCCTTTTGAGGACGTTTGGAATGAATGGCATTGGCTATGAATACGGCTATACTGTGATGGACTGATACGTATACTGATACGTTGAGTGTAAAATCACCCCCTTCAGGGTTTGAATAGATAATGAATGGGTAATGCTGCTGCTATGGATTCCAGCGCACAGGCACTGAAAATCATCACATGAAGAATACTGGAAAGGAAAGGGGACAAAAACACCTTCTGCAGAACGAGACAACATCAACAGGGATTCCTTATCTTACGGCCCTCCGTTGATCCACGAAGGCCACAGACGCTGTTCATTTAAAGACCGTTATCTTACGGTGTGCCGCCTAAACGAAGGCTTGGAATATAACGATTTGATTCTCTACTATACCAGGAACCATCTCCCCCTGTCAACCTCGTCATTTTGTCATTATCGCACCGCATTGTACCGCCCGCATGCCATGAGGGGACCGTAATCTCGCCCGGTTGAGCAGGGACTCACATGGGGCAACATCCTCCGGGGGATCACTTCTCCGCACATATGGCTTGCTACCTCACATCTCAACCGGCCCCACGGGCCGGGCGACCGTTACACATTTTCGAGACGGGCCTTACGGGTGGTCGGAAGGAACAATAGATGTATTGATCGGTTACAATTTTTAATGAAACGCTCATGAGCCTGATGAAACTGCGAACATCGAATATCGAATGTGGAATGTAGAATGTAGAATGTAGAAGTGAAACGCAGATGAGCCTTCGGCTCACAAAGAGGCATGAAAATATCCAAAGGGGATTTTCAAGTGAAAGTATGGTATAAGACCATACAGGATGCAGAAGCGCGTCGGGAATATCGTCTCATTCATACAGTTCGAGGATGGAGGCCATGGCAGACACGATATTGCTCGCCCACGGAAGCGGCGGCATGCTTTCACAGCAATTGATCGAAGAGCACTTTCTCCCCTCCTTTTTCAATCCTATTCTGGGTTCTCTCGATGACGGGGGGCTGTTTACCATCAACGGCACACGCCTGTGCATGTCCACCGACACCTACGTGGTGGCCCCCCTCTTCTTTCCCGGAGGGGACATAGGGAAGCTCGCCATATGCGGCACCTTAAACGACGTGGCCATGTGCGGCGGAGCACCCCTCTACCTCAGCGTGGCCGTGGTCATCGAGGAGGGATTCCCCCTGGCCGACCTGGACCGCGTAATCGCATCCATGGCGCGTACGGCAAAGGAGGCCGGCATAAGCGTTATCACCGGTGACACCAAGGTGGTTCCCCACGGAAAGGGAGACAAGCTCTTTATCAATTCAACGGGGATCGGGCTGGTGAGCTATTCCGGCACCATTTCCGGTACGAATGCACAACCGGGGGACACCATCATCCTGAGCGGGACCATCGGCGATCACGGCATGGCGGTGATGAGCATGAGGGAAGGGCTCAGCTTCTCGGGCGAGATACACTCGGACGTCGCCTTTCTGCATACCATGGTCAAGGAGATACTGACCGCATCGGCGCACATTCACTGCATGAGGGACCCCACCAGGGGAGGGGTCGCCTCGGTGCTGAATGAAATCGCTGAAAGGTCGCGCAAGACCTTCCTGATCGAGGAGGAGGCCATCCCTGTAAAACCAGCGGTGAGGGGGGCGTGCGAGATACTCGGCATCGATCCACTGTATGTCGCCAACGAGGGGAAGATGCTGGTGTTTGTCGCCGACGAGGACGCCCGGAGGGTACTCGAGACCATGCGGTCCCATCCCTCAGGCAGGGAAGCGGCGGTCATCGGCCGGGTTGTCGAGGATTCGGCCGGTGAGGTGGTCATCCGCACCGCTATCGGTGGAACCCGCATGCTCGACCGGCCGACAGGGGAGATCCTCCCGAGAATATGTTAAGTGATTCCCTGCCGGATCTGATGGAAACGAAGTGGCTCCGAAAGGACGTACACCCTGGATACCCTCCTGTCCGAAGAACGGAATACAATGACTATGGATATACTCATAGTTACAACGAAGGCCAAAGATTATGCATCAGTTCAATCCCTTTTAGTGCTGTGCCCAGATTGGAGCTGGCAAGCATGGTAAGAATGCCTGGGGATACAGCCGGATAAGGATTAAAGGATGCAAAACCGTAAAGAGGACGGTTATAGCTGTATGGGGAAATATATCCTCCATACGACTCCCTTGGATTGACAGAAAAGGCATATCGTCCGGGAGAGGAAACCGGGTAATTATATCCGGCGGTTATATATGAAGGAGCTGCGCTATTCCGGACATACGAGGTCGCGTTAGGCGGATATACATTGCCATTGTATGGATATCTCAAAGACATATTGCTATATGCGGTTGCAGGAAAGCGGTTATACAGAGATCCGCGATCATAATATGGATTGCCGTAATAGACAAAAGTCAAACCCAATCGCTCATTATAGATTGGGTACATTAAAGATAATGTCGGCGATGGCGCTGGATAAGATGGAGGGCTTATCTTACGTGTGACAGAATATTCATGGTTGAGATTATAGACATGGATGGCGGCACTACCATGGACCAAGATCCTGCTTGCGTTTTGATCATCAAGGAAACCTGTCCACTTTTCATCATCAAAGAAACCTATCCCCATCTCCCTTCTCTCCGATGCGGTATCCGTTGCCATGGCGTTTGATTCCAGTTTACAGATATCCACCCCTATGACGTTACCTTGACTGTTCTGCCATTCCTTACGAATACCCATCCTGAGGCCCTCATCCTTTAAAAGCCAAAAGGAATTCTCATTGGTGATCAATTGGTATCCATTGAGATTGACGTCGACGGCCTCGGTCATATACCGGCTGTATTCGGCGGGCGACAGCCTCGTCTGCCTCAGAGATTCTCTGAAATCATTGATCTCCGGCGCAAGATTCCGATCGATTTTTTTTAGCTGGCTTTGTGCCACATCGGTTATTGCCTTTTGATTTATTCTCAGTGATTCCTCTTCCGTACATTTATGCGTTAGCAGGCGAATCCCGACATTTCCATAGGTGAAAATGACGCCGGAATTGGAATTCCCGGTTCTCCACGAATGGGCTCCGAGGATCCCCCCATACACGGATCCGTATACCCATGGCTCTGCAGTGTCCATGTAACCATCCATTCCGCGTATGGCGGCCTCTTCGGAATCAAATATCTCCATCATAAGATTGACTTCTATGTCCTCATCGATTGAAGCCCAGTCTTGTTCAACCACGTATTCCGTTTCACCGGGGTTGGAGCGGTAGGCAATATGATGGCGCACCTTTGTAAGGCGATAGCCGGGGACTTCATCCGCGGTCAGCAGAAAATCCCAGAATCGCTCATCCATCCCTTCATCATCCGTTACCTCAATAGTAATCTGCGCCTCCGTGACGATGCCTGTATCCTTGCCCGAAAGGAGGAGTGTCAGTATGTGCAGGCCCTCTTCCTCCGAGGAATAATAATATTGATCCACATCGTCAAGATATACATCACCTTCCGTTGTCTTCCACATGAAAATCAACTCCTCATTTGAGAATGGACTGTCAGTAACTCTGCCAAAAATATCCTCCTCTATTGGGTCTAAATTGGTGGGGTTGCCTGCGGGGAATTCAATGTCTATAGTCAGATCAGATATATTGTTAGGTTTAATGGAGCTCTCTGACGCATTGATCCCTATAATCACAGGCATCAGCTCACGCGCATCATCTCCCGTGGGTCTTGATAACAGGAGTTGATCCAGTTCCTCGGCGATTTCCTTTAAATCATTTTCCATTTCGTCATATACGGTTATCTCGACATGGATGTTATTTCTGACAAAAAGAATCGAATGGTCTGAAACAAAAGAGATATCCCCTGCATGTATACCGTATCGCTCTCCCCTGGAGGGCAAATGAATATTAGCCATGCTACAGGTAGCAAATCTCCAGATCAAAAAATTCTGCGCCTGGAGGCAGGTCTGCATCACATGAATTTTGATGCGTACCTTCCCCTTCTCCTTGACTATCCACCCATAACTGTACCTGGTTCCCAGTACGCCCTCAACGTCATCCATAATACGAATGATGGGTATATCATCCTCCTCCGCTTCCTGCAGCGAGCTGAAATGATCCTTGCTCAGGATTATCCCCGCCCTTACCGGTCCGTTTTTGCCCGGCCAGTTTTCAAAGTCCCCCTCCTCCTTCAGCCGTTCAGCATTCTCCGAAAAATAATCCGCGTCTGCCGATGCTTGAGTTACCGGACTGAAGCCAAGGGTATAAAATAGGAGGAAATATATGGTGAATATTATTAGGATAGGTGTTTTTTTCATGTGGCTACCATCCCTGTCAGGATTTACCATCAAGATCCATAAACTCTTATGGATCAACGTATATCTTTTTACTCTTAACGACGAATCACCTCCCCTGCAAAATAAGTCATGATATACTTGTCCTCCAAAATAGTTTACTCCCTAAGATTATATAGACGCCGCTATCTTTCCCCTGGTTACGAGCACCACTATTCAACCGTTTAAAATAAGGCCGAGGGTTAACCTATTAATTTCGATATATTAATTGCTAAAATATCCATAATCGATTTCAGATTTTCATTATACTATAACCAGCTCCTTCTCATGACTATGAAAGAACAGGTCAATGAATATAGGAAGAAGATTTTCCCTCAATTTATGGACTACTTTTTCTGGGATGAATTCAGCAGGTGTGCCGAAATTCCGACAAGTCCATGAGGAGTCTTCGAGCCGGCCCGTGCCATAGCCTTCATCCTATCCGCGTCGCGCATTTTGAGGTGATCCGGCAGTCCTCAATTACCCTCTCAAGGTCAGCTATCCGCATTTCTGGATGCAATCGCACATTAATAATCCAGTTCGCATTGGGCAACATCTCAACCTGCATCATCCTGATGGACAACACCAAGGATCTATGGTTGTTCGCAGTGATTTCCGAGTTAGCCTCGTCTGGTAGGCAACTACACATAGGGCAAAGGCATTGAAAAAGAATGCCTCAATCGTTGCGACTTCCGAGGTGCTCAGTTTCGACCTCCTTCAAGTCGGCAAGCAGAGTTATAGATTTATTTAGCGGAACAGCTTCCGCATTATATAAAGCATTAGCGTGGCAAGGAGCGCCACACTCTCCAAGCCATCTGCCTGTATATGAGCTTGTTATGGCTTTGGGATGCCTAGGTCTTTACAGATTTTTCTAGACAAATCATCATCAATATCACGATGTCTTGGAATGGTGGTTGCTTTCTTTTCCTTGCGATTTACATAGACTGTATGATTGCCACCTTCCCTTAAGAACTCACACCCATGCTTCTCGATATGGCGAACGAGATCCTGACGTTTCATATTGAGACAGCGCCTAATGGTTCTTTTATTGTTTCTCTCTCAGATATCTCTTCTTCAATAAGTTGCCGGTTAGCTTCCAAAACTAATTGTATTGCTTCAACAAGATTCCTTTTCGTTTCTTCAAGAGTCGTTCCCTGTGTATTAGCCCCTGGTAGTTCTTCAACATATCCAATATAACCATAGGGTGATTTTTCAAAAACTGCCGTTAATATTACTTTCATGTTTTCTCCTTTATTTTAACCATAACACCAAATAATACTTCATAACAATTAAGAACTGCTTTTCAAATTATACATTATGCACAACAATTGGTTCTTAGACAAATGTGGCAATGAGTAGTTATTTAAATGTTATCATAAGCTTATCGAAATATCAATGTAGATGACGCCGGGCCGGAAGGGAATCAATGGCCTGCCCCGGTGTCACAAGGGAATATCGCGGCATCGTTTCATCTTAAGGCTATCCCCTCTGCATTACCGGGGATTTGCCCGCGCATTGAGCGCAGCGGCGCACACCGCCTGGCCGAGGGAAATGCCGCCGTCGTTGGTGGGGACGTGCCGGTGGAAGAATGCATGGATACCCTGCCTGCGCAGGCCCTCGACAATTCCTTCAAGAAGGATTCGATTCTGGAAGCACCCCCCGCTCACAACCACGCGGTCGATCGCATGGCGCTCGCACACAGCGCGGGCGGCATCGACGCCCATCCGGATGATGGTGGTGTGGAACCTGCGTCCGATCACCTCGCGAGGGACCATGCGGTCGAGGTCCTCGACGATGCCCAGGATAATCGGGGCGATCTCCATTCTCCAGGGGGATGCCTCGGTGGAGACGACCACCGGGTACGTCCCAGGGTCATCACTCCGGGAGGCATGGTACTCGAGTTCAATGGCGGCCTGCCCTTCATAGCTGACCCTCCCGGTGAATCCGAGAAGCACTGACACTGCGTCAAAGAGGCGCCCCATGCTCGATGTGATGGGGGTGTTGATCCCCCTGTCCAGCATGGTGTGAATGGATGAGTACGCGGAGGGGGAAATCCCCTCCCGGTCCAGAATGGTGTGGATCACGTGGGAGTGGGAAAGGGCATCCTCGCTTCCCTCGTGAATCCGCAAAAGCAGGCCAAGGGCAATGCGCCAGGGATTCAGGGTCGCCGCATCTCCGCCGGGCAGGGGAAACGGCGCAATATGGGCCGCACGTTCAAACCGGACCTCGTCCCCCACCAGCACCTCCCCTCCCCAGATCGTACCGTCCGTTCCATACCCCGTGCCATCGAAGATCAGGCCGACCAAAGGGCCCTCCAGTTCGTTGTCCGCCATACAGCTCACCAGGTGCGCATGATGGTGCTGGACCGCATAGCAACACGTATCCTTCATGCCGGACAAGCCGGAGGCAAGCCGTGTGGTATGGTAGTCGGGATGGCGATCATGGGCAATGATCCGCGGGAAGACCCCGGCAATCTCCTGGGTCCTGCTGAGGCATTCGTCAAAAAACCGCCGCGCGCCGGAGGTGTCCAGGTCCCCGATATGCTGGCTCAGGAATGCCTGATTCCCGCGCAGCACGCACAGGGTATTCTTCATCTCCGCCCCCAGTGCCAATACAGGCTCAAAGTTCCCGCACAGGCGAACGGGAAGGGGCACATACCCCCGCGCCCGCCTGATGACATAGTGTGCGCCGTTGACCGGCATGACCACCGAGTCGTCGCAGCGCACCAGGATCTCCCTGTCATGGAGGAGGAAATAGTCGGCAATGTCCGCCAGGGATTCCAATGCCTCGGTGTTTTGGATCGCTATCGGTTCCTCCGAGCGGTTTCCGCTCGTCATCACCAGGGCGATGAACCCTTCCGCAAGGAGCATTGCGTGCACTGGGGTGTAGGGAAGCATCACGCCGAAGGAACGCTGGCAGCGGGCCACCGAGGGGGCCAGGGGATTCGGCTCCCTTTTGGGAACAAGCAGGATGGGATGGAGGGGGACCTCAAGCAGCGCTGCATCCTGTGGGCCGACCTCCGCATAGAGCCGGATCGTGTCGATGCTGCCGGACATCACGGCGAGCGGTTTCCCCTCCCTGGACTTTCGTGAGCGGAGACGCTGCACCGCTCCCTCATTCGTTGCATCGACCGCCAGGTGAAACCCTCCCAGTCCCTTGATGGCCACAATCGCGCCTGCTTTGAGCAGTTCAGCGGTCCTTCGCACGGGGTCGTCTGCCTGGATAGGGTTTCCTGCATTATCCACGAGCCGGACGCGGGGACCGCATCGGCTGCAGGCATTGGGCTGGGCATGGAAGCGCCTGCTTGAAGGGTCATGGAATTCCGCCTCGCATTCCGGGCACATGCGAAAGGAGGCCATGGAGGTATTCTCCCGGTCATAGGGGACCTTCCTGACGATGGTGAGGCGGGGGCCGCACTGGGTGCAATTGATGAAGGGATACCGGTAGCGGCGGTCAGCCGGGTCGTTCAACTCCTTCAGGCACTCGGGGCACAGGGCGAGATCGGGGGGGATGATCACCCCAGGGTCGACCCCTTCCCTGCTCTCTCTGATGACAAAAGAGGTTTCACCCTGCAGGGGAATGGCGGCGACATCGAAGCCGCTGATCCGGGCAAGGGGAGGCGGCCGTGTCTCCAGGTCGTCAACGAATTCGTTGACTGATGCCTCCTCCCCCTCCACCTCGATGGTCACCCCCTGCTCCGTATTGAACACGAGCCCCTTCAGGTCACGCCTGGTTGCCTGGAGGTAGATATAGGGGCGAAATCCGATCCCCTGCACCACCCCTCTGACCTGTATCCTTTTTCTGGTAAGCACTTCGCTCCGGGACATGGGACGCTCCCGTCATGCGCCGGCCCGGGCTCCGTCAATTCTCCGCGCAAGCCATGCGCACCAGGTTGACAGGCCGGAGCCCTTCGTACACGAGACATCGAATATCTCTATGCCGGGCCGTAGTTTTCTCGCGACCTCCTTTGCCTTGTCCATATCGAAGGAGACATGGGGGAGGAGGTCGACCTTGTTGAGAAGGAGGGCGGAGGACAGGGAGAACATGAGCGGGTACTTCTGCGGCTTGTCATCCCCTTCGGTAACGCTCAGGATCATCACCTTGTCGTGTTCCCCGATATCGAATTCAGCCGGGCACACCAGGTTCCCGACATTCTCGACCACCAGGGCGTCGAGGTGGTCAAGGTCAAGCGAGGAGATGGCCTGATGAATCATGGGTGCATCCAGGTGGCAGGCGCCGCCGGTGTTGATCTGGACCGCGGGGATGCCGTGTGCGGCAATGCGCTCACTGTCGCAGGTGTCCTGGATGTCACCCTCGATGACCGCCATGCGGTACCGGTCCTTGAGGGCGCCTATGGTATGTTCCAGGAGGGTGGTTTTCCCCGCCCCCGGAGAGCTCATCAGGTTCATCACATAGATCCCCTTCTTGGTGAACAGGGACCTGTTATCGTTGGCGATCTGCTGGTTTGCCTTGAGAATATTCGTCACCACCGGTATCTTCATTGCCTTGTGCCTTTCCGTTGTGAATATTTGTAGTGTGCGGCGCACGCGCCCTCTGAGGAAACCATACAGGGACCCACCGGGTGAGCGGGACTGCAGGCAGTGCCGAACAGTGCGCACTCCCGGGGCGCCATCATCCCCCGCAGGATATCCCCGCATGAGCAGCCGGGAGGGTCGGCCTTATGTTCGACGGTTACCCCGAAACGCGCCGCCGCATCATAGGCGCGAAATTCCTCGCGTATCCTCAGACCGCTTTCCGGTATCTCTCCGAGACCCCTCCATGATGCGGTGCAGGTCTCGAAGGCCCTTTCCATCTCCCGTTGCGCGGTCCTGTTTCCCTCCCAGGTTACCACCCGGGCATACTGTATCTCTACCTTCGGCTCGTGTTCACGGACCTGCCGCATGATCATCCATAGCCCCTCGAGGATATCGAGCGGTTCAAATCCCGTAACCACGGCGGCCTTGCCTGCCCTGGCCAGACATTCATACGCCTGTGCGCCGATGATCACGCTCACATGCCCCGGGCAGATAAATCCGTCGATCCGGTTCGCATTCTCCGGCAACAGCGCCTGCAAAGCCGGGGGAATCACCTTGTGCAGGCAGAGCACGCTGAAGTTACCGATCCCCCTTGCCCTTGCCTTATGGATGGCCAAAGCGGATGCAGGTGCGGTGGTTTCGAATCCCACAGCCAGGAACACCACCTGCCGCTCCGGGTTTTTCTCGGCGATCTCCAGTGCATCGAGGGAGGAATAGACCACCCGGATATCACTGCCCGAGGCCTTTAATTCCTGGAGGCTCGATGCCGTCCCGGGAACCCGCACCATATCGCCGTACGTGGTGAGGATGACCTCCTGCCTGGATGCCAGGTCGATGGCCGCATCCACCTCTCCCAGGGGGGTGACGCACACCGGGCACCCGGGGCCTGAAATGATCTGTATATCATCCGGCAGCAGTTGGCGAATGCCGGACTTGGAGATTGACACGGTGTGGGTTCCGCATATCTCCATGATCTTGACGGGGTGCGGAATCTCCCCCTTCAGGGCGGTGATCCGGCGCACCAGTTCCGCGGAGATGTCCCGGTCACGATATTCATCGATGTACTTCATGACGATTCCTGTTCATCCCCGCATTCGATGCTGATCAATTCCCTGAGGAGATCCAGCCTCTCCTCGGCGGCTTCCTTGTCAATCCTATGGATGGCAAATCCTGCGTGGGAGATGACGTAATCGCCCAGGGAGACCTCTCCGTCCAGAAGGTCGAGGGAGACCCTCTTGACCGTCCCCTCGATCTCCACCAGGGCCATGTTGTTCTCCTCGATCTTGAAGATCTTTGCCGGAAATGCAATACACATGATCGGTGTCCCTCTTTCAACGGATTGGGTATCGCTGCGCACTGAAACCGCGGTGTCTCACCCCACGTGTTCGGGGTGCGGATCGTCAACTGCGATCCCCATCCGGTGCAATTCCTCCTTGACCAATGCCTCCACCTTCGGCAAACATGCCCGCACCGATGGGGTCAGTTCGATCCCCGTGCCCACAATGTCCTCGGGCACGACCGCGATGATCACGGTCTCGGGGGCCTCCCCCAGCATTGCCGCCTTGGAGAGCACGTCCAGGAACTCCACCTCATGGGCGCTTACGTTATAATGCACCCGAAGGGGAATCGCCTCGGGAGTGAACCGGTAGATGGAGCCTGGCTCGTCATCGGCCCTCACCGTATCCACAACCAGCAGATGCTCGGTCCGGCAGATGTCGTCCATGAGCATATACCCGAGGGTGCCGCCGTCGAGAACGGCCACATCCTCCGGGAGGCGGTACCTGCCCTGAAACTCCCTGACGAAATGGACCCCGAACCCCTCGTCTTTGAACAAAAGGTTCCCCAGGCCCAGTATGGTTAATCTGTATCTCTTGGCGGACAAGGATACGTCCGGGTTAGCATCCATATCTCGATTCTCCTTTAAGCGTTCGTAATGATTTCCTTCTAAAATACCATAACCGCGCACGGTTGGCAAAGGAGTGTCCGGTCTACAGACAGTACACGAGAAAGACCCCGGTGAGGAAGTAGAGGACCTTGAGGGCGGATCGTTTAAAGGGATAGGGGATCCGGAATTCCAGCATCCCCTGGTAAAGGATCACTGCGGTGGCAAAGGAGAGGAGAAACCCGGCATGTGCAGGACGAAGCAGCGGGGAGAGTACCTGCAGCACAAAAACGGTCAATGGTATGGGCAGGGAGTTCACCACGAGCCGCATCATACCTCCCTTTTCCCGCTGGCCCGATTTTCTGACACTCCGCTTCACCCCCTGCACAAACTGGGTCGGAATCCCAACGATCGCGGCGATAAGGACCATCCGGAAGCCCAGAGGGAGTGGAATGCCCAGCACAATCCCCAGGCTCAAAGAATACATCATGAGGAGAAGACCCTGCCCCCACCGGGGGGTAAGGACCAGGACCCTGTCGGGTGTATTGAACTCCGACAGCACCATGAGCCCGGCAATGGCGCCGAGGAGCACCACCGCAGACCAGGGAAACATCCTGAGAGACAAGGGGATCAGATGTACAATGGCCAGTGAGAGAAGCGCCCCTGACGCAAAGGGCTGCAATACCTGTATCAGGGTATTTCGCACCTGATCCCGGGCAAAGAGGGCGACCAATCCCCCCTCAAAATGTGAGGAACCTACGATAATACCAAAAAGGGACGCAAGAGACGTCATGAATCCTGTGTAATGATATGGTGCCCAGTCATTCCGATCAAACGGGCGAAGACCGCGTCAATCTAATGCATGAATGCCTTTTCCTCACGAGGGAACACTTGAGCGGGCCCTTGTTGACGGAATCATGGATAATACCCGTGGGTAGGGTGGCGGCGCAGACAGCCTCCCAACGACCCTACTGTATGCCAAAACGGCATAAAAGTCAACCGGTTTTATTACATGCGACACCTCCGTATCGCAAACACCGAGGTCTATGGAGCGACCGAATCACCGGCGACCGTGTTTAGTATCTTGTTTTTTCTACGAAATTACGGGTGGACTACCTTGACATTGTTCAAGATGGTATGATAGAGTGATATCTATTGCATATCCTCCGTTAATAACCGGGCCACCACCGGAAGTGGCCGGCTAAAGAGCGAAAGTTTTAGAGAAAGGAGATCAAATCAATGCTCAGGGTACGCGATCTCAAAACAGCAATCTGGGTGTCCATCATTTCACTCGCACTGTTGAGTCCCTCTCTATCCCTTGCCCAGGTCCCTCAGGAGGCGGAGATCCATAACCGTCTGGGAAACGAATATTGTGATAAAGGAGAGTTCCAGAAGGCGGTCAAAGAATATGAAGAGGCAGTCAGGATCTATCCCCAGTACGTGGATGCGTATTACAACTTGGGGGTTACCTATTACAGCGACCTGAAGGATTATCAAAAGGCGGCAAATTATCTGCAAAAATTTCTGGAACTCGAATCAAACACCCCCGACGCCCAACAGATAAAGGGCTGGCTGGCAGCCATTGAACAGGAGCACGGGATAAAACCGCAACAAATCGCGGTTGAGAAAAAGGCCGAGCCCCCTGCAGTGGTTGTCACCCCCCCGGCGCCTCCAGCGGAACCCCCTCCCGCAGTGGTGGTTACGCCACCACCCTTGCCGGCGGCCCCCCCTGTTGCGGCCCCTGTACCGGAGAAGCCCGCACCGCCTGAAAAAACGGCAGAGGAAGCGGATGAGGAGACCTACAAAAAGGCGATTGCCCATAAAAACCGGGGGAACCTTTACAGCAGGGAGGGAAAGCATCAAATGGCGGTCAGGGAGTATCAAAAGGCCCTCGATCTCAGACCGAATTATACGGATGCGCTGTACAATCTCGGCAAAACCTATGACTTCGAACTGAATGACAATGAAAAGGCGATCATGTATTACGAGGGATTCCTGAAATACGAGCAGCCGAACAGCGCGGATGCCCGAGAGGTGCAAACCTGGCTCACCAAGGCCAAAATGGATGTGGCCGAAGCCAAAAAGGCGCCGGCGCCGAGCCCGGAACCTCCGGTTGTCGTTCAAAAGCCCCTTCCCCCTAAAGGAAAGGCTGAATATGAAGCAATGCCCTTCACCAAGGGGGTCCTGGAAAAACCGATCGAGGTGGCATCGGTTCCAAAAGAACCGGTGGCGCCCCCCACGGTGGCACCGCCCGCCCCTGTGGTTATCCCCGCACCGGAGCCTGCTCCCCCTTCCCTCGCTCCTCCTGAGGACAGCACCATCTTGCGGGCATACATCCCCGGGGATATGAAATCGGTCCAGAGCTCCATTCTGGTCAGATCCGAAATGAGGAATGAGCTTTTGGCAATCTTTCGATCCAAGGATACTCAGGAACCGGAAAAACTGGCCCAGCTTTTTCTCACCAAGGTGCGGCAGGAGGAATTGAGTGACGGGGCAGAGAGCACGGCAATAAAGGTGCCGGGTGTTCTCCTCGCCAATTCGGACAAGATCCATATCCTTACCCACGCGGACAGGATCAGGCTCAATAGCGAAAAGGGTAATCTCTTACGGTCCCCTCAAACGCCCGAGACACGATCTCGCCTGCAAGAGATCAACAAGGTCCTCGAGGACGGGTTTGAACTGAGGCCGTAGTCCACTTCCCATGCGCGGACCACGGCATGATGTCATTGAACCTACCGGCGTTTTTAGGGAGATGGTAACGATGTACCCTGACAAGTCCAAGATCATGGAAGTGCTTCGTCAGCACAATAGGGAATTCAAGAAGCTCGAAGAAAAACACAGGGAATATGAGGAAAGGCTCGAAGAGCTTACACGCCATGCCTTTCTCACCCCTCAGCAGGAGCAGATGGAAAGGGAGATAAAGAAACAAAAACTCTGGACCAAGGACAGAATGGCTGAAATCATCCAGGGATGTATCTCACGGGAGGGCCGGTGTAATGAAAAGGCATCCCAAAGGGGTGACGGACAAAGGAGTAACTATGAATAACCTGAAAAGTCAAACGATCCTTGCCGGTATCGAACGGGCGCCCCACCGTGCGCTTCTGTACGCCACGGGATTCCCGCGTTCCGCCCTCGAAACACCCTTGGTAGGCCTCGTCTCCTCCTTTACCGATCTCATCCCCGGGCATATCGGTATGCGTGACATGGAACGATTCGTCGAAAAGGGCATCCATTCGGGCGGGGGATATAGTTTCATAACCAGTGTCCCGGGAATCTGCGACGGCATCGCCATGGGGCACTCCGGCATGCACTATTCCCTCCCGTCACGGGAGCTCATCGCCGATATGATCGAGAGCATCGTCATGGCGCATTCCCTGGACGGCATCGTGCTTCTCACCAACTGTGACAAGATCACCCCCGGCATGCTGATGGCGGCCGCTCGGCTCGATCTGCCTGCCGTCGTGGTCACCGCCGGGCCGATGCTTTCGGGCAGATATAAAATGCGTCGGCTCTCCCTGGTGAGGGACACCTTTGAGGCGGTGGGCCGCTATCAGAAGGGAGAGATCTCACAGGAGGAACTGTCCGACCTCGAAATCGCGGCGTGCCCCGGTGCGGGCTCCTGCCAGGGCCTGTATACCGCCAATACCATGGCCTGCATGACGGAGGCGCTGGGGATGTCCCTCGCGGGCTCCGCCACCGCGCTTGCGGTCTCCGCTCAGAAAAGGCGCATCGCCTTTGAAAGCGGCCGAAGGGTGGTGGAACTGATCAAGAATAATGAACACGCACGGCTATTCTTAACCAGGAAATCCTTCGAGAATGCCGTGCGCATCGATATGACCCTGGGGGGTTCCACCAATACCGCGCTCCATCTGCCCGCAATCGCGGCGGACGCGGGGGTGGACCTTCCCCTGGACCTGTTCGACGACATCAGCCGCGATACACCCCACCTGACGAACCTCAGGCCGGGTGGTGAACATTTCATGGAGGACCTCGATATGGCAGGCGGTGTCCCGGGGGTCCAGAAGAGGATCAAGGAAAAACTCCACGACACCCCCACGGTGACCGGGTGCACCACCCATCAGATCGCCGACCAGGCCGTTATCTGTGATGACGACATCATCAGGCCGCCGGACCGGGCGTATCACAAGGAAGGCGGGATGGCGGTCCTGAAGGGGAACCTCGCGCCCGAGGGATCGATTGTCAAGCAATCGGCGGTGAAACCCGAGATGATGGTCTTCGAGGGGAAGGCCCGCTGCTTCGATTCGGAAGAAGAGGCCATGAAGGCGATCATGGGAAGGGATATCCGGCCGGGGGATGTGCTCGTCATCCGTTACGAGGGACCCAAGGGGGGGCCGGGGATGCGGGAGATGCTCTCCCCCACCGCTGCCATTATGGGCATGGGGCTTGCCGATTCCGTCGCCCTCATTACGGACGGGCGTTTTTCAGGGGGGACCAGGGGGCCGTGCATCGGCCATGTATCACCGGAGGCCATGGAGGGAGGGCCCATCGCCCTGGTCAAGGACAAGGATCCCATCCGGATCGACATACCCGGACGGAAGATGGAGCTGCTCGTTTCCTGGGAGGAGCTGAAGCGGAGGGCGGAAAAGTGGAAGGCGCCCGCGCCGAAGATACGGACAGGATACCTGGCACGGTACAGCAGGCTGGTGACATCGGCGAGCACCGGAGCGATCCTCAAGAATCCCCAGGGGTCGTAAGCCTTCATATGAACCTTGGTGACAGTAGAGTATGTAAATCTTGCATGTGGTATGCATGGGGTATTCCTCGGCAGGCCAACCCTCCGGTGCGGCATATAGTCGGGATTCTCCGATCACCGCAGACACCTATAATAATGGAAGTATGACCGATGACCATGACAGGCTCTCAGATATTCTTGGAAAGCCTTCGCAAGGAAGGGGTTACCCACATATTCGGTTTTCCCGGGGCGACCGTCCTGGGGATCTATGACCTGCTCCTTGATTCCCCTATCCAGCACATCCTGGTGCGCCACGAACAGGGGGCGGTCCATGCCGCAGACGGATATGCCCGGGCGAGCGGAAGGGCCGGGGTATGCATGAGCACCTCCGGGCCGGGCGCCACCAATATCGTCACCGGCCTTGCCACCGCTTACATGGATTCCGTCCCCATGGTCGCCTTCACCGGGCAGGTCCCCACCAGCATGATCGGGAATGACGCCTTTCAGGAGGCGGATATCGTCGGCATCACCAGGTCGATCACCAAGCACAACTACCTGGTGAGGGATGTCAAGGACCTGGCCAGGACGGTCAAGGAGGCGTTCCATATCGCCACCACGGGACGTCCGGGGCCGGTCCTGGTGGATCTGCCCAAGGATGTACTCCTGGATAGCTGTCCCTTTCACTACCCCAAGGAGGTGGATTTACGGGGGTACAAGCCCACCTTCCATGGGCACCCCAAGCAGATCGGCATGGCTGCAAAGCTCATCAACGAGTCGAAAAGGCCGGTGGTCTATGCGGGGGGCGGTGTCATCGCCTCCGGCGCAGCCGAGGAGTTGACCCGGCTGGTGGACACGGGGCATCTTCCGATCACCACAACCCTTTTGGGATTGGGGGGCATCAGCGGCCTCAACCCCCATTTTCTGGGCATGCTGGGGATGCATGGAACCAAATATGCCAACATGGCGGTGACCGAGTGTGACCTGCTCATCGCAATCGGCGCGCGGTTTGACGATCGGGTCACCGGCAGGCTGGACAAGTTCGCCCCCAACGCCACCTACATCCATATCGACATCGACCCGACTGCCATAAGCAAGAATATCAGGGTCCAGGTCCCCATCGTGGGGGATGCCAAGGCAATTCTCACCGCACTGACCAAGGAGATCCGGCCGGTGGACCGGTCGGGATGGCTCGAGCGCATCGAGATGTGGAAACGGGACTTCCCCCTGACCTTCGAGTGTTCGGATACGATCATAAAACCACAGTGCGTGGTCAAGGAGATCTACGATCTCACCAAGGACCGCACCACCGTCATTGCCACCGAGGTCGGACAGCACCAGATGTGGGTCGCCCACTACTATACCTTTACAAAACCGAGGACATTCCTCTCCTCCGGCGGGCTCGGGACCATGGGTTTCGGGTTCCCGGCAGCCATCGGCGCGCAACTGTCAAGGCCCGATGCACTGGTCATCGATGTGGCGGGCGATGGGAGTTTCCAGATGGTCTCCCAGGAACTTGCCACGGCGGTGCAGTACAACGTGCCGGTGAATGTGGTCATCCTCAACAACCAGTACCTGGGCATGGTCAGGCAATGGCAGGACCTGTTCATGAAGAAGCGGTACTCGGGGACCTGCATGGAGTGTCAGCCGGACTTCGTCAAGCTGGCCGAGGCATACGGCGCCGTCGGCCTCAGGGCCGAGAAGCCCGATGAGCTGCGTCCGGTGCTTGAAGAGGCATTCGCAACCGATAAACCCGTGGTGGTGGATGTACGCGTTGCCAGGGAGGAAAACGTTTTCCCCATGGTCCCCGCAGGGGCCGGTATCGAGGAGATGATTCTGCCGTGAAAAAGAGTGGCGCCAGGTTATTCGTGGATACGCTGATCGAACACGGGGTGGATACGATTTTCGGTTTCCCCGGGGGAGCGGTGCTCCCCATCTATGACCAGCTCTATCAATCCCCCATCCGTCATATCCTCACCAGGCATGAACAGGGGGCCGTGCATGCGGCGGACGGGTATGCCCGGGCCACCGGCAAGGTCGGCGTATGCATTGCCACCTCCGGGCCGGGGGCAACGAACCTGGTGACGGGCCTTGCCAATGCATGCATGGATTCCGTGCCCCTGGTGGCCTTCACCGGACAGGTACCCACCTCCATGATCGGTAATGACAGCTTCCAGGAGGCCGACATTTACGGCATCACCATCCCGATCACCAAGTACAACTACCTGGTCAGAAACGTGGAAAACCTGAGGGATGTCCTGGATGAGGCATTCCATCTCGCCACCAGCGACCGTCCAGGGCCGATCCTGGTGGATCTCCCCAAGGATGTCCAGGTGAAGGAAACCACGCGGTATGAACGGGCAAACCGCGAGCCGTATCCCAATCCCTCCTCGCAACGATATGCGGAAGAGAATCAACGGCATCTCAAGCTGGCTGCGGAGGCCATCAAGAATGCCAAACGCCCGGTTTTCTATGTGGGGGGAGGCGCTATCTCCTCGGGTGCGGAGGCACCGCTCAGGGAACTGGCGGAAAAGGCGTCCATACCGGTCACCACCACCCTCATGGGTAAGGGATCCTTCCCTGAATCGCACGCCCTATCGCTCGGTATGCTGGGAATGCACGGCACCCGCTATGCAAACTATGCGGTGACCGAATCGGACCTGTTGATCGCCGTGGGGGCACGCTTTGACGACCGGGTGACCGGGGATGTCAAGAGGTTTGCCTCGCACGCCCGCATCATCCACATCGACATCGATCCCGCGGAGATCGGAAAGATCGTGAAGGTGCATATGCCCATCGTAGGGAATGCACGGGAGATCCTGGCCGACCTCTGCACCATGACGGAGCCCCGGGAACATCCCGAATGGCTCACCCGCATCGAGGAATGGAAGAGGGAATACCCCCTGAGCTACGAACACTCTGACAGCGAGATCAAGCCGCAGTATGTCATCGAGCAGATATGCGACATCACCGGCGGGGAGGCGATCGTCACCACCGAGGTGGGGCAAAACCAGATGTGGGCCGCCCAGTTCTACCATCCCAAGCACCCCCGTTCCTTTATCTCCTCCGGAGGACTGGGCACCATGGGCTTCGGATTTCCCGCTGCCATAGGGGCGAAGGTGGGATGCCCCGACAGGGTGGTATTCGACATCGCCGGGGACGGGAGCTTTCAGATGAACATCCAGGAGCTTGCAACCGCCGTGCAGAACAAGATCAACGTCAAAATCGCCATACTCAACAACGGGTTTCTGGGGATGGTCCGTCAATGGCAGGAGATCTTCTTCGGTCGCCGCTACTCTCATACATGCCTGGATGAAAATCCTGACTTTGTGGCCATAGCCAAGGGATACAGGGCGGAGGGGATTGTGGTGACCAGACCCGAGGAGGTGCGGCCCGCCATAGAAGAGGCGATCGGAATCGAGAAGCCGGTGGTGATCGATTTCCATGTCTCTCCCGAGGAAAATGTGTATCCCATGGTCCCCCCCGGTGGCGCCATCAATCAAATGCTCGACAGGGGGGATACGACATGAGGCATATCCTCTCCGTACTGGTGAGAAACCACGCGGGCGTACTCTCTCACGTTGCCGGGCTGTTTACCAGGCGCTCATACAATATTGAAAGCCTGGTGGCGGGAGAGACGGAGGACCCCTCGGTCTCACGGATCACGATCGTGGTGAGCGGTGACGAGTATGTGCTGGAGCAGGTGAGGAAGCAGCTTCAGAAGCTGGTCGACGTCATCAGTGTCGCGGACCTCAAGTTCGGACGGGCCGTGACGAGGGAGCTTGCCATCATCACGGTGATGTCGACACCGCAGACGCGCCACGAGATCATCGAAATCGCCGAGGTATTCGGCGCCAAGGTGGTGGATATGTCGGAGGAGACCATCACCATTGAGATTGCAGGGGAGGAGCGGGTCATCAACAACATTGTCAACCTGTTGAATCCGTTCGGCATCGACGAGATGGCCAGAACGGGGCTCATCGCCCTCGGGTTGAGGAGTTTGGGCTGAGGAGAATCGAGTAGTGCGCCATACGATAACGGTAATGGTCGAAAACAAGTTCGGGGTCCTGGCCCGGATAGCCGGGCTCTTCAGTGCCCGCGGATTCAATATCGACAGCCTTTCGGTCGGCGAAACGATCGATCCCTCAATATCAAGGATGACGCTCGTCACGACAGGGGACGATCAGATCGTTGAACAGGTGATAAAACAGCTCCGCAGGCTGATCGACGTCATAAAGGTGAGCGATCTTTCGGATGCGGAATACGTGGAGCGGGAGATGGTCCTGCTGAAGGTGTTCGCCGACTCACAGAACAGGGCCGAAATCCTGAGGATCTGCGATATCTTCCGGGGAAAGATCGTGGATGTATCACAAAAGAGCCTCACCCTCGAGGTGACCGGGGTGCAGGACAAAATCGAGGCCCTCATAGGCCTGCTCAAACCGTTCGGGATCATCGAAATCGCCCGCACCGGCAAGGTCGCCATGACCAGGGGAAAGAAATAGGGATATCGTTACAAAAACTTGCCCACTCGTGCGGAAAGGGGGGACGCCCGTTCCCATTCTCGCATAATATATTGAAAAGTTGCTATTAACATAATGTTCATCGAATAAACCACCATGTTCAGGAGATTGGATTATGACCACGATGTATTACGATAAGGATGCGGATCTGGGCATTCTCAAGGACAAGACGATTGCCGTGATCGGCTATGGGAGCCAAGGGCACGCCCAGTCACAGAATCTCAAGGACAGCGGGATCAACGTCGTTGTCAGCGACCTGCCCGGCAGCGCCAACTGGCAGCAGGCGGAAAAGGACAAAATGACCATCATGCAGACCCCTGATGCATGCAAAAAGGCGGACATTATCCAGATCCTCGTGCCCGACCAGTTTCAACCACAGGTCTACGAAACACAGATCAAGGAGCACCTGAAGCCGGGAAACGCCCTGGTCTTTTCCCACGGATTCAATATCCATTTCTCCCAGATCATTCCTCCTGCAGAGGTGGATGTGTACATGGTAGCCCCGAAGGGACCGGGGCATCTCGTCCGAAGGGTATATCAGCAGGGGCAGGGCGTTCCTTCCCTCATTGCCGTGTATCAGGATTACACGGGCAAGGCCAAGGATATGGCCCTCGCCCACGCAAAGGGCATCGGCGCCACCAGGGCGGGCGTGCTGGAAACCACCTTTGAGGAGGAGACGGAAACCGATCTCTTCGGCGAGCAGGTGGTCCTGTGCGGGGGGCTCACCGAATTGATCCGGGCTGGCTTCGAAACCCTGGTTGAAGCGGGGTATCAACCGGAGGTCGCCTACTTCGAGTGCCTCCACGAGGTAAAGCTGATCGTGGATTTGATCAACGAGCACGGTATCACCGGCATGCGCTATTCAATCAGTGATACCGCGGAATACGGCGACCTTACCAGGGGAAAAAGGATCATCTCCGAGGAGACGCGCGAGGAGATGCAGTATATCCTCCAGGAGATCCAGAGCGGGGAATTCGCACGGGAATGGATACTGGAAAACAAGGCGGGAAGGCCGGTTTTCAATGCCCTGCGGAAGAAGGAGTCCGAGCACCTCATCGAGCGGGTCGGTAGCAAGCTGCGGGGAATGATGAGCTGGCTGAAGAAATGAGCCGCACAGGGTTATTCCTATGAGCGTCAGGATACCGATTGCCAGGGAGGGATGGCCGTTCATCCTCCCCGGGCTGCTTCTCTCGTTTATATGCATCATGCTCGGGGCCATGATCCCCGCCCTTCTTTTCGCAGCGGTCACGCTGTGCGTGGCCGCCTTTTTCCGCGACCCGGAGCGAACAACACTGAAGGACGACCACCTGATCCTGGCCCCTGCGGACGGACGCGTCCTTCAGATCATCCCGGTGTCCGGGCAGGGGGCAAGCCCTTCACAGCAGGTCAGTATCTTTATGTCCGTGTTCAACTGCCATGTCAACCGAGTCCCCCTTTCTGGCACGGTGAGTACCTGCCTTTACAATCCCGGAAAATTTCTGCCTGCCTTCAGGGAAAAGGCCTCGCTCCTGAATGAGCAAAACACCATCCATATCCGGGGCAGCGGCATGGATATCGGTGTGCGCCAGATCGCCGGGCTCATCGCCCGGAGGATAGTCTGCCGGGTCACCTGCGGGGATGCCGTCACCCAGGGCAGCCGGTTCGGCTTGATCAAGTTTGGTTCACGGGTTGACGTCGTCATCCCCTCCTCGGCAGAGGTCCTGGTGGCGCCGGGCCAGAAGGTCAAGGCAGGGCTGCATTCCATTGCCCGGATCAGGTCCGGCAACTCGAATTTTGAATCCTAATCCGTGGAGCGCGAGCGGACATAGTGTCTGCTCACGAAAATGCGGATGCTCTATCACGATTACATTGCCCGGATCAGGTCCTAATCATTTGCTTTTTAGCTCCCTTTGCCCTATAATTTTTCATGAAATACCATAACGGACTGGCGGTGCACACCGACTATATGCGTATTCGTCGGATGACCGATAAAGAATGTATACCGGGTCAGAGCGCCAGCCATTGTGCAGTGGAGTGAAACCGATTAAGAACAAAGAGACAATGAAAAAGGGAATTTATATACTCCCCAGCATCTTTACCCTGGGCAACATCTTTTGCGGATTCTATGCGATCATCTCCGCGGTGAATCTGCATTTTCAGGCTGCATCCATCGCCATCATGGTGGCGGGCATCTTCGATGCCCTGGACGGAAGGGTGGCGCGGCTTACCAATTCCTGTACCAGGTTCGGCGTTGAATTCGATTCGCTTGCCGACCTGATCTCCTTCGGCATGGCGCCGGGTGTTCTGATCTATATGTGGGCACTGAGGCCCTTCGGCCGGATCGGCTGGCTTGCCTCGTTTCTCTTCGTGGTATGCGGGGCATTGAGGCTGGCGCGGTTCAACTGTCAGGTGACCACGTCGGAGAGCAAGAGCTTCACCGGACTCCCCATCCCCGCAGCGGCCGGGACACTGGCATCCTTTATCATACTCAGTCAACTGCTCACGGTGCCCCAGAATCTCAAGCCCGTTGTGATCGCAGGGCTTGCTTACGTGCTCGCCTTCCTTATGGTGAGCACCATCCGGTATCGAAGCCTGAAGCAGATCAATCTGAAACAAAAAAGGCCCTTTCACGCCCTGGTCATGATCATGTTGCTGCTCCTCGTGGTGGCTGCCGAGCCCCGGGTGATGTTTTTCCTCATCTTTTTTGGCTACGTCCTCTCCGGGCCGGCGGAGATACTCCTGGTGCAAGCGAAGGATCTCCATCCTCATGCAGTGGCGAAACGATACCGATCAAGGATCCCGAAAGGAGAAGAAGGTGAGCAGAGACAGAATCATCATCTTTGATACGACCCTCAGGGACGGCGAACAGTCTCCCGGGGCGAGTCTGAATATAACCGAAAAGCTGCAGATAGCACGACAACTGGCAAAACTCAATGTGGACGTGATAGAGGCGGGCTTTCCCATTGCCTCACCGGGTGACTTCGAGGCGGTCAAACGGGTCGCCCGGGAGGTGGAGGGGCCTGCCGTGGCAGGGCTTGCCCGGTCCACGCGGGAGGACATCGAGCGGGCATGGGAGGCGGTGCAGCATGCCCGGCGGCCGCGTATCCATACCTTTATCGCCACCTCGGACATCCATATGAAATACAAGCTCAAAAAGGAACGGGATGAGGTGCTGGCCATGGCCAGGGATGCGGTAAGCTTCGCGCGCTCCCTGTGCCCTGACGTGGAGTTTTCCGCGGAGGATGCCTTTCGATCCGACCGCGACTTCCTGTGCCGGATCGTTGAACTGGCCATCGATGCCGGAGCCTCCACCATCAATATCCCGGATACGGTGGGATATGCCACCCCTGCCGAATTCGGAGGGCTGATCAGGCTGATCCGTGAGCGGGTGCCCAACGTTGACAAGGCGATCCTGAGCTGCCATTGCCACAACGACCTGGGACTCGCCGTGGCCAATTCACTCGCCGCGGTTGAAAACGGCGTGCGGCAGGTGGAGTGCACCATGAACGGCCTGGGGGAGCGGGCGGGAAACGCGGCCCTGGAAGAGATCGTCATGGCCATCCGGACCAGGCAGGACCACTTCAGCAACTACACCGATATCCGCACCGAGGAGATATACAAGACCAGCAGGATGGTAAGCCACCTCACCGGGATCGCGGTGCAGAGGAACAAGGCCATCGTGGGCGAAAACGCCTTTGCCCATGAATCCGGGATACACCAGGACGGGGTGCTCAAGGAAAAGACCACCTACGAGATCATGACCCCCGAGTCGATCGGATTGAAGCAGAGCCGGATGGTCCTGGGAAAGCATTCCGGACGGCATGCCTTCTCGGCGCGGCTTGCCGATCTGGGCTATGATCTCTCCCCGGATGAGCTGAACAAGGCCTTTCAGCGATTCAAGGAGCTGGCGGACAAGAAGAAAGAGGTGTTCGACGAGGAGCTCCAGGCCCTGGTGGAGGACGAAATCCACGCCATTCCGGAGATCTTCGCCCTGGATTATATCCATATTTCCAGTGGTGACCACACCATCCCCACGGCGACCATAAAGCTGAAACGAAACGGGGAGATCCTCCAGGACTCCGCCTGCGGCGACGGCCCGGTGGATGCGACATATAAGACCATCGACCGTCTGACGAATATGACGGGAACCCTCGCGTCCTATTCCATCAATGCAGTGGCAGGAGGGAAGGACGCCATGGGTGAGGTCAATGTCGCGGTGCGGATCGGTGATCAGGTCCTCACGGGAAGAGGCGTGTCGACCGACGTCATCGTGGCGAGCGCAAAGGCATACCTTAATGCAATCAACAAGGCGGTCTTCCGCAACGAGAAGAAGGGCGCGAAAAACGCCCCATCCCTCTGAATCCTTCAAGGAACCGAAACGATGTCCACCGCCATGACCATAAGCCAAAGGATTCTCGCCCGCCATGCGGGCAGGGAATTCGTCCGACCAGGGGAGTTCATCAAGCCGCGAATCGATTGCTGCCTGGGAAACGACATCACCGCGCCCCTTGCGATCAACGAGTTCGAACGTATTGGGGCAACCCGGGTGTTCGACCCGGAGAGGATCTACCTGGTGCCCGATCATTCCACCCCGAACAAGGACATCAAGTCCGCGCAGCTTGCCCGCCAGGTCAGGGAGTTTGCCCGCACACATACTCTACGGTACTATTTCGAGGTGGGACAGATGGGGATCGAACATGCCCTGATCCCGGAGCAGGGGCTCATTCTGCCCGGGGAGCTTATCATAGGGGCGGATTCCCATACCTGCACGTATGGTGCGGTAGGGGCGTTCGCCACGGGCGTGGGCAGCACGGACCTTGCGGCAGCAATGATCACCGGGGAGATCTGGTTCAAGGTTCCCGACACCCTCAGATTTGTCTATACCGGGAAACTCAGGCCATGGGTGGGCGGCAAGGACCTCATTCTGTATACCATCGGCAGGATCGGTGTGGACGGCGCCCGGTACATGAGCATGGAATTCACCGGACCGGTCATCGACGGGCTCCCCATGGACGATAGATTCACCATATGCAACATGGCCATAGAGGCGGGGGCCAAGAACGGCATCATCGCGCCGGACCGGAAGGCCATCGATTATTGCAGGGAACGGGGGGTTCGGCCCTTCGAGCCCGTATACGGCGATCAGGACGCCCCCTGCAGGGAGGTCTACGAGTGGAACGTGGATGACCTGGAGCCCCAGGTGGCATTCCCCCATCTGCCCTCGAATACGAGGCCCATCAGCGAGGTGGGAACGGTGGTGATCGACCAGTCGGTGATCGGCTCCTGCACCAACGGGAGGATCGAAGACATGAGGATCGCCGCCCGGGTGCTCAAGGGGGAACGGGTCCACCCCGGGGTGCGCCTCATCGTCATTCCCGCAACCCAGGCGATATACAAGCAGGCCATGGAGGAAGGGCTTCTGGCCGTTTTTCTGGATGCAGGCGCAGTCATCTCCACTCCCACGTGCGGTCCCTGCCTCGGCGGACATATGGGGGTACTGGCTGAAGGGGAACGGGCCATCGCCACCACCAACCGGAATTTTGTCGGACGAATGGGGCATCCAAAGAGCGAGGTCTACCTGGCGAACCCGGCAGTGGCGGCCGCCTCCGCCATTCTCGGCAGGATAGGCGGGCCGGAGGAGATTCATGGCAATGGTTGACATCAGCATCATCAGGGGAACTGCATGGAGATACGGCGACAACGTAAATACCGATGAAATCATCCCCGCACGCTATCTGAACACCACCGATCCCATCGAGCTGGCCCGCCACTGTCTCGAGGACCTGGACCCCGGGTTTGCCTCCCGGGCCAAGCCCGGCGATATCCTGGTGGGAGGAACAAACTTCGGGTGCGGCTCTTCCCGGGAGCATGCCCCCCTGTGCATCAAGGCAGCCAAGGTCGGGTGCGTCATTGCGGCAAGCTTTGCCCGGATCTTTTTCCGCAATGCGATCAACATCGGCCTGCCCATTATCGAGTCCGAACCGGCATCGGCACGGATACGCACCGGCGATGCCCTGGAGGTTCATGTGGAGAAAGGAAAAATAATCAATCGTACCCGGAATGAAGAATACACCATCGTCCCCTATCCACCGTTTATGAAGGAATTGATTGAGAGCGGGGGATTGATGAATTATATCAAAGGAGTGATTTCATGAAGAACATAGGCGTGCTCTGTTTCGTCGCAATCCTGTCCTGTATTGTGGTGACCTTGGCGTTCGCGGGGATGGGCATCCTGATCAGTCTCTTTCTTCCCCTCACCCCCTTCCAGACGGCAATGCTGCTCATGGCACCCTTTTGCTGCCTCCTTATCCTCTTTCCCCTGCTGATGATCAACCAGAAGGTCGAGGATATGATGCGGGTGATGGAAGAGGATTACATGTACTGGGACGACGAGGAGTGGGCGGAGAACAGGGGCAAAACGGAATCCAAACGCGCCCGGACAAAATCGAGGAAGGGGAAGATCATCGTCATGGGAAGCTCGCCGATGCTCGATCGGGACGCCCCCTGCCCGTGCGGGAGCGGAAAAAAGTACAAGAACTGTTGTGAAGAACACGGGAAAACGACAACGAACGAAGGAGAATAGCGGATCATGTATAACATCGCAGTTATCCCCGGGGATGGTATCGGCCCGGAGATCATCCAGGAAGGGCTCAAGGTGCTCCAGGCGGCGTCCGAGGCTGCTGGATTTTCATTCAAGGCGCATCACTTCGACTTTGGCGGGGACCGGTACCTGAAGACCGGCGAAGTCATCCCTGACTCGGCCATGACGGAGCTCCGGGACATGGATGCCATCTATCTGGGCGCAGTCGGTCATCCAGGCGTACAGGCCGGCATCCTGGAGAAGGGCCTGCTCCTGCGCCTCCGTTTCGAGCTCGACCAGTATATCAACCTGAGACCGATCAAACTCTATCCAGGGGTATGGACCCCCCTCAAGGACAAGGGCCCGGACGAGATCGATTTCGTGGTGGTGCGCGAGAACACCGAAGGGCTCTATGTGGGCATTGGCGGATTCTTCAAAAAGGGAACCAAAGACGAGGTGGCCATGCAGGAGATGATCAACACCCGAAAGGGCGTTGAGCGCTGCGTCCGGTATGCCTTTGACCTGACCCGCACACGAAACAGGGAGAAAAAGCTGACCCTCTGCGACAAGTCCAACGTGCTCACCTATGCCCATGATCTCTGGCAGCGGGTGTTCAAGGAGGTAGGGGCGGAATACGGCGACATCCGGATGGATCATGCGTATGTGGATGCAACCTGCATGTGGATGGTGAAAAATCCTGAGTGGTTCGACGTGATCGTGGTGTGCAACATGTTCGGGGATATCATCACCGATCTCGGGGCGATGATCCAGGGCGGCCTGGGCATTGCCGCCTCCGGAAACATCAATCCGGAGGGGGTCTCCATGTTCGAGCCGATCCATGGCTCCGCCCCCAAATATGCGGGAAAGGGGGTAGCCAATCCTTTGGCAACCATCTCGGCAGCACAGATGATGCTGGAACACCTGAAGGAACAGGAAGGCAGCCGTCTGATCGAGCAGGCCATCATCAGCCTGCTCGGAAGCGGCAAGATAAAGGACCTGTCCGCGAAGAGCGGATTCAAAACCCATGAGATCGGGGACATGGTAGCGGACCTGGTGCGCCGGCCATCCCGCACAACAAAGTGAGGTAGAACGGATGCAGAAGAAGGAACGATATCGGGTTGCCGTTGTCGGTGCCACGGGGGCTGTCGGCAAGGAGATGATCGCGGTCCTCGAAGAAAGGGAATTCCCGGTGAGCGCGCTCGTACCCCTGGCGTCGTATCGGACTGCGGGAACGGAGGTCTCTTTCCATAACCGATCCCTCATTGTCAAGGAGCTGAAAAGGGATTCATTTGAGGGCGTCGATATTGCCCTGTTCTCCGCGGGGGGGGATGTGAGCCTCGAATTCGCCCCCCATGCGGTCACGGCGGGGACCGTGGTCGTGGACAACAGCAGCGCCTTTCGCATGGACCCGGAGGTGCCGCTGGTTGTGCCCGAGGTCAACCCGAATGACATCCAACGGCACAAGGGGATCATTGCCAATCCGAACTGCTCCACCATCCAGATGGTGGTTGCGCTCAAGCCGATCCATGACCGTGCGAGGATCAAGCGGATCGTGGTGTCAACCTATCAGGCGGTCTCCGGCACGGGCAAGGAGGCCATGGACGAGCTCCTCGACCAGAGCAGAATGCTGTTGAATTTCCAAAAAGAGGACATCCGGCCCTCGGTCTATCCCCACCAGATCGCCTTCAATTGCCTCCCCCATATCGATATATTCCTGGAGAACGGGTATACCAAGGAAGAGATGAAGATGGTGAACGAAACCAGGAAGATCATGGGGGACGACACCATCCGGATCACGGCGACCACGGTGCGGGTTCCGGTCTTCATCGGGCATTCCGAGGCGGTGAACGTGGAACTCGAGCGCGATCTTTCACCCGATGAATGCAGGGAAATCCTGAAAAAGAGCCCAGGGGTCGTGGTGGTGGATGATCCCCGACAGAATATCTATCCGCTTCCCATTGACGCCGCCGGAGAGGACCCGGTATTCGTCGGCCGCATCCGCAGGGATGAATCGGTCGCCCATGGCCTCAACCTGTGGGTCGTGTCGGACAACCTCCGCAAGGGCGCAGCACTCAATGCGGTCCAGATTGCGGAGATACTGACCGGTCACCGGGTGATGGAGGCAAAGGTAACGATTCTCTAAGCTTGCCAGGGCGGAGCAACCAAGCTTGCCAGGGCGGAGCGCAGCGGAGCCTCTATGCTGCCCTCCGCAATCATCCTCAAAGGTCTCAAACTAACATCTAACATGATTGCCAGGGCGTAGCGCAGCGACGCTCTATGCTGCCCTCTGCAATCCCCCGCAAGGGTCACAAACTCATCACCCAAACTTGCCAGGGCGGAGCGCAGCGGAGCAGGATCTATATAATCGGTGCCGCACTCAGGGTGAGATTGAAGTTCCCGTAATCATACCCGAGCAGCTTCGTCAGATCGTTGATGGTATATGTCCCGGTCATGGTGGAGGGACCGGTCAGGGTGCAATTCAGCTCGATCTCATAGAGGGTCAGGGCAGTCGTGACCAAGAGAGTGGTCGGGATTACGGTATTATTTCCTCCGGTCAGGATGAAGGTGTCACCACCATTATACAGCCCGCTCACCTCCGCGGGTACGGAATTGGTGAATTTGTTCAGGATGAGGGTCACCTCTCCGGTCAGGATTCCGTTCACCGCATCCTCGACGAGCGTCATATTCATGATGCCTGCGTTCAGCTTTACCAGGCTGTACCAGGTCCCGGTCCATGTTCCTGCCTGCTCAGCCGTTATTCCCAGGAGATTCGTCAGCGCCGGGGACTGCGCCCCCAGATTCAAAAGCCCCAGGCTGCCAAGGGGATTCAGGGTGTTGGCGAGCCCGGCCATTGCCTGGAGATTCTGAAGCCCCGAGCTCCCGCCCAGTCCGTAGGCCAGGCCGAGCATAGTGAGACCGCCGCCGAGGCTGGACAGGCCGCCCAAACCATACATGCCTCCAAGGCCGCCATAGAGACCGCCGAGGCCGGAAAGACCGCCGAGGCCATAGAGGCTTCCAAGTCCGTAGAGACCGCCCATACCTGAAAGTCCATACAATCCGCCGAGGCCGTATAATCCGCCGAGGCCGTACAGGCTTCCAAGTCCGTAGAGACCGCTCATGCCTGAAAGCCCATACAATCCGCCAAGCCCGTATAATCCGCCGAGGCCGTACAGGCTCGAGCCTCCGTAAATCCCGCCGCCATAAAGCCCCAGTCCGTAATAGGCCTCCGCGCCCTGGCATATGCCCATCACGATGATGACGATGAGTGAGAGAAAAAAGATACAGGATTGAATCCTTGCCGAGTGGTCATTGCTAAAGGAAAACATTGTAGGCCTCCATTGTCTCATCTGCTGCAACCATACATATTCAGTTTGCTCTACGTGAAAAAGCAAGTATCGTTCCAAAAAGGTCACGTCCATCGCCACTCCGGCATGGAAGGAAACCGCCGGATTTTGAACCTCTTCGGAGGCCTGGGCACAGAGAGACATCCATCGAGACAGGTATAGAAACTATACGGGGAGGGGATTTTTTATGCATCCGGACGGGGGGTACACCCCACGCTACGGCTTGAGGGGGAACCGCTCTACAATCTTTACGGCAAACCCTCATGCCGCTTGAGCGGCGCCACGAAGAATGAAAATGCTATATTTTCAGATGAATACAGGATGTTTTCGTAACAAAGTGGTGTTGCCCCCCCCACGCTACGGCTTGAGGGACTCCCGGTGTATGGCCAGGTCCGATTTGGATGGAGAAGATTGGGTAAGGCATTCAGAGAGGTATTGCGAGGGATCTTCTCCCTGCTTCATGCGCATCCCCAGGCGGGTAAGCGAGAAATCATACCTTACCGGATCTTCAGGGCAGATCGCTCTAAATGCGCAGGTGATATCAAGGACGGTTTTCATATCCGCTTGCCTTCTCGTGGTGAAGTGGAGGGCGCATCCAATCCGATATAAATGGGTATCCAGAGGGACCAGGAGCTTGGCCGGAGGCACCCCTTCCCATCCGCCCGGATCCACGTCATCCCTCCGTACCATCCAGCGCAAAAACAGGTTCATCCGCTTGCATGCGCTCCCCTTATCGGGTGAGGGCAGGAGGGTGTTGCATCTCCCCGTGTCCTGTATGGAGAGTTCCCGTATAAATGATTCAAGCGCGGGGAGCACCGTTTCATGTTCATTACGAAGCCCGGATCGGAAACATGCATTGAGGGATCCATACCGCTCAATGGCTTTTCTCGCGCCATACAGCAACGCTGCAAGGTCCTCACCGGTGGTGAAGCGGTGCCTGAAATCCGCGTATAACGCATCGAGTGATGCTCGTGATGCGCCCATGAGAAAACGGAAGGGCTGGGGCATTCGTCCGAGCACCCTGGATACGCTTTTCAGAATCTGCGCAACCCTCCCGTATGCCAAGGAGGATGCCACGAGCCCCACGATCTCCCGGTCATGGAGATCCGGATAGGGATAGAGGCATTCGAGGGGATCAGGGTGCACGTATTCGCGACGGTTGAGGCGCGTGTATAATGCATCGAGCTGTAGTGTATCAAGCATCGGTTCGTATCCCTCCTTATCAGATCACCGCCTGGTCCCGTCCCATGCCGGATTTGTCATATGCGAAAACCGAATAGTACGCCGTTCGGCGACCATGCACAACCGGTTTTGCAGCACGCCGGAAGTTCTCCTTATTGACTCTTACACCCTTTACGGTAAATTAACAACCCGAATGTCAATGAATCAACAATAGGGCTCGACAGGGGTCAGATAGAAGCCGCATATGCCATCCACATCAGGACTTCTTGCTTGGACGTTGTGTTATGGTTGACGGACATGTCTGCTCACGCCACCCTCAGACTCACGATTCGAGACGGGGATTCGTACATCCAAATTGACAGTATTGTCAATATCTGTTATTATATTATTAGTTAATAACAAAGGGGTTATGCAGAGTGTAGGGCATACTATACAACTTTTAATAAGATTAAGCGGCGTTTATACCAGTTTCTTCGTTGCATTTCAAATCCATTCTTTCTTATAAGTCTATCTCAAAGTGATTCGATCGTATCGACGTACATGCGCGCGGTATACGCTGTCTTTTTCAGGTAATCGGAAAAACGGAGGGGGCATGCATGACGCAAACGGCACAGGATGCAGAGCGTTTCGTCTCGGGCATCAAGTATGACGAAAAGGGGCTTGTCCCGGCGATCATTCAAGATGTTGAAAATGGACAGGTACTCATGATGGCATACATGAACCGGGACTCGCTTCTCGAGACACTCAAGACGGGCAGGACGGTATTCTGGAGCCGGTCACGACAATGCATCTGGCCCAAGGGCGAGACGTCCGGTCATATCCAGCGGATAAAGGAGGTGTGCTTCGACTGCGACATGGACACCTTGCTCTTCAGGGTGGAACAGACAGGGGCAGCATGCCATACAGGGAACAGGACCTGTTTTTATCGGTCATTGAAAAGGGATTTTCCTTGACTTTAGAGTGAGTTCCGTATATAATTAAGTTTTAAATCGTTTAAGAGGGTCCATGTCCACAAGACAATAAAACACTGCGGAGGGAGGGATAATGATTGCCTGTTATAAGGCCGAAAGAGGACGAGTCCTTTGAGAGCCTGCTCAAACGCTTCAAGAAGACCAGTGAGAAGGCAGGAATCTTGGCGGAATATAAGAAGAGAGAGCACTACGAGAAACCAAGCACCAGGAAGAAAAGGAAGGCATTAGCAGCGAAGAAAAAGTCTCTGAGAAGGCGATATTAATTACCGAATAGCGCGTGTTGTTCATTATTTTTTCGTTGTATAAACGAAGGTGTAGACGTTACCTTATAGCATGGTGCGAGGCCATTTTCCAGGAGAAGATAATTTCACGCTGTACAATGGTAAGGATTCGGGTCCTGAACCACCCGAGTCCTTTTTTTTACCCGATTTGACCTGTTTACCCTGCATTGACGCACATGCGGCTTAGCCAGATATACGAGAGCATCATACGAATCGGCATACAAAACGACCCCCGGGACGAGGAAGGGATACGAAGGGCACTGGAGGCATCGCACAAGGACTACGAAGAGATCAAGGAACGTGACAAGGCCCGGTTCGATCGTGAGAGGCTTCACAATCCGTATGCCGATACCCGGATACTCCATGGTGATCACGAGAGCGATATTCGCACTGTCCTGGCCGGGATAGATATCGAGATCGGCGAAATCCTCCTGGCTGAAAAATTGCAGGAAAAAGGCATACCAATCGATGCAGTCATTGCGCACCACCCGGAAGGAGGCGCCCTTGCGAGCTTTTACCGGGTCATGACCCTGCAGACCGATCTGCTGAACCAGTTCGGTGTCTCCGTCACCGTTGCCGAGGCCCTTCTCGATGAGAGAATGAAGGAGGTCGCCCGGAAGATCATGCCGGTAAATCACAACCGGGCGGTCATGGCAGCCCGGCTCCTTGATATGCCCTTCCTGTGCTGCCATACCCCTGCGGACAATGCGGTATATGCCTATCTTCGGCGGCTTTTCGAAGAGAAAAGGCCTTATTGGATGGGTGAGATCATCGACGTTCTCCTCGACATCCCGGAATATCAGGATCAGGCATTGATCAACGCAGGGCCTCAGATACTGGTGGGAAGTGAAACCAGGCGATGCGGGAAAATTCTTGTGGACATGACCGGGGGAACCGAGGGATCGAAGGAAATCTACCAGCGCCTGGCACAGGAGGGATTAGGAACGATTGTTGCCATGCATATGAGCGAGGAGCACAAAAAAGAGGCAGAGGCTCACCATCTCAATGTTGTGATCGCCGGCCACATCGGCAGCGACAGCCTGGGCATGAACCTCGTGTTCGATCAGGTGCGCACACAGGGGGACCTGGAAATCGTACCGTGTTCCGGTTACGTTTATCATTCAAGGAGCTGACGCATCCACCAATGGTGCCATGGACCATCATTCCTTAGAAGTACTTGAATTTAAATCGGTTAAATCGCGGCTGGCATCCTTTGCCTGTTCCGATCCGGGCAGGGCCCGTTGCCTGAAGATCACCCCCGTCGTGGACAAGGGGGTCATAGAGCATGACCTTCGCCAGGTACACGAGGCCAGGGAGGCGGTATCCATATTCGGCCGGCTCCCCATGGCGGACCTCAGGGATATCGCTCCTCACCTGTCCAAGGCGGCCCTGACCGGTACTGCCCTGGAGGTTGCCGAATTGCTGGAGATCGCCGCATTTGCGAACCTGATCCGTGCGGTCGCGCAGTGGCTATCCCGGGCCGTTGAGGGCGCTCCGACCCTCGAACCGTTCAAGGAGGGCCTTGTTTCACCGGAACAGCTTCGACAGCGGTTGGATGACTGCCTGGATCCTTCGGGCGAGATCAAGGATGCGGCCGGTCCGGCCCTGGCACGGATTCGAAGGCAGGTGCGCAGGGAGAAGGAGGGGATTATTGCCCTCTTGGAGGGCATTGTGCATAAAGGTGATCAAAAGGCGCTCCAGGGCGATTTTATCACCATCCGGAACGAGCGCTACGTCATCCCGGTAAAGGCAAGCAAAAAGGGGAGCATACAGGGCATCATACACGATGAATCGGGCAGCGGCGCCACGCTCTTCATCGAGCCGATGCTCTCGGTGGAGGCCCAAAACAGCTATCGCCGGCTCAAAATCAGGGAAAGGGAAGAGATCCGAAAGGTGCTCCTGGAATTGACCTCCATGGTGGCACAGCACAGGGAGGTCCTTACCGTCGATCTCCACATCCTGACGGAATTGGACTTCCTTCAGGCAAAGGCGCTGTTCAGCCAGGCGATAGGGGGTATTGCCCCGGTCATCAGCAACGATCCGGTGATCAGGCTCAAGGAGGCGCGGCACGCCCTCCTCATCTTCAGGCACATGGATACACCGGGGATGGGCACGAAGCCGGTAGGGATCGATCTCGATCTGCATGGGCGGACCAGGGCACTGGTCATCAGCGGCCCCAACACCGGAGGAAAGACCGTCACCCTGAAAATGGTCGGCCTTCTCCTCGCCATGATGCAGTCGGGACTCCATATCCCTGTCAGGGAGGGAAGCGAACTGGGCATATTTGAGGAGATCCTGGCGGATATAGGAGACGAACAGGATATCACCAGGGATCTTTCCTCCTTTTCCTCCCACATCAGGAATATCGCCCGTGTGCTGAAAAGGGTGGGCCCTCGGAGCATTGTACTGTTTGACGAACTGGGCTCCGATACGAACCCCACGGAGGGTGCGGCCCTGGGAATAGCGGTGCTGGAATATATTCTCGAGAAGGGGGCGCTGTGCCTGGTGACCACGCACCATAACGGGCTCAAGGCCTACGCCGCCACGAATGCCCCCGATATAGCGAATGCATCGATGGGATTCGACCCGGAAAAAAAGGCGCCCACGTTTCAACTACACATAGGCTACCCGGGAAGCAGCAACGCCCTGGGTATTGCCGCCACATTGGGGCTGCCCCGGGAAATCCTTGAAAATGCACGGCACATCATGGGTGCAGGCGAGGTTCACATCGAGGACCTCATCAGGTCACTTGAGCGGACCGAACAACGGCTCAGGGAGGAACAGGCGCAACAACAGGAGATGCGGGCCGACATCGCCCTGATGAAGGAACGCTACCATCGCCTGCTCGAAGGCATTCGGGAAAGGGAGGCCAGGATGGCCGCGGATGCCCGGCACGGCATTCAGCCCCTTATCGATAAGGCACGCAAGGAAATCGAACGGATTGTCGGGGAATTGAGGCGATCGACGCCCACCACCCCGGCGATCAAGGCAGCGCATAGGGCACTCAGGGAGGTGGGGCGGCACTGCATCCCCCAGTTTTCACCGCCGGCACGGCGGAAGGGGATGGGAATCGAGAGCGTATCGATCGGCCAGCCGGTGTACCTGCCCGCGCTCAAGGAAAAGGGCACGGTGAGCCGGGTGGACCGCTCGGAAAAAAAGGTATGGGTCATGATCGGGTCCCTGAAGCTGCAGGTGGATTCCAATGAATTGCTCCCGGTGGAGGAGCAGATGAGGGCATCTTCACCGCACCCGGTGCTCGTTTCCACCCCCGTATCCACCGACGAGGTAAGCACCAGGCTGGTGGTTATCGGGCAGAAGGTTGAAGAGGCCCTGCTCCGGATCGATAAATATATCGACAATGCGGTTTGTGCCCATCTTTCCTCGGTCTCCATAATCCACGGAAAGGGGACCGGGGCACTCAAACGAGCGGTTGAGGAATTTCTGCGTTCTCACCCACAGGTGGCCTCATTTCGAAGCGGAACGATGCACGAGGGGGGAACCGGGGTGACCGTCGTGGAATTGACAGCGTAACGGAGTGATGACCATGGCGCCCAATAACGGGATAAAAGAGGAAATACTGCAAAGGGTGGATATCCTCGACCTCGTATCCGAATACGTTGACTTGAAAAAGGCGGGGCGGAGATACAAGGGGCTGTGCCCCTTTCACCCTGAAAAGACCCCCTCGTTCCATGTGGATAAAGAGAAGCAGTTCTTTTACTGTTTCGGGTGTCACACCGGAGGGGATGCCTTCACCTTTTTAATGAAAAAGGAGGGCATCACCTTTATGGAGGCAATGGAACATCTGGCCAGAAGGTGCGGCATATCGATACCGGCTGCACAGGGGAACAAGGGTGATATCCATGCGAGCGAAAGGCAGCAGATCTTTGAAATCAACAGCCACGCCCAACGATATTTTGAAAAAAGATTATGGTCGGGAAAAGGCGGCATCGAGTACCTGAGGTCACGGGGTCTTGAAGACGACCTCATCAAGCGATTCGGCCTGGGCTATGCCATTGATTCCTGGGATGGGCTTTTTTCACACATGAAAAGGCACTTCTCCACCCAGATGCTCCTCATGGCCGGCCTCGTCTGCCCCAGGCAAAGCGGAACCGGATTCTATGATCGTTTCAGGAACCGTGTCATATTCCCTATCCGCACCATGTACGGTGATATATGCGGATTCGGCGGGAGGTCCATCAACGCGGCGGATGAAGGGCCGAAATACCTCAATTCGCCGGAGACCCCTGCCTATTCCAAGGGACAGATCCTCTACGGTCTGGATTATGCGAAGGAGGCCATCCGCCAAACAGGGCAGGCCATCGTTGTTGAAGGGTATATGGATCTCCTTACCCTCCACCAGGCGGGATTCACCAATGTGGTGGCCGCCCTCGGAACCGCCATGACCGTGTACCACGTTCGTGCCTTGAAAAGGTATGCCACCGAGGTGATCCTGGTGTTTGATTCCGATATGGCAGGCGTTAAGGCGGCGCAGCGAGGCACGGAGATCTTTTGCGAGGAAGGGATACAGGCACGAGTGGCCACCCTGCCATCGGGCAAGGATCCCGACAGCCTGGTCAGGGAATCGGGCAGGGAGGGTTTTACACGGGCCATTGACCAGGCCCAACCAATTATTGACTTTCTGCTGAAAAGCCACGGACTACTGGGGGGGGAGGTGATGGTACAGGAGAAGTCGGAGAAAATCGACCAGATTATCCATTTTCTTGCACGGATGAGAAATCCCCTCGAACGGGATGGAAACATCCGATATACCGCCCAAAGACTGGGTGTTTCAGAGGAGGCCATGAGAGAGCGCCTCAGACAGGTACAAGGACCCACGAAAGGACGTCAGGTCCGATCATCCCTCAGACCGCAGGACTTTTCCCCTCCGTCGCGAAGGGAGTGTGTGGAAAGGCTCTTTATCAAACTGGCATTCGAGTTGGGAAGCCCTTCGAGTGCCATGCTTCAAAACGTGGATGTATCGGATTTCAGGAACCCGGATCTCAGGGAACTTGCCGGCATGATATTGGATCACTGGCGGCAGGGAATCACTGTGGAACCCCGAGCATTTCTCATGGAGGTGGATTCAGAGAAAAAAAAGGATTTGATATCTCAGGTCATGATCGGCACGGAGGCATTTGAGGATACCGACCAGGCGGTGCGCGATTTTCTCAAAGGCTTACGCCAGGGCAGGATCTACGAGCAACTGAATGAAATCAGGAAAAAATTGGATTCCACTGCATTGTCAAGGGAGGAAGAGAATCTCCTTTTGAGCGAGTATCGCCGCCTCAAGATGGATGCGTGCGCACTCGAGGGAGCGTAGGGGGAGTGTTTTTCTGAAATTCCGTGCATGTGGAACTATACTATTTTATGTTATGCGTAGGTTGCAAGCCTATTCAACGCCATAACACTACATCGACGTGAGGAAAGGAGTCAAAATGTCGTCTGAAGGGAAACTGGCCCAGGTAAAGGATCAGCTCATCATCATGGGGAAGGAAAAGGGATATCTGACCTACGATGAACTCAATGATTCTTTGCCCGAAGATTTCGTCTCCTCAACGGATCTCGATAATGTCTTTATTATGCTGGACGGCATGGACATCAATGTCATCGATCAGGACGAGAAATCAAAATATATGGCCGAAACCCTGGAACCTGAGGAAAAACTGGATTCTATGGACATCGCCGAGGCGGATCTCGCTTCAGAGTATCTTGGGCGGACCGATGACCCGGTCAGGATGTATCTCAGGGAAATGGGCATGGTCCCGCTCCTGACGAGAGAAGACGAGGTGAGTATTGCAAAACGGATAGAATCGGGCCGTTTGAAGATGCTCAAGGCCATTACGCAAACCCCCATCGCCAGCCGGGAATTGATCGGGTTTAAGGAACGGTTGATGCAGGATAAACGCGAGCAGACCGTGCAGGAGGATGACATCGCCATCGATATATCGCTGCAGAAGGATGACATCTGCAAATACATCGACATCATCGAAGGAATCGAGGGTGTTGAGGGGGAGATCGAATACCTGCAAAAGGAGCGAAACCGAAAGGGGCTTGCGATTGCGGAGAAGAAGGTCCTGGCC